>NZ_JBWLUW010000060.1:0-1169 GCF_057784245.1 Mesorhizobium sp. CNPSo 4671 | reverse complement strand
TTGATGGTGACGACGATGCCGGCACCGACGGTGCGGCCGCCTTCACGGATGGCGAAGCGCAGCTTCTCTTCCATGGCGATCGGCACGATCAGCTCGACATCGACGGTGATGTTGTCGCCAGGCATCACCATCTCGGTGCCAGCCGGCAGCGACACGATGCCGGTCACGTCCGTCGTGCGGAAGTAGAACTGCGGACGGTAGTTGGTGAAGAACGGCGTGTGACGGCCACCTTCGTCCTTGGTCAGGATGTAGGCTTCGGCCACGAACTTCTTGTGCGGCTTCACCGTGCCCGGCTTGGCCAGAACCTGGCCGCGCTCGACACCTTCACGGTCAACGCCGCGCAGCAGCGCGCCGATGTTGTCGCCAGCCTGGCCCTGATCGAGCAGCTTGCGGAACATTTCGACGCCCGTGCAGGTCGTCTTGGTCGTCGGACGGATGCCGATGATTTCGAGTTCCTCGCCAACCTTGACCACGCCGCGCTCGACGCGGCCGGTGACGACCGTGCCACGGCCCGAGATCGAGAACACGTCTTCGATCGGCATCAGGAACGGCTTGTCGAGCGGACGAACCGGGGTCGGGATGTAGGCATCGACCTGAGCCATCAGCTCGCGGATCGCGTCCTCGCCGATGGTCTTGTTCGAATCTTCAAGAGCGGCCAGCGCCGAACCCTTGACGATCGGAATGTCGTCGCCGGGGAACTCGTTCTTCGACAGAAGCTCGCGAACCTCGAGCTCGACCAGTTCGAGCAGCTCGGCATCGTCGACCTGGTCGACCTTGTTGAGGAACACGACGATCGACGGCACGCCGACCTGACGGGCAAGCAGGATGTGCTCGCGGGTCTGCGGCATCGGGCCGTCGGCGGCCGACACGACCAGGATCGCGCCGTCCATCTGCGCGGCACCGGTGATCATGTTCTTCACATAGTCGGCGTGGCCGGGGCAGTCGACGTGGGCGTAGTGGCGGTTGGCCGTCTCGTATTCGACGTGAGCCGTCGAGATGGTGATGCCGCGGGCCTTCTCTTCCGGCGCCGCATCGATCTGGTCGTAGCGCTTGTACTCGCCAAAATACTTCGTGATCGCCGCCGTCAGCGACGTCTTGCCATGGTCAACGTGACCAATCGTGCCGATGTTCACATGAGGCTTAGTGCGCTCGAATTTACCTTTTGCCAT
>NZ_JBWLUW010000059.1:0-1329 GCF_057784245.1 Mesorhizobium sp. CNPSo 4671 | reverse complement strand
GGCCCGGTTACGATGTGATCGCGCAGCCATTCGACCGGCCAGCGCAACGCGTTTCGGTAAAGTCGCGGACATTCAAGCGCGGTGCCGCCTATGTCGGCTACAACGACTACGACCAATTCGATTGGCTGGCGATTGTTCTGCTGCCATCCGAGGGGTTCAAGGCTCGCGCAATCTACCTCGTTCCACGGCCCGTAGCCGAGGGATTGGCGCGACGTGACAAGGCAACCAGCAAGACCGCTGCGGAACGATACTTTCGTGACTTTCGTGTCGATCAAGTCCCCGCGTTGTTTGCGGAGTGGGATGCCAATTTCGAATTGGCAGCGACCCCAGTGGTTGCTCCCTTACTGAACGATCTCAAGTAACGCGGCGTCGATCTCACGAATGACGATGCGGCGGCGCAGGTTCTATGATCGGGCGATGGCGTAGCGCGGCGCGTCGGCCGGGGCACAGTCTTTGCAGAATTCGGACTCGGCGCCTTAGTGGTGGTCGAATCCGTGTTCCCGTCGCTTGCGATGGTTGTGGAAGACCGCTCGACATGGTGCTGCTCGACGGAGCCCTCCGATTTCATAACAGGCAGGCCGTTGAGCGGTTCCTATAGGATTCTGGACTTTCCGTTTGTTTTGGGCGCATTCTTGCGCCGGGGAGAAGGGGCTTGGACAAATCCCGCTACGATGATTGGTCGGGGCCGTGGCGCAAACGTATGGCGCAGGACGCCCGCTCGCACGACGCTGGGCCAGCGTGCCGATGCGGCTGGTCTTCGTGACGGTGGCTGCGACTTCCGCTTTGGTGACGCAGTTTGTCGTGCACAACAGCGGGTCGCTGCCGGAAATCAATCTGCAGAACCTGATCACGCCGCGACCGGTAGCAATTGCTGGGGTCGCATCTGTCATCGACGGCGACACGATCGAGATCCATGGCCAGCGCATCCGGTTCAATGGCATCGATGCACCGGAGTCAGCACAGCAGTGCGACGACGCGAAGGGCTTTCGGTATCAATGTGGCGCCAGGTCCGCCACCGCTCTCGATGCCTTTCTCGCCGCCTCGCGACCGACCCAGTGCACGTTTGTGTCATGGGATCGCTACGGTCGCTATGTCGGCAATTGCAGGCGGGCCGATGGTGCCAACGTCGCCGCTTGGAATGGACGGCCAAGCTCTTGATTGGCCAAAATACAGCCAAGGAGCCTACGCCATGCTGCAGGAGAAGGCCAAGGCGGCAAAAGTCGGCATCTGGGCAGGAACGTTTGAAGCGCCTTGGGATTGGCGTGCCAAGCATCGCGCTGACAACGAACCGCCATCGACGATCGCTCCCCTGCTCGCAGCGTCGCCCAG
>NZ_JBWLUW010000058.1:0-1490 GCF_057784245.1 Mesorhizobium sp. CNPSo 4671 | reverse complement strand
GTGCGGGGTGGGTGAGGCAGGCCGCGCTCCCGCGCCTATCGGCCAGAACCGGCGTTGGTCAGGCGCCGCCGTGCTGGTCGACGTCAATGACACGCAGTCGCGTTGCTCAGTGCCTCCGCACGGGAAGGCTGGGGCAATGCCGCAATCCGCCGTACGGAAGCATAGAACGTGGGATAATCGCCTGCGCACAAGTCATAAAGGCGAAGGAACGCCGGAACCTGTTCGCCGTAGACGGACGTCGCGGCGAGCTTTGCGTTGTTGATGGGATTATTGAACCAGGCATCGTATCCGCGATATCCGGCCCAGCGCGTGTCGCGCATTTGCCGGTAGCGCACCCGCAGCCTGTCGATCGCGGCTGTTTTGGCGGCAGCCATCTGCTGCGAAGTGCGGGGGCTGCCATAGACCTGCATCAACTCGTCCCGCGTTTTCGCTATCAGTCCGAGAAAATCCGCCTTGCGCCGGCGATCGATTTCGTAACTGAGCAATCCGGCGCGATTGCCGGTGGCGCGCAGCCATTTCCTCACCCCGGTGATTTCGACGGCAACCGCGAAAGCCTCGTTGAACGCGGAGTCGCCGTTCACATAGATTTTCTGGTGCGCCAGTTCATGGAAGATGAGGCCTGCGAGATATATGGCGTCCTGACGCAGCATGGTGCTGAGCAGCGGGTCGCTGAACCAGCCAAGCGTGGAATAGGCAGTGACGCCCGAGACGTAGACGTCCAGCCCTTGTCGCTGCAGTTCGGCAGCACTTTCAGCCGCGGATTTCTGGGAAAAGTAGCCCCGGTACGGAACGCAGCCGAAGACCGGAAAGCACCATGTCCGTGGCGTGAGCGAGAATTGCGGCGCGGCAAAAACGGCAAAGGTCACATTGTCCCGGCCGATGTCGACATAGCTTCGGTAGCTGCTGTTATCGGGCAGCGCCAGCTCATCCGTGGCAAAGCGACGTATGGCGCTCGCCGACGTCAACTTCGCGCGCAATGCCACAGGCGTCGAGGGATCATGGATGAGCTTTCCGACATTTTTCCGCGCGGCCATGATCTGCACATGGCCCTCCAGCGACTGCGCGTAGTAGGAGACGCTGGTGCAGCCGGCCACGCCGGACGCCATGACCACGGCGGCAAGCAATCGAAAAAAGCGCTTCAAAGCTTGCCCACCGCTTGCTCGTCGTCCATGGCGCGAATGCCCCATTTGCCCTCGTGTCAGGCGCACCGATTTTCGTCAAGACCTGGCAGCAGGTCGAACTTTCGAATTGGCAGGACTGGCAAGGCGGCCATTCCCGACCTTCGCGCCCAGCGTCGCCGCCGCCCGCCAGGCGCGGTGGCAGGCCTGCTGCAGGCGCTGCGCGATACCGAGGTGCGGCCGCTGCTGTCAAAAGTCTTGGCCAAGAGGCTGGTCCCGCGCCGTACGGGTCGAGGCCGGGCGGTATCTGGCGGCGCGGATTTCGGGGGCGCGGTTTGTCGAGGTGGAGGGGGAGGATCACTGGTTCTGGGT
>NZ_JBWLUW010000057.1:0-1536 GCF_057784245.1 Mesorhizobium sp. CNPSo 4671 | reverse complement strand
GCAACCAACATTCAACGGCCCGCCTCAAGCGGGCCGTTTTGCTTTTTGCTGACGCTGGCCGCCGATTCGAACCTGTCATCAGCGGCCCGCAAGCAGGCAAAGCCAAAGCCGCAGGACAGAAAACTCAAAGCCTATCCCAAAACCAACATAAAACGGCCCGCTAGGCGCAAAGCCAGAAGGCCGTTCGCATTGGCGGCGCTGGCCGCCGTCAGTCGATGAGGAGGATTCAGCCCAGCCGCGCGAAAAAGAATCGGACCTTCTCGGAGCAGAAGCCGACGGCAAAGCCGAATCGAAGCGGCGGCCCACAACCAAATGCGAAATGAATTTAGCAGCGGGCTTCTTTTTCAGCCGGCTTCAGTGCCGTCATCTCTCCTGGATGACGAGAGCAGATTGCTGCAGCTATCGATTGCGGGTTCGATCCCGATCGCGCCGGCGGCTTGGGGGCGGCGATACATAGGCTGTACCGAATCGGGCGAATCAAACCCCTGTCTGCGGAACAATCCGAATCAAGGCGGTGCTACCGAATCGACCGATTCTGGCAATAAATGACATCTATTGTTATATTCCTATGATCCCATATTTTTTCCAGAGGTTGCCATGCCAAACTACGCCCTGAACGACCACTATGAGAGCTTCATCAGGAAGCAGCTCGAATCAGGCCGCTACAACAATGCCAGTGAGGTTGTCCGCGCCGGCCTGCGCATGCTTGAGGATTTCGAGGCGGAGCGGGAGAGGTGGCTGCGCGAGGAAATTCCGGGACGCCTGGCCGAGCTCCAACGGGATCCGGCGAAGGGGGTTCCTGCCGAAACGGTCTTTTCCCGGCTTGAAGCGCGTCATCGCGCGAAGCAGGCGAAAGCCAAGTAGGGGATGGAGTACCGGATTGTCTTCCACCCGGGAGCGGAAGCTGAGCTCGAACGGCTCTATGATGACATTGCCGAGCGCGCGTCGCCGGCGATTGCGTGGAATTTCGTTGTCGGCATCCGCGACCATTGCCTGGGCCTGTCGACTTTTCCACAGCGTGGTACCGAGCGGGTCGAGATCATGCCCGGGCTGCGGATTGTTGGTTACCGGCGCGCCGTCAGCATTGCTTTCGCGGTCGAGGGCGAACGGATGCTGATCCTGGGCATCTTCTACGCCGGTCGAAACATCACGCCGGAATTGCTGGAAGACCGGCTCTGAAGCATCGCTTAGGCCGGTACTCGACCGACAATCGACAGACAGGACGGGCGATTGTCGGGCCGATTGCATGCATCGGGCGCCAAGGTGATGGCGAACCCCGACAGAAAAGATCTGCAGCGGAAAACCGTTCGAAATTCAGCCAAGCCAACTCACGAATTTCGGCCTTGTGGATATGCCCACGAGAAATCGAAAAAACATCTGAGATGGCTGTTGACAGTTTGGATTGGTGGCGACTATATACGCCTCACGAACGAGGGCGGTGCGCCGCTGGCGACGAAGAAGTTTGCTTCTAAGACTGCCCTCCGCGAAATTCAAGAGAGCCGCGTAAGCGACACTCGGACGGCCCCGAAGCCACAA
>NZ_JBWLUW010000056.1:0-1675 GCF_057784245.1 Mesorhizobium sp. CNPSo 4671 | reverse complement strand
CCTCTACGTGATGCTGGTATTGGCCTATTGCTGCGGGTTGCGGCTGGGGGAACTCGCGCGTCTCGATCTTGGTGATGTCGATCTGATTGCCGGCACGATCACCATCCGGGAAACGAAGTTCTTCAAGTCCCGGATCCTGCCGCTTGCCGGCAGCACACTGGCGGCGCTGACGGAATATCTGGTGATGAGGCGTAAGGCGAAGGCGCCGCAAAATGCGGAGTCCGGCCTGTTCTGGCACGATCAAGGCAATGCCCGATACACGTCGCAGGCCATCGCCCGTTGCCTGATCGACATCCTGCGTCGTGCTGGGCTCAAACCGGCGACAGGCAAAACCGGACCTCGCATTCACGATGTTCGCCACTCGTTCGTGGTGAACCGTATTCTCGAATGGTACCGCGCCGGCATCAATCCGCAGGACAAGTTGCCGTTCCTCGCGACGTATCTTGGTCACCGCGATATCCATTCGACGCTCGTCTACATCACCATCACCCAGGATCTTCTGGAACAGGCAAACCAACGCTTCCGAAGGTTCGGGGCACATTGCCTTGCCGTATCGGAAGGGGTGCGGCCATGAGGATGGTCGACCCATTCCCGCGTCTGCTTCATGCCTTCTTCTATGAATGGCTGGTCCAGCAGCGAAACGCATCCAAACATACCGTGCGTTCTTACCGTGACACCTGGCGCCTATTCCTAAGGTTCGTCGCGCAGCAACGGCATCGATCGGTTGCCCGGCTCACTCTGGCGGACCTGACAGCCGCCGAGGTCAGCGCCTTCCTGCGCCATACCGAGCAGGAGCGAGGAGACACGATTGGCACGCGCAATTGCCGCCTGTCGGCCTTGCGCAGCTTTTTTGGCTTCGTTGCTGGTCGGGAACCAGCGGCTATCGCGCAATGCACCGAAATCCTGCATGTGCCGATGAAGAAGGCACCAACCCCCGCGCCATGCTATCTGGAACCGGAAGAAGTGAAGGCGATTCTAGCCCAGCCCGATCGCTCGACGGTCGAGGGGCAGCGCGACCACGCGCTGCTCTCCTTCCTTTACAACACGGGTGCGCGCATCCAGGAAGCGCTCGACGTTTGCCCCGGGGCAATCCGGTTCGATACGCCTGCTTGCGTCCGTCTCTACGGTAAAGGCCGGAAAGAACGCATCAGCCCTCTCTGGCCGGAAACCATCTTGCTACTGCGATCATTACTTCGGCGGCAGCCAAGACGCGAGGACGAACCGATCTTCGTCAATCGGTATGGCGCTTCACTCGGCGCTTCGGGCGTCCGCTTCAAACTGGTCGAATATGTCGAAGCGGCAACAAAGATCGCGCCCAGCCTCGCTTCCAAGACGATTACACCTCACAGCTTCCGTCATGCGACGGCGGTTCATTTGGTGGCGGCGGGCGTCGACATCACGGTGATCCGGAGCTGGCTTGGCCACGTCAGCCTTGACACCACCAACCACTACGCTCAGGCGAATCTGGAAACGAAGCGCATGGCATTGGAGCGGCTCGAAATCCCATCGCCACCAGGCAAACGCGCGTCGTGGAAGGAGGACCAGAGCGTTATCGCCTGGCTCGACACCTTGTAATTCCGCAAAATAATGTCGAGGAACGCGTCACCACCGGCCCAGCAAAAACCACGTGTTCGGCGCGTTCCTTCTCATTATGAACTGCTGCTGATTACTGCAG
>NZ_JBWLUW010000055.1:0-1778 GCF_057784245.1 Mesorhizobium sp. CNPSo 4671 | reverse complement strand
GCGCCGGAGCCGACGGCGATGATCTCGCCTTCCTGCGGCTTTTCCTTCGCCGTATCCGGGATGATGATCCCGCCGGCGGTCTTGGATTCGGATTCGACCCGCCGAACGACCACGCGGTCATGAAGCGGGCGGAACTTCGACTTTGCCATTTTTTCTTCCTCGAATGAGAACGGTGAGAACAGTTTCTCCATCCGGCGATGCCGCCGGATACGAGTTGGCACTCACCTAAGGCGAGTGCTAACGCGGTCGTGAGATAAGGCTGCAGGCTCGCACTAGTCAAGATGGAAGGGACAGGGCGAAGAGCAAAAAGCTGCTTTCGCCAACGCCATCCACGCCGCCTTAGACACACGGCAGCGGGAGGGGGGCAAGGGAGCTAACGCAATCGGAGGTGCTCGTCTTGGTGTGCATCGCCTATGTCCAGCCGATCACGCGTGGCGAGCTGTTGTCCTTCTTCGCACGCTCGTCTGCGGGTGTGGGCTGGCCACCCATTTAACGATCGACGTGTCGAATGATTTCGCGGCCCGTCCGATTTCCTCCGTTAAAATTCGGAGGCGATTGGATCGAAATACGGGTCTCAAATCGCAAATTGCGGTGGGCAACGGGCCCCTCGGCGCATGACGAGCTAACTACTGCTTCCCCGCCCTTTGTGAATCCAGCTCTTCGCCTTCGACCGGAGTGGTATCGATGGTCCTCGACTGGAGGCGCTGCAGTTCTTCGAGACGTTCGCCGTTAACGGTGTTGGGATCAAGCCGCTCGTTGAGATTTAGGGTCGTCGCGACCTCAAGGCGCCCCCCCCGGGGGTCGCGCAAAGGAACGCGGCGGCAAGCTCCTCGCGAGAATAGCCGTCGTTTCCAAACCGTTTGCCGCCGAGGTCACGGTCAAAGTGCATGGCATGCCGGGTCCAGTGCACCTCGTTTGCGATTGCTGTCTAAACGCCTGCGCATCCCAGAAGGTCTCGAAGGCGGGCGTTTGAATAGCGGAACCGAGCAGTCAGCGCATGACGGATGTTGGCCGCATCGCGGTGAAGAGGGCTTCGGCATGGGCAGTTCGCCCATTCGGGTTCCGGACGCGCCTGTCGACCTCGCTCCACACTTCGCGAAGTGTTTGCCAAGAGCGTGGAAATGATGACTGCATGTTCGACGGAGGCGTTCTAAACGGCCCGGCTGCGGCCACAAGACATCGACGGGCAAGACGATCGTCGATTACGGCAGCTCTTTGCGTCGCCACGCGCAGCTGACATCAAGAACGAGTGAGAATCGGATGGCGGGCCGGATGTGCTTGCCAAAGCAGTGCCTTCCCGTTCAACCAGGTCTCTGCCAGTCGCGCAACCGTACTTTGCAGTGCACCTCACCGCGAAAGATGGCCGTACAGCGGGGAGAAGCAGTATTTGTCTCAGATTTCGATCTATGGGGTCTTGACGGCGAAGCGCGCGGGCACATGCACCACGCTCAAGGCGCGTTGTCGTGATCAGGTTGTCGACAGCTTCCCCATTTAACAAAACAGACAGGGTTGGTCGCATTGGAAGAACATCGGCTGCCGATGCTCACGGTGCATGCCTGCCGAGGGCTGTTAAAGGGTAGTTTGTTCCTGATTTCCGGCACGTCAAATCCAGCCCAGCTTCGATGCCGATATTTTTGAAGGGAGGAACGGATGGATTTCGCCTCGACGAAGTGGGAGCAGGTAAAGTCGGACAGCGCGGGCCGGCAAGCGAGTTCACCCGCGGTGCCGTCCGCAGATGCAGCGACCTTTGAGCGGCAGCTGAGCGAGATCGCCAGTTC
>NZ_JBWLUW010000054.1:0-1923 GCF_057784245.1 Mesorhizobium sp. CNPSo 4671 | reverse complement strand
GCGATCATGGCTTCGGTGGTGACGAGCAGGCCGGCGACCGAGGCCGCGTCCTGGAGAGCGGTGCGCACGACCTTGACCGGGTCGACGATGCCCATGGCGATCATGTCGCCATACTCGCCGGTCTGGGCGTTGTAACCGAAGGTCGCGCCCTTGTTCTCAAGGATCTTGCCGGCAACGATCGATGCTTCCGCACCGGCGTTGGCCGCGATCTGGCGGGCCGGAGCCTGCAGTGCCCGACGCACGATGTTGATGCCAGCGGCCTGGTCGGCATTGGCGCCGGTGGCCTTGATGTTGGCCGAAGCGCGCAGCAGGGCGACACCGCCGCCTGCAACGATGCCTTCTTCGACGGCCGCGCGGGTCGCGTTGAGGGCGTCATCGACGCGGTCCTTCTTTTCCTTGACTTCGACTTCCGTCGCACCGCCGACGCGGATCACCGCAACGCCGCCGGCGAGCTTCGCGAGACGTTCCTGCAGCTTCTCCTTGTCGTAGTCCGAGGTGGTCTCTTCGATCTGCTGCTTGATCTGGGCGACACGGCCCTGGATCTCGGCCTTCTTGCCGGCGCCGTCGACGATGGTGGTGTTCTCCTTGGAGATCGACACCTTCTTGGCGCGGCCGAGCATGTTGAGGCCGACGTTCTCGAGCTTGATGCCGAGGTCTTCCGAGATGACCTGGCCACCGGTGAGGATGGCGATGTCTTCCAGCATCGCCTTGCGGCGATCACCGAAGCCCGGAGCCTTGACGGCGGCGATCTTCAGGCCGCCACGCAGCTTGTTGACGACCAGCGTGGCCAGAGCCTCGCCTTCGACGTCTTCCGAGATGATGAGCAGCGGCTTGGAGGTCTGCACGACGGCTTCGAGAACCGGCAGCATGGCCTGCAGGTTGGAGAGCTTCTTCTCGTGGAGCAGGATGTAGGCGTCCTCGAGATCGGCAACCATCTTGTCGGCGTTGGTGACGAAGTAGGGCGAGAGGTAGCCGCGGTCGAACTGCATGCCTTCGACGACTTCGAGTTCGGTCTCGGCGGTCTTGGCTTCCTCAACCGTGATGACGCCCTCGTTGCCGACCTTCTGCATCGCTTCCGCGATCATCTTGCCGACCGACTCGTCGCCATTGGCCGAGATCGTGCCGACCTGGGCAACTTCCTCGGAGGTCTTGATCTTCTTGGCAGCCTTGCCGAGCGCCGCGACGACTTCGGTCACGGCCAGATCGATGCCGCGCTTCAGGTCCATCGGGTTCATGCCGGCGGCAACCGCCTTGTGGCCTTCCTGGACGATCGACTGCGCCAGAACGGTCGCGGTCGTGGTGCCGTCGCCGGCGATGTCGTTGGTCTTCGAAGCAACTTCGCGGACCATCTGCGCGCCCATGTTCTCGAACTTGTCCTCAAGCTCGATTTCCTTGGCGACGGTGACGCCGTCCTTGGTGATGCGCGGGGCGCCGAACGACTTGTCGATGACGACGTTGCGGCCCTTGGGGCCGAGTGTAACCTTCACCGCGTCGGCGAGGATGTTGACGCCGCGCAGCATGCGCTCACGGGCATCACGGGAGAATTTTACGTCTTTAGCAGCCATTTTTAGCTCCTGGCAGGGGCTTGGGGTAAGCCCGGAATTCAGTTGACGGTGAGGCCGATGATCAGCCGATGATGCCCATAATGTCGGATTCCTTCATGATCAGAAGGTCTTCGCCATTGAGCTTGACTTCGGTGCCCGACCACTTGCCGAACAGGATGCGGTCGCCAGCCTTGACGTCCAGGGGAACCAGCTTGCCGGCTTCGTCGCGCGCGCCGGAGCCGACGGCGATGATCTCGCCTTCCTGCGGCTTTTCCTTCGCCGTATCCGGGATGATGATCCCGCCGGCGGTCTTGGATTCGGATTCGACCCGCCGAACGACCACGCGGTCATGAAGCGGGCGGAACTTCGACTTTGCCAT
>NZ_JBWLUW010000053.1:0-2319 GCF_057784245.1 Mesorhizobium sp. CNPSo 4671 | reverse complement strand
AGGATCCGGGACTTGAAGAACTTCGTTTCCCGGATGGTGATCGTGCCGGCAATCAGATCGACATCACCAAGATCGAGACGCGCGAGTTCCCCCAGCCGCAACCCGCAGCAATAGGCCAATACCAGCATCACGTAGAGGCTCACCGGTCGGAGCGGTGACCGCGGTGAAGGGTAGGATCGGGCGATATCGAGAAGCCGACGGATCTCTTCGACACTGTAGATGTAGGGCCGGCGCCATTGCTTCGCGACCTGCTGTCCCGGCCGCGGGTCGGGACGTTTCGGCATGATCGCCGGATCAAGACGGTTAAGCGCCTTGCCCAGCACGCGCGCGAGCTTCTCGCATTCGGCGGCATGGTTCGCCGTCGACCGTGCCGCCGCCCAGTGCTGTAGCATGATCGGTACCGGCTCCGCCGCCAATTCCGGGTGCATCTGCAAAAAGCGGTCAAAGCGCCAGAGCCAATGCGCCTGCGTCAGATAGCGATAGCCTCTGGTTCGCATGAGAGCGATATGGTTGCGCATGAAGTCCCCGAGCACACTGCCGAACGCTGGGAGCTGCCGCAATGCCTCCAGAGCTTGATCGGGATCCGGCGAGAGCAGCGCTCGCAGCACCGCCTTGTCGCTTCTGGCTTGATGAGCGGCGCACAATTCGTTGATGGGATTGCTGGCGGTAAAACCCTCCTGCACGAGGTAATCGAGGAATCGGTTGATGATGCGGGCGTAATGCATCAACGTCGGGCGAGCCCAGTCTCGAGCCCGCTCGCTCAGCCAGGTTTCCAGGGTCTCCCGTGTGACGAGCGTGGTGTTGGCCGGTTGCCGGGCAGCAACCTCCTGGAAGCTGTGCAGAATCCGCCGATAGGTGGTCGGGCTCCTCGGATGTCGCAACCGCAATTGAGCATGATAGCGCTCGATGATCTTTCCGTTGGTGTCGGGCCAGGTGCTCATGCGCGCCCCTCCGGACCCGGAATCTCCAGAGCGATGGCGCGCAGATCTTCAGTGGCCAGCTTCAGATATGGAATCGTCGATTCCGTCGATCGATGGCCCAATACGTCTCCGATCACCTTCCTCGGCACGTCTGCACGCAGCAGGCTGACAGCACGAGCATGCCGGAAGATGTGGGGGCCGCGCTTGCCACTCAGCACGAGACCTGCCGCCTCTATCCGCCGGCGGACTTCGTTGCCGATGCGAACCATGGGAACGTACGGTGCGCGTATGCGAACGAAGATTTCCCGCACATCTGTTTCCGGCCGGCCATGCCGAAGGTAGGCAATCAAGGCCTCTCCAACCGATTCCAGTAACGGCAAAACAGAACGCGCCCCGGTCTTGGAATGGCGAATGTGCAAAACGTCACCGCGCCAGTCGACGTCCTCCAGTCGCAACCCGCTTATTTCACCGGCACGCAAGCCATAGACCGCCAGCATCTGGAGGATGGCGTAGTCCCGCAATCCCCCTGGCGATTGATCCTTGCTGGCGACCTCCAGGACGGCGGCGATCTGATCTGAACTTAGAGCGGATGGAATTCCCTCGTAAGCATAGAGCAGCGGGGCGATGACACGCGTCGCGAGGTCGGCGGCGGTGTGCCCGGACCTATGAAGATGCTTCAGCAACGACCGGAGCCGGTCGGCGGCATCCTTCAACGATATGCGGGTCAGTCCAGGAGCCCGCATGTCCATATAGGCATCGATGTCGGGAACGCTCAATTCCGCAAAGCCGACGGTCGCCGAGTGCTTTGCGTACCAGCCACAGAAATGCTTTGCTTCCCACATCAGGGCGGAGATCGAGGATGCCGCCAGCCCACGCTCTTCCCGCAGCCACTCCTCATAACGAGCCAAAACCTCGCGGTAGAGACGTTCGCCAGCATCGGTCGGGTCCGGTTCTGGAGGCCATCGCTTAAGCGAACGTCGTAAAAGGGCATGGATTGCCGCCCGCGGGGTGGCCTCCCAATGAGGTGCCGGTGGATGACCATATCGTTTTCGAAATCGACGCACGGCGAGGCGAAGGTATTTCGACACATCATCCGGCGTTACCATCTCCAGAGCTATGCCTCGCTCGGAAAGATGCTGCAGAAAATACTCGGCGTTGCGGCAATAATGGTAAATTGCAAATGGATTGAATCGCTGTTGCGTCAGCCACGCCTTCAGTTCGGTGACCAGAGAGCTGGTTTCGTGTGACATGAAAATCTCCTCGACTGCGTTTTGAACGACAGCCAAAGATCTCATGTCGAAAAATAATGCGCAGCACGCCGAAGGCCGATCGGGCCTGCCTGCTGGGAAAATCGCGTGTTCGGCGCGTTCCTTCACATTATGAACTGCTGCTGATTACT
>NZ_JBWLUW010000052.1:0-2480 GCF_057784245.1 Mesorhizobium sp. CNPSo 4671 | reverse complement strand
GCGTAACCGCTGTTCTCAGGCCACGGCCTTGAGTGGTGCGGGGGCGTAGGCCCAGGGCAGCAGGTCGTCGAGTTGGCTTTGCGGATGGCCGGCGACGATGCGGGTGATGACGTCGGTGAGGTAGGCGTACGGGTCGACGCCGTTGAGTTTTGCGGTTTCTACGAGCGAGGCGATGGTCGCCCAGTGCTCTCCACCGCCGTCGGAACCGGCGAAGAGCGCATTCTTCCGATTGAGGGCGATTGGCCTGATCGAGCGTTCGACCACGTTGGAGTCGATCTCGACGCGGCCGTCGTCGAGGAAGCGACCAAGTCCGGCCCAGCGCGAGAGCGGGTAGCGGATTGCTTCGGCGAGCTTGCTCTTCTGGCTGACCAGGGCGAGCTTCTCGCGCAGCCATGGCTGGAGGATATCGATGACGGGGCGGCTTCTCTCCTGGCGGGCGGTGCGCCGCTCTTCGGGCGAGCGTCCCCGTATCTCGCTCTCGATCTTGTAGAGCTCGGCGATGCGCTGGAGCGCCTCCGTGGCAATCGGCGCGGGTCCGGACTGGGCCAGTTCGTAGAAGCGTCGACGGACATGCGCCCAGCAGAACGCCAGGCTCACGGCATTGCGCTCGGCCAGCGCCCGGTATCCGGCGTAGCCGTCGACTTGCAGGATTCCAACGAAGCCCTGAAGGTGGCGCAACGGCTGTTCGGCCTTGCGGTCGGGCGCATAGAGATAGGCGACGCCGGGTGGAGCGATCCCGCCCCAGGGGCGATCGTCGCGGGCGTAAGCGAACAGCTGGCCCGTCTTGGTGCGGCCGCGCCCGGGATCGAGCACCGGCGCCGTGGTCTCGTCGGCGAAGAGCTTGCCGGACGCCTTCAGCCGCTCGAACAGCCGCTCGTGGATCGGCCGTAGCAGGAAGGCTGCCTTGCCGACCCAGTCGGCGAGCGTGGACCGATCCAGGTTCACGCCCTGCCGGGCATAGATCTGCGCCTGGCGATACAGGGGAAGATGGTCGGCATACTTCGACACCAGCACGTGGGCGACGGTCGCTTCGGTCGGGATGCCCCCCTCGACGAGGCGCTCCGCTGCGGGCGCCTGCACCACGACCTCCTCGCAGCTCCGGCAAGCATACTTCGGTCGGCGCGTGACGATGACGCGGAATTGGGCCGGCACGATGTCGAGGCGCTCGGAGCGATCCTCGCCCATGACGTGCAGCATCCCCTTGCAGCACGGGCAGATCTTGTCGGGGATGTCGATGACCTGCTCGATACGCGGCAGGTGCGCGGGCAGTGAACCGCGGTTGGCGCGGCGCTTCCTGGCGCGAGCCTCGCGCTTAGCAGGATCGGCGGCGTCCTCTGCGGCGAAGTCCTCCGCCTCGACCTGCTCGGCCTCTTCCAGGCCCAGCAGCAGTTGGTCGACCGGCAGGCTCTCTGCCCTGCGGCCGAAGCGGTGGCGCTGCAGTTCCTTGATGATCTGGCGCAGCCGCTCGTTCTCGGCGCGCTCCGCCGCGAGCATCGCCTGAAGCGCGATCGGATCGTTGGTCTGAGGCTCGGCCGGGTTGCTCACAAGGCCGATTCAATCATGCATTCCAATGCTTTGCCAGCGTCTCTGGCCGCCCATGGAATCAACTTGCCGCGACCGGCGCGCGCGTCTCGCGGGCGTCATGCACGCGCCGCCAATCCAACCCTTCCAGGAGCGCCTGCAATTGCGCCGCCGACAACCTCACCACGCCATCGGTGATGGCAGGCCAGCAGAACTTCCCGTCCTCCAGACGCTTCGCCAGCAGGCAAACGCCGGTGCCGTCGAAGTACACCAGCTTGACCCGGTCGGCGCGCTTGGCCCTGAAGACGTAGACCGTGCCAGAGAACGGATCGGCACCCATCGTCTCGCGCACCAGCGCCGCCAGGCCCTCGGCCCCCTTGCGGAAGTCCACAGGCTTCGTCGCGACCATCACCTTGACCGCACCCGTCGGCCCGATCACGACGGCGCCTTCAGCGCACGGATCACCGCCGCCACCGTCCTGGTGTCGGCGCCACGACCGACGCGCATGGCGACACCGTCAATCTCCAGTTCGATCACGCCGGCTTCTCGCGCGGCCTTCCGCTTCCGCGTCGATCTCGCGCGCTTCCCCGCCGGTTCGGGCTGCGGTGCCGCGACCACTGCTGGAACAAATAATGGCTCCGGTGACGGCGCATTCGCCAATGGCACCCGCGCGGACCGGCGCCAGGCGAACAGCTGCTGCGGGGACAATGCATATCGCCGGGCCACCGCGCTCACGGTCTCGCCGGCATCGTAGCTTTCCGCCACGATCCGCGCCTTCTCCTCCGGCAACCATTCGCGCCGCCGTCCAGAACCCGTGAATATCTCAAGCCGACGAACCGGCTCTTCGTCTCTGGACTTAAGCGTAAGCTCTGAAATCGTCATGTGTCGAAGCCCTCAAAGGCTCCGAGCATCGTGGCTCACGACCACGCGCGAAAGGTGGTGCCGCAACAGCGCTCACC
>NZ_JBWLUW010000051.1:0-2692 GCF_057784245.1 Mesorhizobium sp. CNPSo 4671 | reverse complement strand
TTGTAGCCGACATAGGCGGCACCGCGCTTGAATGTCCGCGACTTTACCGAAACGCGTTGCGCTGGCCGGTCGAATGGCTGCGCGATCACATCGTAACCGGGCCAGTTGTCGGGAACTTTCAAAGCAGGGATGCCGGCGAGCGTGAGCTCTGCGGCAACGATCATCTCGCAAGCATCGCCCATCTGTTTGGTCGTATATCGCTTCCGTGCAGTGGTCCCCATGCTGGTCGATCTGATATCCACCGGAACTCCTAGCATTTGAGAAAATCCGCGTTGCCGTTGGCCCAGCGGAGCCGCTGCCCTGACTTTAGGATCACGGTGCTCGACGTGTCAGGTTTGACTTCGGCGCCGAAAAGGCTCGCGAAGGTGGCGAAGTCCTCGAACCACATTCGCGCTGGCGAGAACGAGTGGACGATCATGGCGGCTTCATCAGTCTTGAAGCGCCGAGCCTCGATCAACGCGGAAGCCGTCCTGTGCATCAACTGATAACGGATATGAAATGGCGGGACATCATCGAAGCCGAGCAAGCCGCATAGTTGGCGCATGCGCTCTCGCTTTCCCCGCGACGGCTCGGCATACCATTCGCCCACGGTCGGTCCAAATGGCTCGCTTACCTTGCCTTCGATGGTTGCAGCACAGGTCTGTTGGCCGAAGCGGATAAGGGCAAACACGTCATTCTGGCTGTCACGGTTGCCCCCGTCGAGTGGCACCCTGTGCTCGGGCAAAGCCAGGAGTAGCTCGGCCGGGCAATCGAACATCTGCGCGACTTCGGCCGGCAAGCCGTCAGCACTTTCCCAACAATGAGCAAGCGTCTTTGCCGAGTAGCCGGTTCGCCATTGCCTCTCAGGTTCGGCGAGGAAGGCTTGCCAACTCGCCGGGCCTTGGCTGGGAACATAGACCCGCGTCCGACGTGTATTTCGCGGAATGCCCAATGGTTGACCCCCTGGTAACACGTTCGGACCGTTCACGCGCTACCCTAGCGGATCATTGGTGAACCTCGGTTTAAACGTCTCGATATTTAGGAGGTATCCTGGTTGACGATCCCGCCAGGGCCGGGCTGGCATCGAGCATGGAGGCCTCATCCCCTCACCGCCGAGAAGAAAAGAAATCGCGGCTTGATTGTGAGGCTTCGCGTGCCTTGACCTCAGCCAAAATAGCCCGCTGGCGATTATCCTTTACCGGCCGCGTGCTCGTCTTCGCACTCCAGCAGAGCCCATTCCCTCCTGCGACAGTTGCGGAGCATGAAGGTACTTGTCCGAAGTGCGCCCCTGAGCAACCGTCGTCCGCTTCGACGCAATGGCGCCCATCCCCTGCCCGCGCCTCACCCGATCGGCTCGCGTTCGAAGGAGGTCATTCTGCCCGCCTTCTCCGTCAGACGCGCAAAATAGGCGCGGGAGGAATTAATATGCCGTAGCGTCGTCGAGAACGTCCAGGCTTTTTTGCGAAAACCGTCGGCGCCGAGTGCCGGCTGGCACGAAGGCAGGCTGCGGCATCTGCGCGCCATCGATTATCCCGAATATGGTTCGGTGGACGTCGACCTGTCGCCGGCAGAAGCACCACCCTGTGCGCGAACCCGGCTTTGACTGCTTAACAACCGTCGTGGGACCCGTCGCCGCCCGAGCCGACTTGAAATCCAATTCCGTTTCGCTATGACGGATTTGGTGGGTCTTCCAAGCGCCGATTTGGCCGGGTAGGGTTTGCAGGGGGCCAAATAACCGGATGAACAAACGGATGATGCAGGAAAAACTGCGCGCCTGTTGGGCATTCAGCCCGACTGTCGACAGGAACGTTGCTCTGATCGAAGGCTTTATGAAGGGAAAGAGTGCTGCCGACCTGAACCGGCCTTTGCAGGAACTGGTTCAGCGTGCAGCAGAATCCGGTTGGACCGAGGACGAGATTGCCGACGCGCTCCTCGAGCTCGCCGGCGCGCGCCTCACTGAATGCCAGCGACATTCTGAACGACGGGTGACGCAACGGCCGCGATAGGCGATGTCGAACCCATCGCGCGGTCGGATAGGCGTTCCTGGGCAGTGCCTTAGCGAAAAGCGCCTTAGGCCTGAATACGGTGTTTAGCGCGCGGCGCCCTCGGTGCTCAAGAGCGAGCCGGCAGCGTGACATCACCGCCCCGGCTTGATGCGGGCGCAACTTTTTCCGACGCTTCCGAGCCATGCGCCTGAAATGCGTTCTCCTCAAGCCGCTACTGCAAGCTGCGAGGCTTTAGTGAGGCGCGGTCGGCGCGGTCATCGACTTTCTCACCCCGGTCGAATGTGCCAACGACTTCAAACCCGCAGTATATGAACTGGATTAAACAAGACGTCCTCTGGCCCAGGCCGTTCTCGCCGGCCGCGCATTGGCTTCAAACGCAGCTGCTGGTCCCATGCTGGATGTGACCGGTCATAGCCGATCGCTGTATCAGGCAGCGAAAAACCGAACAGAGGTTGCTGCGCGAGAGGATCGGTTAATCGCCCGCAGTATTTTTGCGTCCAGAGCGGCCGCCACAAAAGCGCGTCGAGCAACTGGCGACCGAGCCTTCCCACGCAGCACCTGCAGTAATCAGCAGCAGTTCATAATGAGAAGGAACGCGCCGAACACGTGGTTTTTGCTGGGCCGGTGGTGACGCGTTCCTCGACATTATTTTGCGGAATTACAAGGTGTCGAGCCAGGCGATAACGCTCTGGTCCTCCTTCCACGAC
>NZ_JBWLUW010000006.1:0-351015 GCF_057784245.1 Mesorhizobium sp. CNPSo 4671 | reverse complement strand
CCAACCAGGTGCTCAAGCTCGAAGAGCAGATCGAGCGCATCGCGCGCGAACTGTCGCGCTACAAGGACGTGCTCTATCTCGGCCGCGACACCAATTTCCCGCTGGCCATGGAAGGCGCGCTGAAACTCAAGGAAATCTCCTACATCCACGCCGAGGGCTATGCCGCCGGCGAATTGAAGCACGGGCCGATCGCGCTGATCGACGAGAACATGCCGGTCATCGTGATTGCGCCGCATGACCGCATTTTCGAGAAGACCGTGTCGAACATGCAGGAAGTGGCGGCACGCGGCGGCAAGATCATCCTGATCACCGACGCCAAGGGCGCGGCACACTCAAGCGTCAAGACGATGGAGACGATTATCCTGCCGGACGTGCCGGAAATCATCTCGCCGATCATCTACGCGCTGCCGATCCAGATGCTGGCCTATTTCGCCGCCGTGTTCATGGGCACCGACGTCGACCAGCCGCGCAATCTGGCGAAATCCGTGACGGTGGAGTAGGACTCATCCTTTCGTCATCCTCGGGCGGAGCAGGAGCGAAGCTCCTGCGCAGACCCGGGGATCCATGCCGCGACGGTTTTGACGGATCAAAGCGCTGCAGAACCTGGGCCTACCACCCAGCCCTGCGGAAAGCTCGAAACCATTCTGGATTGGACTTTCGATCGGTTCGCTCCGGCTCGCAGTAGACATAGCCCGCATGAGCGAAGGATAGCGGGCTGAACGATCCGCCGACCATCTTGACGGGTTGCATTCTTTGGCCCGCGTCCCGGCAAGGATCCTCGGGCTGCGCCGCGTCGCTTCGCTCCTTGCTCCGCCCGTGGATGACGAAGCGACGGATGTTTCGGCTAATCGCGAACGGAAGCAGCTTCCATCTGGAACACTGGGAGCCGCGCCATAGAGCGAGTCCTTTTAAAAACTTCGCAGTTCCAAACGGCCTTCCGGTTCACTAATGTTGCGCTGCAACCCGCGCTCCGGTGAACCATGTCCGATGCTCCCAAGACCTCCGGCATGACCCGGCTGAGGAACTATTTCCTCACGGGCTTCGTCGTCTGCGCGCCGCTGGCGATCACCGCCTATATCGCCTGGTCGTTCATCGGCTGGGTCGATTCCTGGGTAAAACCCTATATTCCGGCACGTTACAGCCCCGACACCTATCTGCCGTTTCCGGTTCCGGGTTTCGGGCTGATCGTCGCGCTGATCCTGATCACGCTGATTGGTTTTCTCACCGCCAACATTGTCGGCCGCGCCATTGTCGGTTTCGGCGAGCGCCTGCTTGGCCGCATGCCGCTGGTGCGCGGCATCTATGGCTCGCTGAAGCAGATTTTCGAGACCGTGCTGTCGAACAAGGGCGACATGTTCCGCCAGGTCGGGCTGGTCGAATATCCGCGCAAGGGCGTCTGGTCGCTGGTGTTCGTGGCCAGCGAGAAGGAAACCGAGATCAATGAGAAGCTCGATCAGGAAGGCGATCCGCTGATCGCGGTGTTCATGCCATGCACGCCGAACCCGACCACCGGCTTTCTCATGTATGTGCCGAAGTCGGACATTGTGCTGCTCGACATGACGATCGAGGACGGTGCCAAGCTGATCGTTTCGGCCGGGCTCGTGGCGCCCGAGGTGAAGACCAAGTTGGTGACGCTGAACGGTGAGCCGATCAACGGAGCGGTCGCCAATCCGCCGCTAGGGCCTCATCCGGCGCGCAGGAGCCGCACGGCTTCGTCGCGGCCGAACAAATAGAGCAGCAGGCGCAACGCTTCGCCGCGGTCGGATTGCAGCTCCGGGTCGCGCGACAGGATCAGCCTGGCATCGTCGCGGGCGGCCTCCAGGAGATCGGCGTGCGCCTCGATGCGCGCCACCTGGAAGCCCGGTGTGCCGGACTGGCGGGTGCCCAGAAGCTCGCCTTCGCCTCGCAATTTCAGGTCTTCCTCGGCGATCAGGAAGCCGTCCTCGGTCTCGCGCATCACCGACAGCCGGCGTTTTGCCGTCTCGCCGAGCGGATCCTTGTAGAGCAGCACGCAAGAGGAGGGCTTGTCGCCGCGCCCGACGCGCCCGCGCAGCTGGTGCAACTGGGCTAAGCCAAAACGCTCGGCATGTTCGATGACCATGACGGTGGCGTCGGGCACGTCGACGCCGACCTCGATGACGGTGGTGGCGATCAGGATGCGGGTTTCGCCCTCCTTGAAGGCGCGCATCGCCTCGTCTTTCTCGGCGCCCTTCATGCGGCCGTGGACGAGGCCGATGCGGTCGCCGAACAGCGGTTTCAGCGAGGCGAAGCGATCCTCGGCCGACATCAGCTTGATCTCTTCGGATTCTTCCACCAGCGGACAGATCCAGTAGATTTTCTGGCCGCCGGCGACAGCGTCCTCCATGCGGGCGACTAGTTCGTCGAGCCGTTCCAGCGGCAGCGTGACGGTCCGGATTGGCTGTCGGCCGGCCGGTTTTTCCGTCAGTTTCGACACATCCATGTCACCGAAAGCGGTCAGCACCAGCGTGCGCGGGATGGGCGTGGCGGTCATCACCAGCATGTCGGGCGCATCGCCCTTGGCGGTGATGGCGAGCCGCTGATGGACGCCGAAGCGGTGCTGCTCATCGATGACGGCCAGCACCAGATCGTGGAATGTCACCGTCTCCTGGAACAGCGCGTGGGTGCCGACGACGATGTCGATCTCGCCGCTTCCGAGACCAGCCAACGTGTCGGTGCGTTCGCGGCCCTTTTCGCGGCCGGTCAGGATGGCGATGCGCAGCCCAACCTTGGCGGCGAGGGGGGCGATCGTCGCCAGATGCTGGCGCGCCAGGATTTCGGTCGGCGCCATCAGCGCCGCCTGGCCTCCAGCCTCGACGGCGCGCGCCATGGCGAGCAGTGCAACCACCGTCTTGCCCGAGCCGACGTCGCCCTGCAGCAACCGCAGCATGCGCTCGGGGTCGGCAAGGTCGGCATTGATTTCGGCGAGCCCGAATTCCTGGCTTGCGGTCAACGAGTAGGGAAGTGCGGCGCGCAGTTTCTCGACGATGCGGCCGTCGCCGATCAGGGGGCGGCCGGACAGGCGGCGGATCTTTGACCGCACCAGCGCCAGCGAGACCTGGCCCGCCAGCAACTCGTCATAGGCAAGACGCCGCCAGGCGGCACCGTCGATGGAAACATCGATCGGGTCGGCCGGATTGTGGATGCGGGTCAGCGCGTCGGCAAAGGTCGGAAAGGTGTGCCGGCGCATGAAAGCGCCGTCCTGCCATTCCGGCAGTTCGGGCAAACGTGCCAGCGCCTGGCCGATGGCCCGGCGCAGAACCTTGCCCGAGAGCCCTGCGGTCAGCGGATAGACCGGTTCGACCAGCGGCAGGTCTTCCGCCTCGCTGGCCAGCGCGATATGGTCGGGGTGGACCATGGTCGGGCGGCCGTTGAACCATTCCATGCGGCCCGAGACCACGACATGCTCGCCAACGGGCATTGCCTTTTCGAGGTAGGCGGCGTGTGCATGGAAGAAGGTCAGGCCGATTTCGCCGGTGTCGTCATGGGCATAGACCCTGTAGGGCACCGACCGGTTGCCGCGCGGCGGCGGCAGGTGGCGGTCGATGCGCACGTCGAGCGTGACGATCTGGCCTTCCGCGGACCCTGCGATGCCCGGCCGGCTGCGGCGGTCGATCACGGTGTGCGGCAGCACGAACAGCAGGTCGCCCGCGCGCGCGGCGCGATCACCAAGATCAGCCGTGACAACCTTCTCGATCAGCGCGCCAACCTTCGGCCCGACGCCGGCGAGCGAAGTGATCGGAACAAACAGTGGATCGAGGATGGAAGGACGCATGATGTCAGCTTATGTCGCGACGGCCTCAGCGCAAGGCTGACAGCCCCTTCTATCCACGCTATATGCGCCGCAGCAAGTGAGGATGCGGCACAATGACCGGAACGAAACGATCAAGCGAGGGGCTGGACGCCCGCCGCCGCAAGCTGTTGTTCCGCTCCTGGCATCGCGGCATGCGCGAGATGGATCTGATCCTCGGCACCTTTGCCGACGCCGAGATCGGCGCCTTGACGGCTGAGGAAATCGACCAATATGAAGGGCTTCTCGATATTCCCGACACCGACTTCCTGCCGCTGATCACGGGCGAAATCCCTGTGCCGGCGGATATCGACTGTGCAGTCCTGCAAAAGATCCTGGCGTCCCGCCGGACCATGACATTTTAAACGTGCAATCATGAGCCTCATCCCCAAAATCGGTCTGCCGAAAGGCCGTGCCGGCCAGTTCATCGTCGACGGTGTCGCCGATGGCTATGAAGCCTTTGCGTTGGTGCAGGCGATCCATGAGATCGCGCCCGACAAGCCGGTGCTGTTCGTGGCGCGCGACGGCCAACGCCTGCCGGCAATCATTGAGGCGCTGGCCTTCGCCGCGCCCGGCCTGCCGGTGCTGGAGCTGCCGGCCTGGGATTGTCTGCCCTACGATCGCGTCTCGCCCGGCTCGGATGCCGCCGCCAAGCGTCTCGATGCGCTCACCGCCATGATCGCGCTGGCGAAGAAGCCGCACCGCGCCGTCATCCTCACCACGGCCAATGCGCTGCTGCAGCGCATTCCGCCGGCCGACCTTGTCGAGGCACAGACCTTTCATGCCAGGCCCGGCAACCAGATCGACATGAACGCGCTGGTGTCGCGGCTGGAAACTTCCGGCTTCGAGCGCGTGCCGACGGTGCGCGGCATCGGCGAATTCGCGGTACGCGGCGGCATTCTCGACCTGTTCGCGCCCGGCTGGACCGAGGCGCTCAGGCTCGACTTCTTCGGCGACACGCTGGAATCGATCCGCGTCTTCGACGCCGCCACGCAGCGCACCACCGGCCAGCGCAAGTCGATGGCGCTGCAGGCGATGAGCGAAGTGGCGCTGACACCCGAAACCATCAGCCGCTTCCGCCGCTCCTACATCGATGCCTTTGGCGCGCCGCAGCGCGACGACGGGCTTTATGCGGCCGTCAGCGAAGGGCGGCGTTTCGCCGGCATGGAGCACTGGCTGCCGTTCTTCTACGAGCGGCTGGAAACCGTGTTCGACTATCTGCCTGACACGCCAGTCATTTTCGACCATCTGGCGCATGAAGCGCTGGCCGAGCGCCACACGCTGATCCTCGACCATTACGAGGCGCGCAAGAAGCAGGCCGACGCCGCCTTGAAGGATGCCGTGCCGTACAAGCCGGTGGCGCCGGACCTGCTTTATCTCTCGCCGGAAAACCTGATCGCCTCGCTCGGGCCGCGCGAAGCGATCGACTTCACGCCCTTCGATGCGCCCGATGCCGGCGCGAAAAAGGTCTACCACGCCGGCTCGCGCCATGGCCGCAGCTTCGTCGAGGAGCGCGCCGACCCGAATGTCAATGTCTTCGATGTCGTCGTGAGGCATATCGCCGACGAGCGCGCGGCGCGCCGCCGCGTCGTCATTGCCGGCTGGACCGAAGGTTCGCTCGACCGGCTTGGCCAGATCCTCACCGAACATCATCTCGGCAATCTCAAGCAGGTCGAAACACTGGCGGAAGCCGAACAGCTTGAGCCGGGGCAGGCGGCATTGGCTGTGCTGCCGCTCGAATCCGGCTTCGAAACTGAAAAGCTGGTCGTCGTCGCCGAACAGGACATTCTGGGCGACCGGCTGATCCGGCGTTCCAAGCGCAAGAAGCGCGCTTCCGATTTCATTGCCGAGGCTTCGGCCTTGTCGGCCGGCGATATCGTCGTCCATGCCGACCATGGCATTGGCCGCTTCATCGGCCTGCGCACCATCGAGGCGGTCGGCGCGCCGCATGACTGCCTGGAAATCCACTATGCCGGCGATGACCGGCTGTTCCTGCCGGTGGAAAACATCGAGCTCCTGTCGCGTTATGGCTCTGATACAGCCGAGGCGACGCTGGACAAGCTGGGCGGCGGCGCCTGGCAGTCGCGCAAGGCAAAGCTGAAACGGCGCCTGCTCGACATGGCCGGGCAACTGATCCGCATCGCCGCCGAGCGGCAGATGCGTGCCGCGCCGGCGCTGGTGCCGGCCGAAGGCCTCTATGACGAATTCTCAGCCCGTTTCCCCTATGAGGAGACCGACGATCAGCAGACGGCGATCGACTCGGTGCGCGACGATCTTGGCGCCGGCAAGCCGATGGACCGGCTGATCTGCGGCGATGTCGGCTTCGGCAAGACCGAAGTGGCGCTGCGCGCCGCCTTCATCGCGGCGATGGAAGGGTTCCAGGTCGCGGTGGTGGTGCCGACGACTTTGTTGTCACGGCAGCATTTCAAGACGTTTTCGCAGCGCTTCTCCGGCCTTCCCATTCGCGTCGCCCAGGCGTCGCGGCTGGTCGGCGCCAAGGAACTGGCGGAAACCAAAAAGGGCATCGCCGAAGGCCAGGTCGACATCGTCATCGGCACCCATGCGCTGCTCGGCTCCGCCATCTCGTTCAAGAATCTCGGCCTGCTGATCATCGACGAGGAGCAGCACTTTGGCGTCAAGCACAAGGAACGGCTGAAGGATCTGAAGGCCGATGTCCACGTGCTGACGCTGTCGGCGACGCCGATTCCGCGCACCTTGCAGCTGGCGCTGACGGGCGTGCGCGAGCTGTCGCTGATCGCCACGCCGCCGGTCGACCGCATGGCGGTGCGCACCTTCATCTCGCCCTTCGATCCGCTGGTCATTCGCGAGACGCTGCTGCGCGAGCGTTATCGCGGCGGGCATTCCTTCTATGTCGTGCCGCGTATCAGTGATCTGTCGGAAATCCATGATTTCCTGAAGGAATCTGTCCCGGAGCTGAAAGTGGCGGTGGCCCATGGCCAGATGCCGCCGGGCGAGCTCGACGACATCATGAATGCCTTCTACGACGGCCAGTACGACGTGCTTCTGTCGACCACCATCGTCGAATCCGGCCTCGACATCCCGACCGCCAACACGCTGATCATCCACCGCGCCGACATGTTCGGCCTGTCGCAGCTCTACCAGCTGCGTGGCCGCGTCGGCCGTTCCAAGGTGCGCGCCTATGCGCTGTTCACGCTGCCGGCCAACCGCAAGCTGACCGACACCGCCGAGCGCCGGCTGAAAGTGCTGCAATCGCTCGACACGCTGGGCGCCGGTTTCCAGCTCGCCAGCCACGATCTCGATATCAGGGGCGCCGGCAATCTTCTCGGCGAAGAACAGTCCGGCCATATCAAGGAGGTCGGCTTCGAGCTCTATCAGCAGATGCTGGAGGAGGCCGTGGCCGAGGTGAAGGATTCCGGCGAGGTCCAGGATGGCGGCTGGTCGCCGCAGATCGCCGTCGGTACCGCGGTGATGATCCCGGAAAGCTATGTGCCTGACCTGCAGCTCAGGCTGGCGCTCTACCGCCGTCTCGGCGACCTCGAAAACACCGAGGAGATCGACGCTTTTGGTGCCGAACTGATCGACCGTTTCGGCCCGCTGCCGGACGAGGTCAAGCATCTCTTGAAGATCGTCTTCATCAAGGCGCTTTGCCGCAAGGCCAATGTCGAGAAGCTCGATGCCGGGCCGAAGGGCGTCGTCATCCATTTCCGCAAGCGTGAGTTCTCCAATCCGGTCGGCCTGGTCAAGTTCATCGGCGAGCAGGGCTCGCTGGCCAAGATCCGGCCGGATCACAGCGTCGTCTTCGTGCGCGATTGGCCGACGCCGGACAAGCGCTTGGCGGGCTCGGCGGTGGTGATGACACAACTGGCAAGGCTGGTCGAGAAGGCGGCATAGCCCACCCGACCCATTCGCCAGCGCTGAAATTCCGGTCTAGAATAGGAAATCGGCTTCGTGTATGGAGCCGCCACCCCATATAGGGGCGGGAAATGGCAGGCGAGGGTGCTTGCCGGAAAGAGCGTTGGGTGCAGCGATGACGAAATGGTCGCCGAATTCGTGGAGAGCAAAGCCGATCAAGCAGGTTCCTGCCTATCCGGACCTTGCCGCGCTGAAGAGCACCGAAGCCCAACTCGCCACCTTTCCGCCGCTGGTCTTTGCCGGTGAAGCACGCAAGCTCAAGAAGCAATTGGCAGCCGTCGCTGCCGGTGAAGCCTTCCTGCTCCAAGGGGGCGACTGCGCCGAAAGCTTTGCCGAACATGGCGCTGACAACATCCGCGACTTCTTCCGCGTCTTCCTGCAAATGTCGGTCGTGCTGACCTTTGCCGGCGCACAGCCGGTGGTGAAGGTTGGCCGCGTTGCCGGCCAGTTCGCCAAGCCACGCTCGTCCGACAACGAGACCAAGGGCGAGGTGACGCTGCCGAGCTATCGCGGCGACATAATCAACGGCATCGAATTCGATCAGAAGTCGCGCATTCCCGACCCCGCCCGCCAGGAAATGGCCTACCGCCAGTCGGCGGCGACGCTCAACCTTTTGCGCGCCTTCGCGCAGGGTGGCTATGCCAGCCTGGAGAACGTGCATAGCTGGATGCTCGGCTTCGTGGCCGACAGCCCGCAGGGCGAGAAATACGAGTCGCTCGCCAACCGCATCACCGAGACGATGGACTTCATGAAGGCCGTCGGCATCACCTCGGAGACCAACTACGCGCTGCGAGAGACCGATTTCTACACCAGCCATGAGGCGCTGCTGCTCGGCTATGAGGAGGCGCTGACCCGCGTCGACTCGACCTCGGGCGACTGGTACGCCACCTCGGGCCACATGATCTGGATCGGCGACCGCACCCGCCAGCCTGATCACGCGCATGTCGAATATTGCCGCGGCATCAAGAACCCGCTTGGCCTGAAATGCGGTCCGTCGCTGACGCCGGACGGCCTGCTGGAACTGATCGACCTGCTCAACCCCGAGAACGAGCCCGGCCGGCTGACGCTGATCGCCCGCTTTGGCTCGGACAAGGTCGCCGACCATCTGCCCAAGCTGGTGCGCGCGGTGGAGAAAGAAGGCCGCAGCGTGGTGTGGTCGTCGGACCCGATGCATGGCAACACGATCGAGGCCGCCGGCTACAAGACGCGGCCGTTCGACCGCATCCTGAAGGAAGTGCAGACCTTCTTCGAGGTGCACCGCGCCGAAGGCACGCATCCCGGCGGCATCCATGTCGAGATGACCGGCAAGAACGTCACCGAATGCACGGGCGGCGCCCGCGCCATCACGGCCGAGGAATTGCAGGACCGCTACCACACCCATTGCGACCCGCGCCTCAATGCCGACCAGGCGATCGAACTGGCCTTCCTGGTGTCGGACCTGCTGAAGAAGAGCCACCCGGTACAGCACAAGCAGGCCGTGAACGGCTAATTCCGGACCATTCAACCGATAAAGGAAAGGCGCCTGGGAAACCCGGCGCCTTCTCCATTTTCAGCTGATCGTTTGCGCTCCCGCCCTTACGGGCGCAATCGGAAGGAGGCGTCAGTCCTTCTTGTAGAGCAACCAGCTCTTGCCGGCGCGGCCGGCCATCGTCGAATGTTTGGTGACGCGGTTGCGGCCGCTGACCTTGGACCGGTAGAGCGCCCGGTCGGCCTTGGTGTAGAGGTCTTCCGGCCCTTCAGCCTCCGACGCCATGCAGATGCCCATCGAGACCGTCACCGTGCCGTAATTCATGCCGGTCTGGCTGCTGGTGAACGGCGTCTGCTCGATAAGGGCGCGAATGCGCTCCGCGATCTCGTAGGTGGCATCTTCGCTGGCGCCCTCGACGATCAGTGCGAACTCCTCGCCGCCGGTGCGGGCGACGAACATGTCGCCGCGAATGCTGGTCTGGAAAATCTCGGCGATGATCTGGATGATCTTGTCCCCTACAGGATGGCCGTAGCGGTCATTGATATCCTTGAACCGATCGATGTCGGCAAGGATCAGGGCGTTGAACAGGATGCCCTTGTTGCTGTTGTAGATCCGGGTGATTTCCTTGTCGAAGGCGCGGCGGTTCCAGATCTGGGTCAACGGATCCGTGTTGGCCAGCCGCTTGTATTCCTCGAGTTTCAACTTGACGTTCTCGAGTTCGGCCGTCTTGTCGCTTAGAGTCGAGGCGATCTGTCGACCGTGATCGATCGTCGAATTGGTGGCGACGGCCATGGCGTTGGCGATCTTCTGCAAGAGGTCCTGCGAGAGCAGGCTGCGATTGCTCAAGCCGCTCGATGTTTCATCCAGGATCCTGCCGTATTTTTCGATGTGGCTGCGCTCGCTCCGCAACAGCGCCGCGACCTCCTCGAGCTCCCT
Organism: Mesorhizobium sp. CNPSo 4671; assembly: GCF_057784245.1. Lineage (NCBI taxonomy): Bacteria > Pseudomonadati > Pseudomonadota > Alphaproteobacteria > Hyphomicrobiales > Phyllobacteriaceae > Mesorhizobium > Mesorhizobium sp. CNPSo 4671. The sequence continues at coordinate 340,909 of NZ_JBWLUW010000006.1, read as the reverse complement.
GGCGATGACGTCTCGGGCATGCTCGACGATGCCGGGGCCGTGGTTCTGGGCGAAGAAGGCGCGCCCGATCTGATCCAGCTCGTCCTGCGTCGGCCGGTTGCTCAAGGACACGACGGCGAGGCTGAGCTCGCGATTGGTGCCGCTCAATGCCTCGTAGAAGATTTCATAGTTGCGCGGCAGGCCGAGTACGCCAAGCTGGCGCATGGTCGTGACAACCGTGGCTGCGATGTCGGTGCTTCTTTCGGTCGTGGCGGCTGCCGGCTGCATGTCTGATTCACTCTTCCCCTCGGATCCCGGCGCGGAATTTGCGGGTTCCATTGATCGCCGAGCTGGGGAGCGCGACCGATAGTCCAGAACATCTTGCGACGAGGCGTGTCCCCACCCGCGACCTTCGCTTGGCGTGACCATAGTTGCAGCAGCGCTAAAGTTTCCTTAATCCGCGCGGCTTCCACAGGTTTTTCGCCACCTGTGGCTGTAGAAGCATGAATTTTTGCACCGACGTCGCCTGACAACACCCAGTTTGGCGGCTTTGAATTTGAAATCCGCACGGCGCGCTTCTGGAAATGAAACTGGATTTCGAATTCACCACGCCAATCGATGTCGCATTTGCTTGCGCGTGACCACCGCAAAGCTGGAATCCTGGCAAAGATGCTGGACGAGGTTTCTTGAAGGAGCGCCGAATGAGCGACAGTCACCAGGGATCATGCCTGTGCGGAGCGGTCCGCTTCCGAACAAGTGGAGCGCTTCGGGGGGTCGTTTACTGTCATTGTTCGCAGTGCAGGAAGCAGAGCGGGCATTTCTATGCCGCGACCAATGTTGCCAACGCCGATATCGTCATCGAAGGCTCGGAGAGCATCACCTGGTATGAAGCGTCCGCTTTCGCCGGGCGCGGCTTCTGCAGAACATGTGGGTCCGTGCTTTTCTGGAAGCCAAGGGCTCAAGACTATATTTCGGTGATGGCGGGAGCGTTCGACAAGCCGACAGGTCTCACGGGCGACTGTCATATCTTCGTTGGTGACAAGGGCGACTATTATTCAATCGACGACGGGCTGCCGCAGTTTGAAAAGTCAACGCCTTCGATAGCGGTCGCTGGATGAATTTTGGACGAGACGCCTTATTCCCTTGATCGGGCCATTGCTTTATCTCGTGCCGGTGATCCGGAAAGAGGTTTGGGCATGCAGCGGCTGATCGACGCTTTTATCAATTCGGTGCGGGCGTTTCGCAAACTGGCCGTCAGCGAGAAGGCCTTCCAGCAGGAACTGATGCTGCTCGCGTTGGCCTTGCCGGCCGGGTGGTTTGTTTCGGTGTCCTGGCGTGGTTATGCCTTGCTGATCGGCGCGGTGCTGTTGCTGATCATGGTCGAGGTGCTGAATACCGGCATCGAGGCCGCCTGCGATGCCTTCAGCCGCGAGTTCAATGTCGACATCCAACTGGCCAAGGATTGCGGTTCGCTGGCTGTGCTGATTTCGGTGGTCATCGTCGCCGGTGTCTGGGGCATCGCCCTCATCGAGCGGATCACCGGCTTTCCGATCTGACCTTCCGTGCGACCATAGAGGCTGGCGGCATCACTGCTCCCGGCCGCGCTCGCGCTTGGCGATGTGGCGGGCGGCAAGCCAGGCGAGCACGGCCACGGTGAGGCCGATGCCGAGCCCGATCAGCAGCCGTTCGTGGCGCAGCAACGCCTGGCCGACCAAGTGCTCGGCGCCCAACCCGAAAACGTAGCCGATTGAGCTGAACAGCACCGCCCAGATCACCGATGAGATGGCGTTGAGGATGACGAAACGTGGTGCTGCTGTGGCCGAAAGGCCGGCCGCGATGCCGCCGACCAGACGCATGCCGTAGACATAGCGGTTCGACAGCACGAAGATATTGGGGTGGGTGTTGAGCAAGCGATAGGCGCGGCGGAAGCCGGGCCGCCCGCGCAACCTGACGACATGCCGGTTGTCGGCGAAACTCCTGCCGAGGATGAAGAAACAGGTGTCGCCGACGAAGGCGCCGAGTGCTGCCGCGGCAACGGCATGCCAGAGCACGAAAACATGCTGGTGGGCGAAGAAGCCGCCGAGGATGGCGGCACTTTCGCCTTCGGCGACACAGCCGAGAAAGACGGCCAGCAGCCCATACTGTTCGATGAAATGATGGATGGCTTCGGTCATGAAGCCGACTGCTGCTGCGCCAGCCTCTCGTCAATGCGCTTGACCATCTCGGCCAGCCGCACGATCTCGTCGCGCATGCCGATGATCTGGCTGTGGCGCAGTTCATCGAGTTTTTCGTGCAGCGCCATGATCTCGATCTCGGCCTTCAGATTGACCTCGTAGTCATGGGCGGCATCGATGCGGTCGCGTTCAGTCTGGCGGTTCTGTGCCATCATGATCACCGGCGCCTGCAGAGCGGCGACCATCGACAGCACCAGATTGAGGAAGATGAACGGGTAGGGATCGAAGGCATCGCGCGTCAAAAGCCAGACATTGCCAACGGTCCAAAGGACCAGAAAAGCCAAGAAACCCAGGATGAACGACCAGGAGCCGCCGATGCGGGCGATCGTATCGGCGAGGCGGTCGCCGAAGGTCTGGTGGAAGGCGACGGCCTTGTTGGTGTCCCTGGAGATCGTCGTGCGCTCGAGCGTCGATTGCAGCACCCGGTTTTCGAGTGGGCTGAGGCCGTCCGGCCGTCGCTTGAGCCAGCGGTTCGCCAGATCGTCGATTGTCTTGTACATGGCCGTCTCCGTCGTCAGTGGAGATAGACGTAGAGGCTGCCGGGCCTCGCGGGAAGTGGTACATTCAAGCCAACAGCGAGGGATCCATGGCCGATTTCCAGAAAATTCGTCTGCGCGCGGCAAAACGCAAGGGCGGCGAGGCGGAGCTTTCGACGCTGCTTGGGCCGGTGCCTGACAATGCCGCCGTCGCCGATATTCCGGACGGTCGCATTCTCTCGACGATGGCTGAGCGGATCTTTGCCGCCGGTTTTGTCTGGCGGGTCATCGAACAAAAATGGCCGGGTTTCGAAGAGGCGTTTCTGCGCTTCGAGCCGAAGCGGCTGTTGTTCCAGCCCGACGATTTCTGGCACGATCTGGCTTCCGACCAACGCATTGTGCGCAACCCGCAGAAGATCAAATCCGTGCGCGACAACGCCGCTTTCGTCGAACGCGTGTCGAAGGAGCATGGCAGCTTCGGTGAATTCCTCGCCAATTGGCCTGCCGGCGACCAGGTCGGGCTGATGGCCTATCTCGGCAAGCATGGCAGCCGGCTGGGCGGCAATACCGGCCAGTATTTCCTGCGCTGGCTGGGCTGGGATGCCTTTGTCATTTCGGCCGACATGGCGGCAGCATTGCGCGATGCTGGCCTCGATATCGCCGAAAGCCCGACATCGAAGAAGGACCTCGACAAGATTCAGGCTCAGATCAATCGATGGGTGGCCGACACGGGCCTGCCGCGCCGGCACATTTCGCGCATCCTGGCGATGTCGATCGGCGAGAACCATTCGCCGCAGTCGCTGCGCGAATATATGGGCGACGACTGATCGTCCCTGTGGACGCGGATGACCCACATCATTCGGTCCGAATTGGTCCAAACGAACGCCATTGCTCGGCGAATTTTGGCGCGCTAAACCGGCAGGCATGACCAAGAAGCCCGACATCCTGCGTATCGCGATCGCCCAGCTCAACCCGACCGTCGGCGATGTCGCCGGCAACCTCGCAAAGGCCCGCCAGGCGAGGGCGGATGCCGCGCGCCAGGGCGCCGATCTCGTGCTCTATACCGAGCTTTTCCTGGCCGGTTACCCCCCGGAAGATCTGGTGCTGAAGCCGGCCTTCCTGAAGGCTTGCGAAAAGGCGGCGCAGGAGTTTGCCGCCGATACATCCGATGGCGGCCCGGGCGTCATCATCGGCACGCCGCTGAAGCGCAAGAGCGGCACGCACAATTCGATCATCGTCGCCGATGGCGGCAAAATCCTGGCCGAACGCTACAAGCTCGACCTGCCGAACTATGGCGAGTTCGACGAGAAGCGCGTCTTCCAGGCAGGGCTAGAGATCCAAGGCCCCGTCAATTTCCGCGGCGTGCGCATCGGCATCCCGATTTGCGAAGATATTTGGGGCGATGTCGGCATTTGCGAATCGCTGGCGGAAAGCGGGGCGGAAATCCTGCTGGTGCCGAACGGTTCGCCCTACTATCGCGCCAAGATCGATGTCCGTCACCAGGTGGTCATCCGCCAGGTGATCGAATGCGGGCTGCCGATCACCTATGCCAACCAGCTCGGTGGCCAGGACGAGCTGATCTTCGACGGCGCGTCGTTCGCCATCGGCGCCGACAAGACATTGGCTTTCCAGATGAGCCAGTTCGAGGAAGCGGTCGACGTCATCACATGGAAGCGCCGGGAGGACGGCTGGGTCTGCTCGGAAGGGCCGATGTCGAAGATCCCCGAGCGGGAGGAGGCCGACTATCGCGCCTGCATGCTGGGCTTGCGCGACTACGTCAACAAGAACGGCTTCAAGAATGTGGTGCTCGGCCTGTCCGGCGGCATCGATTCGGCGATCTGCGCTGCCCTTGCCGTCGACGCGCTCGGCGAGGAGCGGCTGCGCGCGGTGATGATGCCCTACCGCTACACCTCGAAGGATTCACTGAAGGATGCCGAGGATTGCGCCCGGGCGCTCGGCTGCCGCTATGACATCGTGCCGATCTTCGAGCCGGTGGAAGGCTTTCTGCACACGCTGACGCAGCTCTTCGAGGGCACCAAGGAAGGCATCACCGAGGAGAACCTGCAGAGCCGCGCGCGCGGCACCATCCTGATGGCGATCTCCAATAAGTTCGGCTCGATGGTGGTCACGACGGGCAACAAGAGCGAGATGTCGGTGGGCTACGCCACGCTCTATGGCGACATGAATGGTGGCTTCAATCCTATAAAAGACCTCTACAAGATGCAGGTCTACGCGCTGTCGCGCTGGCGTAACAGCCATGTGCCGCCGGGTGCGCTCGGGCCCTCGGGCGAGGTCATCCCGAAGAACATCATCGACAAGGCGCCGTCGGCGGAATTGCGCGAGAACCAGACCGACCAGGATTCGCTGCCGCCCTATCCGGTGCTGGACGATATCCTCGAATGCCTGGTCGAAAACGAGATGGGCGTCGACGACATCGTCGCGCGCGGCCATGACCGGGCAACGGTGACGCGCATCGAGCACCTGCTCTATATCGCCGAATACAAGCGCCGGCAGGCCGCACCCGGTGTGAAGATCACCCGGAAGAATTTCGGCCGCGACCGCCGCTACCCCATCACCAACCGTTTCAGGGATCGCGGGTAAGCGCGTTTCCCGTTGTTGCAAAATAACCGCAGTGGTTGGACCAGATAGGCTTTTGGCGCGAGCCAGTCTTGGCGATGCGTAGGGGCGTCTCTATAAGGACCGTTCCGCGATTCATTTGCGGGAGGTCCGAATGGCAGTATTTCACATGGTAATGCGAGGCCGCGAAGCCTAGGTCTCATCCGGCGCTCGGCGAAGGTCCATCCTTTGCATCGTAGCCGGATTGAGCACAGGCTTATGCCGATGCCGGTCGCCGCCCGATTACGGGCGTGACGCCAAGATATGCCACTCCGCTTCTGGGCAATCATTTGCCCCTTGCGCGGCTTCTTCAATTTTCGACCTTACTTGGGATCGGGCTCGTTTGCGCCCGAATGACATCATGGCTCGTTTCAAGATCGATTTGCGCGCGAGCGCCTTTCGCAGCGTTCTTGGTTTCACGCTCACCCATTGGCGGCGCCAGCCTTGGCGGCTTTCGCTGATCATGGGTGGTTTCCTGCTGTCGACGCTGGCCGACGTCCTGACGCCGCTCTATTCCGGCCGGCTGGTCGATGCTGTCGCCAGCAGCGCCGGCGCGGACGCCATTGCCTGGAATGCCGCGATGACGGCGTTTTCTATTTTGATGGCGCTCGCCTTGACCGGCGTCGTGCTGCGCAACATGGCGTTCATGGGCATCGTCGAACTGACGCTGAAGATGATGGCCGACATCGCCGCCGATGCCTTCCATCGCGTTCAGCGCTTTTCCACCGACTGGCACGCCAACTCGTTTGCTGGCTCGACCGTGCGCAAGGTGACGCGCGGCATGTGGGCGCTCGACCTGCTCAACGACACCATCCTGATCGCGCTGCTGCCGTCCGTGGTCATGCTTGTCGGCTCGACGCTGCTGCTCGGCTGGTTCTGGCCGCTGATGGGTGTGGTCGTGGCCGCTGGTTCGGTGCTGTTCATCATGGTGACGGGGATGCTGTCGCTTGGCTATGTCGCGCCGGCGGCAAGGCTCGCCAACACCTGGGACACGCGCCTCGGCGGTTCGCTCGCCGACGCGGTGAGCTGCAACGCTGTGGTCAAGGGCTTTGGCGCCGAGGAGCGCGAAGAGCGCCGCCTTGCCAAGGTTGTCGCCAAATGGCGGGCGCGCACGCGGCGCACCTGGGTGCGCGGCACCATCAACGGCACCACGCAAGGGGCGCTGCTGCTGGTCATGCGCGCCGCGGTGATCGGCCTGTCGCTGCTCTTGTGGTCGTGGGGGCAGGCCAGCGCCGGCGACGTCGCCTTCGTGCTCACCTCGTTCTTCGTGCTGCAAGGTTATTTGCGCGATATCGGCACGCATATCCGCAATCTGCAGCGTTCGATCAACGACATGGAGGAACTGGTCGATTTCCAGTCCGAACCGCTCGGCATCGAGGACCGGCCCGGCGCCAGGCCGATCCGGATCACGCAAGGGGCCATCAGCTTCGACAACGTCACCTTCCACTACGGCAATCACCGGTCGCCGCTCTATCGCGACTTTTCGGTCGATATCGCGCCGGGTGAGCGGGTCGGGCTCGTCGGTCACTCCGGTTCGGGCAAGACGACCTTCGTCAAGCTCATCCAGCGGCTCTATGACGTGAATGCGGGCAAGATTCTGATCGACGGCCAGGATATTTCGCAGGTGGCGCAAGCATCGCTGCGCGGGCAGATCGCCATCGTCCAGCAGGAGCCGATCCTGTTCCATCGCTCGCTGGCCGAGAACATCGCCTATGCCAGGCCAAGCGCAACGCAGGAGGAGATCGAGCATGCCGCCAGGCTTGCGAGTGCGCATGACTTCATCACCAGCCTGCCGAAAGGCTACGGCACGCTGGTCGGCGAACGCGGCGTTAAATTGTCGGGCGGCGAGCGTCAGCGCGTGGCGATCGCGCGTGCTTTCCTGGCCGATGCGCGCATCCTGATCCTGGACGAGGCGACGTCGAGCCTCGATTCGGAATCGGAAGTGTTGATCCAGCAGGCGATGGAACGGCTGATGGTCGGCCGCACCACGCTGGTCATCGCACATCGGCTGTCGACGGTCCGGGCGCTCGACCGGCTGCTTGTCTTCGACAGCGGCAACATCGTCGAGGAAGGCTCGCATGACGAGCTGATCAGGCTGAAGGGCGGCATCTACCGCCGCCTGTTCGAGCGCCAGGCGCTCGAGCTGACCAAGGGACTGGTCGTCTGAACTGAGTTGGCCTCCGGCTTCGGCCGGAGGCCAACTCCATCAGTCGCTGTCAGCCAGAGTGACCTACGCGGCATCTTGCGGCATCCCGGCAGTTTAGACGTAGTTTATAATGCCAGGGCACAACACGTCTTTTCTACCACTGGTTGCTGCATATTTACTCAAAAGCAACCCAGGGGGCGTAAGCCCTTGCTCTGGGATCAGATTGGTCAGCGCAGGATTTCGGCTTCACGATGCATCTTGCTTCCGAAGATACCGGTGTGGAAAAGGTGGCCGCGCCGTCGGTGCTGGCGACCCACCACGGCTCGGTTCGGCCGCTAGTTGCCGAAGATCTCGAGCGCGTCGCCGCACTCTTCCTGACGAAGTTTCGCCGGCGTCGGCGTCATCTCCGCGATCGCGCGATCGCGGAGACGGCCGAGTATATGAAGAAGATCTATCTTGATGCTGCCGGCCAGCCTGGTGAGAGCAACGCGCTTGTCCAGATCAACCCGCAGGGCGATCTGGGTGGCTTCCTCGGTGTCCTGAAAGCCCGCTACGAGCTCAACGGAGCGCCATTGAATGCGGCGATCATCGGTCCGCTCATGGCCGACACCGGCACTGATCACGGATCGGCCGGACCGCAATTGCTGCGTGCCGTGCATCAAGGCGGATTCGATCTGCATCTGACCGATTCGGCCAACCGGGTATCCCTGGCTTTCGCGCGTCCGTTGAAATACCAGCTCCTGCCGGTGCATTGTCTGGGGTGGACCCGCATTTTTCGCCCTGCCGCGGTGGCCTCCGCCGTGGTGCGCGGCAAATGGCCGGGCCTGTCTCGCTTCGTATTCGATCCTTGCGCCAGGGCATTCGATCCTTTTACGAGAAAAAGGTTCGAGCCGTCCGTCCAGCATTCATCGTCACACCGGGTCCATCGCGAGCCGATGGATGCCGCGCAATTTGCGGAGCGGTTGCCGACCCTTGTGTCCGATTACGCGCTTCGGCCGCGTTGGCAGGATGGCGAACTGCCACGGCTGCTCGCGCTGGCGGCCGAGAAGCGGGCCGACGGCCCGCTTCATTTCAGTGGGACCTACGACGAAGCCGGTAAAATGCTCGGTTGCTACGCTTTCTACGGTCAAGCCGGCGGCATGGCGAACCTGTTGCAAATCCAGGCCTCCGGATCGCACTGGGGCGCGACCCTCGATAGTCTGATCGCGGACGCGTGGAATATGGGCTGCGCAGGCATTATCGGGCAGACGCAGACCAGGTTCATGCCGCAACTCTTCAGCTACAAGAATGTTTTCTTCCGCTATGCCGGGGGAACGATGGTACGCTCGCGCATTCCTGAGGTTGCGCAAGCGGTGCGTTCCGGCGACATCTTCATCGGAGGATTGATGGGCGACCGCTGGACCCGCCTCAGTTCCGACGACTTCGGCCGCTGATCGCCTTCGATGATCTCATCGGACACTGGCCACGCGTGCCGCATGGCCCTTAGTCTTTTCATTGCCCGCGTCATGTTCTATGTGTGCCGACCGGCGCGGGGGCGCGTCTTGTCAATCACAAATGCATCCGGTACGCCCCTTTCATGACAGTTACCGTTCGTTTCGCCCCGTCACCGACCGGCCGCATCCATATCGGCAATGCGCGCACCGCTCTGTTCAACTGGTTGTTCGCCCTGAACAACAAGGGCCGCTTCATTCAGCGCTTCGACGACACCGATATCGCCCGATCGAAGCAGGAATTCGCCGACGCCATCCTCTATGACCTACATTGGCTGGGTATTTTCCCTGATGCCACCGAATATCAGTCGCGACGCTTCGAGGTCTATGACGCGGCAGTCGAGCGGTTGAAGGCGGCGGGCGTTCTCTACGCGTGCTACGAAACGCCGGAAGAACTCGATCTCCGGCGAAAAGTGCGCCGCACGCGCGGCCTGCCGCCGGTCTATGGCCGCGAGGCCTTGGCGCTGACGCGAGAGCAGGTGGCCGAATACCAGTCTGACGGGCGCCGGCCGCACTGGCGCTTCCTGCTGCCCAATTTCTCGGGCGATCCGCTACAGCCGGAGCGCACCGAGGTGCATTGGAACGATCTGGTGCGCGGCGAGGAAACGGTCGATCTGGCCTCGCTGTCCGACCCGGTGCTGGTGCGCGAGGACGGCACCTATCTCTACACGCTGCCCTCCGTCGTCGACGACATCGAGATGGGCGTCAGCCATGTCATCAGGGGTGACGACCATGTCACCAATACCGGCGTGCAGATCGCCCTGTTCAAGGCGCTGGGCGCCGAGCCGCCTGTCTTCGGCCACCACAATCTCTTGACCACCGTCTCGGGCGAGGGGCTGTCGAAGCGCACCGGGGCGCTTTCCATCGAAAGCCTGCGCGAGGACGGCATCGAGCCGATGGCCGTCGCGTCGCTCGCGGTGTTGGTCGGCACCTCGGAGAATGTCGCGGCCGCGCATGATTTAACCGAACTTGCCGGCCATTTCGACCCGGCCGCGACCTCGAAATCATCGGCCAAGTTCGATCCTGACGAATTGTTCGTGCTCAACCGTGTGCTGCTGCACCATATGCCGTTCGACGAGGCGCGGGACAGGCTGATGGTGCTTGGCATCTCCGGCGAACAAGCGGAGCCGTTCTGGCTGGCGGTGCGCGGCAATCTCGATAGGCTTGCCGATGCTGCGGGCTGGTGGTGCATCCTGCGCGAGGGGCCGCAGGAGCGGTCCGAATTTTCGGCCGACGACCGCGATTTTCTTAATCAGGCCTTCGATATCCTGCCTGAAGAGCCCTGGAACGGTACGGTCTGGAAGGATTGGACCGGCAAGATCAGGGAAGCAACCGGGCGCAAGGGCAAGGGGCTGTTCATGCCGCTGAGGCTTGCCCTTACTGGACTGCCTTCGGGGCCGGAGCTTGCAGATTTATTGCCGCTGATGGGTCGGGAAGGAACGTTGGCCCGACGACCCTGACCTTGCGCTGCTCCGGCGGCAAAGCGGACACCGGCGACGTCACCGGCTTGGCGGAAAGCCGCTTGATGGCTTCGCGGTCGAGCCCGCCCTCCCTGTTGGCCAGCGTCTCCGGGTCGGCGCCCGGATCGGGCTTGGAGGCCGGCATGGGAACGAACGGTGCCGCGTCCGTTTCCGGCTGGGACTGCTGCGGGGGCGGCGGGTTGCCGCCAATGATCTGGAAATTCTGCGCGGCGTTGCAGCCGCAAGCCGGCGGCTGCGACTTGTTGGACTGCTTGTAGAGATAGGCGGTCGGCAATTCGCTGTAAGGCCTGCCAGTGACGGATGACGTCATCGAGGCGGAATCGTCGTCCATGCCGCGCGAATAGAAGACCTGCATTTCGGTGCCGGGGCAGCTCGATTCGCAATTCTTCTGGTCGCGCTCGAAATCGCCGACCGACGCAGCGTTCGACATCGGGAAAAAATAGCCGTCGCAGGTGCGCACGCAGGTGGTGTGGAACTCGCCGTCGGTATCTGGAAAGTCCGGAATGCCGGGCAGGTTCAGGACGTGGCGGACATTGCGTTCCTCGCCGGGATCGTCCGGCTGATCGAGCGTGTCGCTCTGCTGGCCACCGCCGCCGAAAAGCTGGTCGAACAGGTTGGCGTTGGCGTCTTCTCCACGGTCGGCTTCCTGCAGCGGAGCACGGCGTGGCGCAACCGTGTCGTCGCGGCAGCCATTGGCGTCCAGCGCGGCCAGGATGCGGCCACGGTCGCGACGCGAGCCGCCGCCGGCGAGCTGGGCACGCTTGGCCTGCAGACTGTCGAGATTGGCGTTCATGCGGTCTATGGTGGCGTTGAGCCCGGCGCATCGATTGATGTTGCGGGAAAACAGCGAGAACCCGCAACCGGCATCGTCCGCCTGGCTGCGTGCCTTGGAGATCTGTTCGCGCTGCCGGTCGATCGCGGCATCGTATTTGCGGATCATTGCCGGACCACCGCCGCCGCCACGCGAAGCCGCGGCAAGGTCGGCCTCCAACTGACGGCAGACCCGCGAGGCGGCCTGTGGCTCGGTGACGGTGGCGCCGGACAGCAGCAAGCCAAGCAGCATGGCAGCATGCGCCCGCTTCAACCCTCCGCTCGTCATCCGCCTCAATCCCGCTGGCCTGTGTCCGCCAAGCTACCCCGTTGCCGGTTAATCGTCTATTTCGGATGCGATCAGGCGGTTGGCCGAAAGCCCTTTGGTCGCGGCAGCGGCGGCTTCAATCGGCTGGAGCGGCGGGGCACGGCAGATCGCACCGCCGGCTGTCAGAACTTGTAGTTCATACCAATCTTGACCGCGTTGAACGTGTTGTCGAACGTGGTGTTCGAGTTCGGCGCATAGTCGATGGGCTGGTCCCGCAGGTCGACATATTGATATTCGAACTTTGCCGACCAATGGTCCGTGATCGCTTGCTCCAGTCCGGCGCCGAGGGTCCAGCCAACCTTGGTGTTCTTTTCGGAAAAGCTGTTGAACGGGCCGTCGAGATACTGGTTTTCGACGCTTCCAAACGCCAGGCCACCGGTGCCGTAGATCAGGGTACGATCAAACGCATAGCCCGCCCTGGCGCGAAGCGTTCCAAACCAATCCACCTTGGTGTCGTAAACATCGCCTCTGCCGACATTGATTTCGTCGGAGTGCCCCTTGATGTCAGCTCCGGAAAAATCGGCCTCGACGCCCAGAACGGCGGAATTGATCTGGTAGTTGTAGCCAATCTGCACGCCGCCTAGGAAACCATCGGTATCGTAGTCCTGCGAACCTCGGATTGTCGGGGTGTTCGGCAAATTGTAAGTCGCGTCGGTCCTGCCGAAACCGTAGCCAATTTGCCCGCCGACATAGACGCCGGACCAATCATGGGCGGTTGTGGGCTCGACACTGATGGCGTCCGCGGCCAGAGCTTGTCCGCCGACCAGCGACAGCAATGCGGATGCTAGCAACAGGCTCTTCATGACGTCCTCGCCGTCAAATCAGATGCGCAACCATAGCAGGTCGGCTTCCCCCGCGAAATCCGCTTCCGGCCAACGCCGAATTTCCGCAATCGCAAGTTGCCGGTTCGCAACACCTGGTTTGCAACGAGGTGCTGCGGCATATGAGGGTGCTGCCCGAAAGACCAGGCCGAGCCGCTGAGGCCGGCTTCGCCTAGTCCAGATTGGCGATCGCCTGCGCCTTGTGCGCGGCCTCGACCACGGCGAGCGCCGTCATGTTGACCACACCGCGCGACGTGACCGAGGGCGTCAGTATGTGCGCCGGCTTGTCCGTGCCGAGCAGGATCGGCCCGACATGCAGCGCATCCATCATGGCGCGCAGGGCCGTCAGCGTGATGTTGGCCGAATCGAGGTTCGGGAACACCAGCAGATTGGTTTCGCCCTTCAGGCGCGAATGCGGGTAGACGCGTTGGCGCAGATGCTCCGACAAAGCGGAATCGGCATGCATTTCGCCGTCGCACTGCAGCTCCGGCGCGATGCGTGCCAGGATCGCCGCCGCCTGGCGCATCTTCAGCGCGCTTGGCGAATCGCGCGAACCGAAATCCGAATGCGACAGAAGGGCCGCCTTGGGCTCGATGCCGAAGCGCTGGATTTCCTCGGCCGCCAGCACGGTCATCTCGGCGATCTCCTCGGCCGTCGGGTCGACGGAGACGTGCGTGTCGGTGAGGAAGATGATGCCACGCTGCGAAATCAGCATGGACAGCGTCGACAGGTCATAGTCCTTGATGCCCGCGCGAGGGCCAATGATAAGCGTCACATTGCGCAGATGCCGCTCGAAGCGCCCTTCGAGGCCGCAGACCATGGCATCGGCGTCGCCGCGCTTCAGGGCAAGCGCCGCGATCACCGTGTTGTCGGTGCGCACCATGGTGCGTGCCGCTTCCGTCGTCACTCCGCGCCGGCCGGCGAGTTCGATCAAAAGGTCGACATAGTGGCGGTAGCGCGGATCGTCCTCCGGGTTGATCAGGCCGAAATCGACGCCCGGCTTGATGCGCAGGCCATAGCGCTTCAGCCTGACCTCGATGACGTGCGGGCGGCCGATCAGGATCGGCTCGGCGATGCCTTCCTCGAGCACCACCTGGGCGGCGCGCAGCACGCGCTCATCCTCGCCGTCGGCATAGATGACGCGCTTGGCGCTCGACGCCTTGGCGGACGAGAACACCGGCTTCATCACCAGGCCCGAGCGGAAGACGAAACGGTTGAGCTTATCGATATAGGCTGCGAAATCGGTGATCGGCCGTGTCGCCACACCGGTGTCGCAGGCCGCCTTGGCGACGGCCGGCGCGATGCGCAGGATGAGCCTGGGATCGAAGGGCGAGGGGATCAGGAATTCGGGTCCGAAGATTGGCGTCTCGCCCGAATAGGCGCGTGCGGCGACGTCCGAAGGCTCTTCGCGGGCAAGGGCTGCGATGGCCCGCACGGCGGCCATCTTCATCTCTTCGTTGATGGCGCTGGCGCCGCAATCAAGCGCGCCCCGGAAGATGTAGGGGAAGCACAGGACGTTGTTGACCTGATTAGGGAAATCCGACCGGCCCGTGCAGATCATGGCATCAGGGCGCGCCGCGCGCGCCACTTCCGGCATGATCTCGGGATTGGGGTTGGCCAGCGCCAGGATCAGCGGCTTTGGCGCCATGTGCTGCAGCAGTTCCGGCTTCAGCACGCCCGCCGCCGAGAGGCCGAGGAAAACGTCGGCGCCCGGGATGACATCGGCCAGCGTGCGCGCCTCGGTGTCCTTCACATAAGGGTCTTTCCAGCGATCCATCTCTTCGGTGCGGCCTTTGTAGGCGACGCCGAAACGGTCGGTGACCCAGATGTTTTCGATACGCACGCCGAGCGAGACCAGGAGGTTGAGGCAGGCAAGGGCGGCCGCGCCGGCGCCGGAGGTGACGACCTTGATGTCCGAAATGGTCTTGCCGGCGAATTCCAGTCCGTTGAGCACGGCGGCGGCGACGATGATGGCGGTGCCGTGCTGGTCGTCGTGGAAGACCGGTATGCTCATGCGGGCCTTCAGCCGCTCCTCGACCTCAAAACACTCCGGCGCCTTGATGTCCTCAAGGTTGATGCCGCCGAAAGTGGGTTCGAGAGCGGCGACGGTCTCCACCATGCGCTCGATCTCGGGGGCGTCGATCTCGATGTCGAAAACATCGATCCCGGCGAACTTCTTGAACAGGACCGCCTTGCCTTCCATGACCGGTTTGGAGGCCAGCGGGCCGATATTGCCAAGGCCGAGCACGGCCGAGCCATTGGAGACAACGCCGACGAGGTTGGCGCGCGCCGTATAGTCGGCGGCAGTCGCCGGATTGTCGCGGATCTCAAGACAGGGGGCCGCCACGCCAGGCGAATAGGCGAGCGCCAGGTCGCGCTGGTTGCCGAGCGGCTTGGTCGCCTGGATCTCGAGCTTTCCCGGCGTCGGGTACTTGTGGAAGTAAAGGGCGGCTTCGTCGAGGTCCGAACGTGCCGTTTTCTTGTTCTCGCCTTCCATGCGGCCACTCCCTCGAAACCTGCTTCGAGAGACCTTTTAGCATGCGGTAAAGGTTTTTCGCGACGCTAATTGACGCGCCGGTAGCTTTAAACGGAGGCGCGTCGAAAATCGCTAGATGTCAGATGCTTACGGCTGTTTAATGCCAGATGAGTCCTGCCGTTTCACCGACCTTTCGATCAGAAGGCGCTGACATAGAGACCGCCGTCGACCGGTATGTTCTGCCCGGTCAGATAGCCGGCATGGACCGAGCAGAGGAAGGCGCAGATCTGGCCGAATTCCTCGGGCGTGCCGAGCCGTTTGGCCGGCACATCGGCACTGATGCGGGTCTTTCGCGCCGCAGCCGCAGCGGGTTCCTCGACAGTGCCGGCCTCATGCGGGCCACGCAACCGGTCGGTGTCGAGCTTGCCTGGCAGAAGACTGTTGATGGTGACGTTGCGGTCGACCACTGTTCGCGCCACGCCGGCGAGGAACGAGGTCAGGCCGGCGCGCGCGCCCGACGACAGGTCGAGGCCAGGGATGGGGACATAGACCGAGAGCGAGGTGATGTTGACGATGCGGCCGAAGCCGCGCTTTGCCATGCCGTCGAGAACGGCCTGCACCAGCTCGATCGGCGTCACCATGTTCTGGGTGACGCCTTCGAGAATTTTTGTGCGATCGAGCTCGCGGAAATCGCGCAGCGGCGGGCCGCCATTGTTGTTGACCAAGATATCGGGTTCAGGGCAGGCGGCGAGCAGCGCCTTCTGCACTTCCGGCTTCGAAACGTCGCCGACGACTTCCGTCACCGTCACGCCATAGCGCTGGCGCAGTTCGGCAGCGGTTTTCGCCACCAGTTCCGCGTTGCGGCCGTTGACGACGATGTCGCAACCGGCCTCGGCCAGCGCCATAGCGCAGCCTTTTCCAAGTCCCTTGCTCGAAGCGCAGACGATGGCCTTCTTCCCGCGGATACCGAGATCCATGACGATTTCTCCTGTGATTTACCCGGCAAGCTAGTCCTTAGGCTGGACCAATCGCAACCGTCATACGGTTGTTGCATGAATCGGGGCATAGGCTGCTCGAAAGCAAGGGTGAAATCGCGATGTCAGGCCAACAGCCCCGCACTTTCCGCAGCATGTTCATTTCCGACGTCCATCTTGGCTCGAAGGCGGCGAAGGCCGACTTCCTGATCGATTTCCTGCGCTATCACGACGCCGACATCATCTATCTGGTCGGTGACATCGTCGATGGCTGGCGGCTGCGGCGGAGCTGGCACTGGCCGCAAAGCCACAATGACGTCGTGCAGAAATTGCTGCGCAAGGCGCGCAAGGGCGCCTTGATCACCTATATCGCCGGTAACCACGACGAGTTTGCCCGCCAGTTCCAGGGCGTGCATTTCGGCGGCATCGTCGTCGCCGACCGCGCCATCCATGAAACGGCCGACGGCAAGCGCCTGCTCGTCATCCATGGCGATCAGTTCGACACCGTCGTCCACAACCAGCGTTGGCTCGCCTATCTCGGCGATCATGCCTATGACGCAGCGATGATCGTCAACCGCGTGGTGACGCGGCTGCGCCAATTGCTCGGCCTGCCTTACTGGTCGTTCTCGTCCTGGGCGAAGGTCAAGGTCAAGAAGGCGGTCAACTTCATCGGCTCGTTCCAGACCGTGCTGACCGAGGAGGCCCGCCGCTCGCATGTCGACGGCGTCATTTGCGGCCATATCCATCATGCGGCGATCGAGAATTTCGAGGATGTGCGCTACATCAACACCGGCGACTGGGTGGAAAGCTGTACTGCCGTGGTCGAGCACTTCGATGGCCGGATGGAAATCCTGACCTGGGCGCAAGTCCTGCCCGAAGCGCCTGACGAGCTCTTCATTCCGATGCTTATCGAAGATCGGGTCGGGCAGGCGGCCTGACGCGCGACGACTTTAAGCGTTAATCGGTTAGTCCAGCCGGTTTCGTCTGGTTTTCCGCCATGTTAAGGGATCGATCTATGTCGCCGGCCGATCGTACGCGGCGTAATTGGATCGATTCATGTCCCTGCCGCCGCTTTCGCCAGAACAACTCGTCAAGCCGCGCCATTTCGAACTGCGCATGAGCCTGATCTTCGGCACGCTGTTCATATCGCTCGGCACGCATCTGCCCTATTTCCCGCTCTGGCTGCAGGCCAAGGGGTTTCACGCCGAGCAGATCGCCGTCATCCTGGCGGCGCCGATGTTCCTGCGCGTGGTGACGACGCCGCTGCTGGCGACGCTCGCCGATCGGGCGAGGGACCGCGCCAATGTCTATGTCGCACTGGTGGCAGCCTCCCTTTTGCTCTCGGCGGGTTATTTTCTCACGCCGACCTACGCGATGGTGCTGGCGGTATCGCTGGCGCTGACCATTGTCTGGACGCCGCATTCGCCGATCGCCGATTCGCTGGCGCTTTCGGGCGTGCGCCGTTTCGGCTCAAACTACGCAAGCATGCGAAAATGGGGTTCGATCTGCTATCTCTGCGCCAATGTCGCGGGCGGCTTCATCCTGGCGGCCACCGGTCCCCAGGCCGTTCCGGCGATCATATTCCTTGCCCTTGGCGCGGCGCTCGTCGCAGGCCTGCTGGCGCCGCGCATGGGGCGGCCGCGCAAGGCCTCGCCGCTGTCGGCGGCGGAAATCCAGCATGCGGCGCCGAGCCTGTTCAATGCCTATTTCCTCTACTTCACCTTTGGCGTCGGCATCATCACCGCCAGCCATGCCTTCCTCTACGGTTTCGTTTCCATCTACTGGAAATCGATCGGCATCAGCGATTCCGTCGTCGGCCTGCTGTGGGCCTGGGGCGTCGTGTCCGAAGTCTGCATGTTTTTGTTTTTCAATCGTATTTTTGCCTCCGTGTCGGTCGTCAAGGTGATGGTGATCGCCGGCATCGGCTCTATCGTGCGCTGGATCATCTTCCCACTGGTATGGCCGCTCGGCCTGGGTGTCGCCGGTTTCTTCGCCGTGCAGTCGCTGCATTCGGTGTCTGTCGCAATGGTGCTCATCGGCCTGCAAAGAATGATCGCCGAGACCGTCTCCGAAGAGCGCACGGGCGCCGCGCAAGGCATCGCCTATTTCTTCAACGGCTTCTTCATGGCCGCCGTTACGCTGGCTTCCGGCCCGCTCTATGACCGTCTCGGCGTCGATGGTTTCCTGGTGATGATCCCGATCGCGATCGTCGGCCTCGTGCTGATCGGGCTCGCCGCACGCTCAGCCCCAAAGCGCCCGGTCCGGAGGGGAGACGAGCGAACCCTGGTAGACGAGACCCGGCACACGGTCGCGGGCAAGTAGCAGCGGACCGTCAAGGTCGACGAAATCGGCGTCCTGGGCGAGTAGCACCGCCGGCGCCATCGCCAGCGATGTGCCGACCATGCAGCCGACCATGATGCCGAAACCGAGTTCCCAGGCGCGATCGCGCAGCATGAGCGCCGCCGTCAGCCCGCCGGACTTGTCGAGCTTGATGTTGACGGCATCGTAGAGACCGACCAGCGTTTCCAGGTTCTTCGCCTCATGCACGCTTTCGTCGGCGCAGATCGGCAGCGGATGCGCGATGTGGCGCAGGATTTCGTCCCGGCCGGCGGGCAGGGGCTGTTCGACGAGGGCAATGCCTTGCTCCGCGGCAAAAGCGAGGTTTGCGACGATGTTGTCGTCGGTCCAGCCCTCATTGGCATCAAGGATGATTCGGCTCTGAGGCGCGGCCTGTCTCACCGCCTGGATGCGGGCGATGTCGTTGTCGCCGCCGATCTTGACCTTCAGCAGCGGGCGGCCGGCGTTGGCGCGGGCATGCGCCGCCATCGACTCGGGTTCGCCAAGCGACAGCGTGTAGGCGGTTTCCAGCGGACGCAGCGGAGCCGGCCAGATCGCGTTTGCCACCGGCTTGCCGCTGATCTTGGCTTCAAGATCCCACAGCGCGCAGTCGACGGCGTTGCGCGCGGCTCCCGCCGGCATTGCGTCGAGCAAAGCGGTGCGGTCGATACCGCCGGCGATCCGCTCACGCATGGCCTCGATCGCGCCATGCACGCCGTCCATGGTCTCGCCATAGCGCTTGTAGGGAACGCATTCACCGCGACCGCGATGAGCATCCTGGCTGATCGTGCAGGTGATGACCTCGGCCTCGGTCTTGGAGCCGCGCGAAATGGTGAAGGTGCCGGCGATCGGAAAACGTTCGGCCTCAACCGAAATGACACGCGCCATATTTTTCTGCTCCGGCTATGCGAGAAGGGGTGTCGGCAAATCGACAAGGTCGGACCCATCAGGCTAAACAGGACGCCATGTTGACCATCGGCAAGCGCGACGCAAGCGGCACGACCGCCTCGGAGGCTGACCACCAACCACGCGTGGCGGTCGGCGAGGAAGGCGGCGTGCTCGGCTGCGCGTTTTCCGGAATCTGGACGACACGGACGGTGGCGCTGATCGACGCCGACATGCGCAAAATCGAGAAACGAAGCGGTTTCAAGATCTTGGCGCTGGATCTTTCGAAAATCGAAAAGATCGATACCGCCGGCGCCTGGCTGATCGACCGGCTGGTCAGCGCCTTCGAGAAGAAGAACGTCGAGGTCCGGCTGCAAGGCCAAAGCGAGATCGCGTCCATCCTGCTCGACGCCGTCGGCGAGGCTGTCCGGCGCGAGCCCGAATCCGGCCCGGCGCGGCCGCCAAACATCATTATCCGGGCGCTGGAGGCGGTTGGCCGGCGCGTCTACGAGATGCGCGACGATTTCCTCGCCTCGATGAATATTCTGGGCGCCACCATCCGCGGCGCGCAGATGAAGCTCGGCCGTGGTCATGCCGTCAACCCGGCCGCAATCTTCAACCAGATCGACCGCATGGGCGTCGGCGCCATTCCGGTGGTGGTGCTGATGTCGGCGATCGTCGGCGCCATCGTCGCCCAGCAAGGCGCATATCAGCTCAGCTATTTCGGCGCCGATATCTTCGTCGTCGACCTCGTCGGCGTGCTGATCCTGCGCGAACTCGGCGTGCTGATGACGGCAATCATGATCGCCGGCCGCTCCGGCAGCGCGATCACCGCCGAGATCGGCTCGATGAAGATGCGCGAGGAGGTCGACGCGCTGAAGGTCATCGGTCTCAATCCGATCGGCGTCCTGGTTTTTCCGCGCCTGGTCGCGCTGGTGATCGCCTTGCCGTGCCTGACGATCATCGCCAATTTCGCCGCACTCGGCGGCGGCATCGTCGCGGCCTGGCTCTACTCCGATATCCCACCTGCTGCGTTCATCGACCGCTTGCGTGTCGCCATCGATCTCAGCACGATTTTCGCAGGCCTGATCAAGGCGCCGTTCATGGCCATGATCATCGGCACGATCGCTTCCGTCGAAGGCATGAAGGTCGGCGGCAGCGCCGAATCGCTCGGTCAGCACGTGACCGCCTCGGTGGTGAAGTCGATCTTCGTCGTCATCATCCTCGATGGGCTTTTCGCCATGTTCTACGCAGCGATCGAGTTCTGAAAAGATGGCGAAGAGCAATGGCATCAAGATGGAGGAAAAGGACGAGAACGAGATCGTCCTTTCGGTGCGCGACGTCACCGTTGCCATCGAGGACAAGCTGATCCTCGACAAGCTTTCGCTCGACATCAGTCGTGGCGAGATCCTGGGGTTCGTCGGCGCTTCGGGCGCCGGCAAGTCCGTCCTCTTGCGAACCATTCTCGGGCTGATGCCCAAGCAGTCGGGAACGATCAAGCTGTTTGGCGTCGACGTCGACAAGGCAAGCGATATAGAGCGCCTGCGCATCGACATGCGCCTTGGCGTGCTGTTCCAGCATGGCGCGCTGTTTTCGGCGCTGACCGTGCAGGAGAACGTGCAGGTGCCGATGCGCGAATATCTCGACCTGCCAAGGAAGCTGATGGACGAGCTGGCGCTGCTCAAGATCGAGCTGGTCGGTCTGCCGCCCGACGCGGCGCAGAAATTCCCTTCCGAACTCTCCGGCGGCATGATCAAGCGCGCCGCACTTGCGCGGGCCCTGGCGCTCGACCCGGACATCGTCTTTCTCGACGAACCGACGTCCGGCCTCGATCCCATCAGCGCGGCTGAGTTCGACGAACTGGTCGTCAAGCTGCGCGACACCATGGATCTGACCGTCTATATGGTCACACACGACCTCGACACGCTGTTTACCGCTTGCGACCACGTGGCGGTGCTGGGCAAGAAGAAAGTATTGGTCGAAGGCACCATCGACGACATGCTGAAGAGCGAAGAACCGTGGGTAAAATCCTATTTCCGCGGAAAACGCGCCCGGCAACTTGATCTTGCCGCGCGTGCATAGCGATAAGTGAAGCAATGGAAACCAGAGCCAACTACGTTATTGTCGGCATCTTCACGCTGGTTGCGATCCTGGCGGCCTTCGGCTTCGTCTATTGGACGGCGGCGATCGGCGACAGGGGCGAGACGACGCTGCTGCGCGTGCGTATCCCTGGTTCGGCTTCCGGCCTTGGCCGCGGCAGCTTCGTGCTGTTCAACGGCGTCAAAGTCGGTGACGTCAAGCGCGTCTATATCGACGTCGACAATCCGACCGTCGCCATCGCCGACACCGAGATCGACCGGCTGACGCCGATCACCAAGTCGACGCAGGCCGATATCGGCCTTGCCGGCCTCACCGGCCAGGCCAACATCGAACTCAAGGGCGCCGACCCCAAGGAAGTGAAACTCCTCGACCAGGCCGAGAAGGAAGGCAAGGTGGCAGAGATCGTCGCCAACCCCTCGGCCGTGACCAATCTCCTGCAGACAGCGCAGAACATCTTCACCCGCGCCGACAAGGTGCTTTCGGAACTCGAAGGCTTCACCAAGGACGTTCGCGGACCGCTGACGCAGACCGTGCAGAACGCGCAGACATTCTCCGATGCGCTGGCCAAGAATTCCGACGGCATCGACAAGTTTCTGTCCAGCGTCAGTGCTCTGTCCGATGAACTGAAGGGTGTTTCCGGGAAGCTCGACGGCACGCTGAAGGCGGCTGAAGGGATTCTCAATGCCGTCGACAAGGACAAGATCAAGAGCATCGTGGCCAATGTTGACACGGTGACCGCGAATCTCAAGGAGACATCGCAGCAGCTCGACGGCGTGATCAAGAATGTCGACACTGCGGTCGGGTCTGTCAATGATTTCGCCAAGCAGACGCAAGGGACTCTGGCCAAGGTCGATGGCGTGCTCGACGGGGTCGACCCGGCGCAGGTGCGTGCCGCTCTGGCCAATATCCAGAAGGCCAGCGAAAACGCCAACAAGGCCGCCGCCGACATCGCCTTGGTGACCGAAAAATTCGCCAACCGCGCCGACGACATCGACCAGACGATCAAGGACGCCAAGCAACTGGCGCAGCGGCTCAACGATGCCTCGGTGCGCGTCGACGGTATCCTCGCCAAGGTCGATACCTTGCTTGGATCGGGGCAGGCCGATGGCGTGATGGCCGATGCCAGGGATACGCTGAAGTCGTTCAAGCAGGTTGCCGATACGCTCAATGCGCGGCTTGGCGTCATCACCGACAATCTGGCGCGCTTCTCGGGCCAGGGCCTGTCGAATGTCGAGGCGCTGGTGCAGGACAGCCGCCGCTCGATCAGCCGGATCGAGGAGGCGGTCACCGATCTCAGCCGCAACCCGCAGCGCATTCTTTCGGGTGGCGACGGCGAGGTTCGGCAATTCGATGGCAGGGCGCGGCGTTGACTTCGGCGTCGGCGCGCCCCAAGAACATGACCTGCGGATGCGGGTTGATCTTACGATCCGGGGACAACGGGGATCGCGCGTGAAGTCGGTGTGGGTGAGAACGGTTGGATTGACACCGGCTGCGGCGCTGCTTGCGCTTTCGCTTGCCGGCTGTGCGGTACTGGGCGGCAAGCCTGCGCCGCTCGACACGTTTGAGCTGTCGGCGCCTTCGGTCGACGCGCATGGCCACAGCCGAAAGCAAATCCTGATCGCCCAGCCCTCGGCGCTCAAGGCGCTGGACAGCCAGAACATCGTCATCAAGCCCTCCGACCGCTCGATCCAGTATCTGAAGGGGGCGCAGTGGGCCGACCGCCTGCCGCTGATTGTGCAGGCGCGGCTGGCCGAGACGTTCCAGCGCTCGGGCAGCTTTGCCGGCGTCGGCAAGCCGGGCGAGGGCCTGGCGATCGACTACCAGGTGATCGTCGAGATCCGTTCCTTCGAGGTGAGTGTCGACGGCGGTCAACATGCCGAAGTCGACCTGTTCGTGCGCCTGCTCAACGATCGCAACGGCGAGGTGCGTGCTTCCAAGAGCTTCACTGCGTCCGCGCCCGTTTCGGGCAGCGGCAATCCTGCCTATGTCAGAGCGCTCGACAGCGCGTTTGGGGACGCCGCCAAGCAGATTGTTCGCTGGACCGATTCGGTCATCTGAACGCCAGGCGCGCCGGATGCACCGACGCTTCCAGGCTAAAGGCGATCGAAGACATCCGGCCGCAGCTTTCCAGTCTTCAACAGGTGCTGCAAGGTGTAGGTTACGGAGAGCGCATCGTCGAGCGCGTCGTGGCCCTGCAATGGCGGGTGGTCGACGCCATAATAGTCCGCAAGCTTGTGGCTCGGCGTCTTCGCCAGATCCTCGATCGGCATCCAGGCCGCGATCAGCAGCTTGACGGCATTGTCGAACCGGGTGGCCGGGATGGAAGGCTGAATGCCCGCGACATAGCAGCTGATGGCGATCATGTTCAGCTCGTCCTTGCCCCAGGACCAGAGCCGCGCGCCGCCGGAAAACCGATCGACCTCGGCAAGGGCTGCTCCCAGTTCGACCCCCTCGGTCTCGATGTTTTCCTCGGTGATGCCGGTCAGTTTGGTAAAGAACGGGTCGAGTGCGTATCTCTGGCCAAACCGGTCGATCGGCCTGATATAGGCCTTGTGTGTCCCGAGCAGGGGAAAGTCGTCTTCGAGCCCAAGCCTGACCGCGCCGATCTGCGCGATGACCGGGTCGGGATCGTGGGCCGCGCACCAGAATCTGCCTTGCGAACCCTCGAGGCAGAGAAACTCGCAGTCGAATATGATGGCCGTCTTCACGGTCGGTACCCTTTTCATCCAGCGGCTCGCTGGGCCGCGTTGGTCACATGTCCTGCCATGCCACCGACTTGTATTGGCCACCGTCGTTGAGGAAGAAGTATACTATCGCCTCGTAGCATTGCTCGATCGGGATGCACCACGACAGGGGATATTCATCAACCTGACCGTTCGCCAGCGTGTAAACGCAGGTCCCACCCTCGCGTTGGGCACCTTGTGTCGCCGAACCGCTGTCTCCATCGAAGCGCAGATACATCAGCCAAGCGTTTTCGCCATTCCTCAGCATAGAGATGGATTGGCCGCTCGGGGCCGAGATCCATAATTCAAACTGCCGCTCCAGGTCGAAGTGACCAAGGACTGGGACGAACTCTTCCAAGGTCTCGTATGGCTGGGTGATCCCTTTGAATGTGACTTTCACACCGTAGGCCCGCCGTTACTTCTTGTGGATCAGATCAGTCTGAAGAAGGTGGTGGCACCTCTCGTCACGGTCGGAGCCGGCAGGGAACCGGCGTTTTGGCGCCTCGCCTGCGGAAACACGAAGGTCTCCGCAAGCGGGTCTCGGCGGCTGCCTAGTGCAACCGTCCGCTGGCGTGGGCCAGCATGGTGTAAACCTTGCCGGTGTCCGACGTCAGGTAGGTCTGCGCCATGATGTTGTCGCGGTCGTTACGCGAGACATCCTTGAGCAGCTTTTCGAAGTCGTCGCAATAACGGTCGACGGCGGCGCGGAACTCGGCCTCGCCCTGATACTTGCGGCGGATTTCGTCGAAGGTCTGCTGGCCCTTCAGCGTGTAGAGCCGGCGCGTGAACACGTCCCGCTCGCCGCGCCGATAGCGGTTCCACAGCTCGATCGAAGCATCGTGGTCGATCGCCCGCGCAATATCGACGGACAGCGAGTTCAGTGATTCCACGACATGCAGCGGCGAGCGCTGGGCAGGGGTCGCGCGCGGTGCTTCCGCGGGCGCCGAAGGTGGTGCTGCCGGCCTGAGATCCGCATCGTTCGATGCCGCGGTCAGGAGATCGCGCACCCAGCCGCCTTGCGGCGTGCGGGCGCCGGCGTCAGGACGCTGACGCGGTGCCGCGTCGGCCGGACGCTCGAGATCGAGCGTGCCGCGCAGCGCGGTGCCACCCAGCGGCGCCTGAGGCGTGCGAAGCTCCGGCTGCGGTGCCGGCGCGCGACGCGGCGGCTCGGCAGGACGTGCCGCCGGCGCTTGTGGCGCCGGTCGCAGCGGGCGTGGCTCAGCGGTATCGCCGCCGCCGCGACCGGACTTCGCAACGATGTCCGAAAGTTCCTTCAGGGCGTTGATCTGCTCGGAAACGGCGCGGCGGATCGCAGAGGTCGATTCCTTTGCCTCTTCCGGCATCTCGATGACGCCTTTCTTGAGCTCGGCGCGGGTGAGGTCGAGCTCGCTCTTGATCGAACCCGCCGTGCGCCGCATCTCCTCAGTCGCGTCGGCGAAGCGCTTGGTCGCCGAATCGACCACGTCGGTGATGGCGTTGCGGATCTTGTCGGCCGACTCCATCGTCTTGCCCTCGGCGTTCTGCAGCGTCTGGCCGACGAGGTTTTCGAACGAGCGCATGACCCTTTCGAGATCCTCCGACTTCTTGACCAGGCCGACAGCGAGGTCCTCGAGCGACGACTGCCTTTCCAGCGTGTGTTCGAGGTTGCTCTGGGCCGAACTCAACAGGTCCGAGGCACTGGCCAGCAGCCGGCTGTGTTCGTCGAACTTGGTGGCGATCGAGGCCACTTCGCGCAAGGTCGACGAGGACAGTTCCGTCAGCCTCGTGGTGTTCGAATCGACCAGACGCGCCGAGCTGGCGAAGGTCTGCGCCGCCTTTTCGGTGGTGGCCGCGAAGCTCTGCGTGCTGCCGGTCAGACGTTCGTCGACCTGGCCGAGATTGACCGCGGCCTGCTCGATCAGCTGACCGAGCTGCGAGCTGGACTTGGTCATGCGGCCGATGAGATCGGCAACGCTGTCCGACAGCGACGAGCGAGCGCCCTCGACCGCCGACAAGGTCTCGGCGGTGCGGCTGGCGAGCGCATTAACCAGGGCTGCATTTTCGCTGCGCAGCTTCTCGGTGGCGCGTTCGGTGACCTCTTCCATGCTCTTCTGCAGTTCCGAGCCGCCCTGGGCGAAGCGCTCGACCAGAGGCCGTGCGGTTTCGTCGAGGATTTTCGACATTTCGGCGGAGCGCGCCGCGAGCATGGTGTTGAGTTCGCGTGTGTTGGCGCCGATCGTCTTGGCGGCATCGTTGGTGCTCTGGCCGATATGCTGGCCAACCGCGGTGAAGGTCTCGGCGATCACATTGGCGCGCGAAACGAGTTGCGCCTCGGCGCTCGACACCTGCTCGTTGAGCCTCTGGCCCATCGTCTCGGTGGTGTGGGCGAGCCGGTTCTCGACGCTGGCGATCTGCTCCTCGACACGGGCGGCTGCAGCCGCTGCGCTCGATGCAAGACGCTCGTCGGCGCTGGCAAGTGCCTGCTCGATTTCGCGGGCATGCACGGCCATCTCCTGGCCGGTCTGGCGCGCACGATCGGCGACCCTCTGCTCGGTGCTGGCGAAAGCACCGACGATGGTCTGCGCGTGCTCGCCGATCGTCGAAGAGCTGTCGGCGATGCGCGCGACCAGGCGCTGGTCGGCCTCGTCGAAGATGCGGCCGATTTCCGACGCACGGCTGGACAGCGCGTCCGAACCTTCCGCGATGCGCGAGACCAGTTGCTGGTCGGCGGCATCGAAGATGCGGCCAAGGTCCGACGCGCGGGCGGCGAGCGCCTCGGCCGATTCGCCGATGCGCATGCCGAGCCGCTGGTCGGCGCTTTCGAAGTTGCGCAGGATGTCGCCGGCGCGGGCGGCCAGCGACTGTGCGGTCTCGACGGCGCGGGCAACCAGTTTCTGGTCGGCCGCGTCAAAGGCCCCGGCGATCTCGTTTGCACGGGCGGCGAGATGATCCGCGGTATCCTGAGCCCGGGCGGCCAACTGGTCGGTCGTTGCCTGGGCGCGGGCGGCGAGCTTCTGGTCCGCCATGTCGAAGGTGCCGGCGATCTCGCCGGCGCGGGCGGCCAGCTGATCGGCGGTTTCATGGGCACGGGCCAGCAGCGAGCTGGAGGTGTCGTCGGCACGGGCGAGCAAGGCGTTCGACGTATCTTCCGCACGGGCGTGGAGGCGACGATCGGCCTCCTCGAAGGTGCGGGCGATGTCTTCGGCACGCGCCAAAAGGGCGGCGGAGGTCTGCTCGGCGCGCTCGGCAATCTTGCGATCGGCGTCACTGAACGCCGCGCCAGCCTGCTCATGCAGCGTGCTGGTGACTTCCAGGACCTTTTCGCGCAGGGCGCCGGCGACGAAGACCGCGCTCTTCTCGAGCACGCTGCGGACATTGTCGACGCCGGTCGAGAGCGCGCGCTCCATGGTTCCGGCGCGTTCCTCGATGATACCGGTCTGACGGCTGAACGCCTGCTCGATCTTGTCCACATCGGCGGCGATCGCGGCCGAAATGTCGGTGCTCCGGGCAGCGATCTGATCGATGTGGCCGGACAGCGAGCGGTCGACGTCCTTGCGGGTCTCGGCGAGCTTGCCGAGATCGTCTTCCAGCGCGCGGCTCAGCATGTTGCGGCCTTCGGCGAGCTTGCCGACGTGGCCGGCGATGATGCCGTCGATATCACCGCGGCTTTCGGTCAGCTTCTGCAGGTCGGCTTCGAGGGCGCGCTTGAGAATGTCGCGGCCTTCGGCCAGCTTCTCGACCTGGCCGGCAACCAGGCCGTCGATGCTGGAGCGGCTTTCAGCCAGTTTGGCGAGATCGGCTTCCAGGGCGCGTTTGAGGACGTCGCGGCCTTCGGCCAGTTTCTCAACCTGGCCAGCCACCAGACCGTCGATGCTCGAACGGCTCTCGGCCAGCTTGGCAAGATCTTCCTCGAGGGCTCTCGACAGAGTAGAACGATCCTGGACGAGCCTTTCCGCGTGGCTGTTCACCAGGCCGCTGACGCTCTCAAGGTCGGCTTCCAGAGCTTGTGCGAACTGCGCGCGGTCGTCGACAAGCTTTTGCGACTGGTCGGCAACTGCACCTCTGATCGTGTTGAGGTCGGCTTCCAAAGCCCGCTTGAGGATATCTCGGCCTTCGGCGAGCTTCTCGACCTGGCCGGAAACCAGCCCGTCAATGCTCGACCGGCTTTCGGCCAGTTTGGCGAGGTCGTCTTCCAATGCCTTGGAAAGTGTCGAGCGATCCTGGACGAGTTTTTCGGCGTGACTGTTCACCAACCCGCTGACGTTCCCGAGGTCGGCTTCCAACGCTTTCGACAGTGTCGAACGGTCTTGAACAAGTCGCTCAGAGTGGCTGTTGACCAATCCGTTGACCGTTTCGAGATCGGCTTCTAGCGCCCGGGCGAACTGCGCGCGGTCGTCGACCAGCTTCTGCGACTGGTCGGCAACGGTGTTCCTGATCGTGTTGAGGTCGGCTTCCAGGGCGCGCTTGAGGATGTCGCGGCCTTCGGCCAGTTTTTCCACCTGGCCGGCGACGAGGCCGTCGATGCTGGAGCGGCTGTCGGCCAGCTTGGCGAGATCGTCCTCGAGAGCCTTCGACAGGGTCGAACGATCCTGAACCAGCCTGTTCATGTGGTCGGCGATGACGCTGTTCACATTCTGCAGGTCGGCTTCCAGGACGCGCGAAAGCTGCCCGCGGTCCTCCGCTAGTTTTTCCGACTGGCTCGATATGACGCCCTTGATGGTGTTGAGGTCGGCTTCCAGGGCGCGCTTGAGAATGTCGCGGCCCTCGGCCAACTTCTCGACCTGGCCGGCGACGAGGCCGTCGATGCTCGAGCGGCTTTCGGCGAGCTTGGCAAGGTCGGCTTCGAGCGTCTGCGACAGCAGGCTGCGGTCGTTGGCAAGCCGTCCTGAATGATCGTCTAGCAGGCCCCTGATGCCGGAGAGGTCGCTCTCGAGCGAACGGCCGAGCTGGCTGCGGTCTTCCACCAGCTTTGCCGAATGCGCCTCGATCAGGCTCTTGATGCCGGCGATATCGTTTTCCAGGGCCTTGGCGAGCACCGCACGGCCCTCGGCGATCTTCTCGACCTGACCGGCGACCAGCCCGTCAATGCTGGCGCGGCTGTCGGACAGTTTGCCGAGGTCGGCTTCCAGGGCGCGCGACAGAATGTTGCGGCCTTCCGCGAGTTTTCCGACGTGTCCGGCGACCATTTCATCAATGATCGTACGGGCTTGCACGAGTTTCCCGGAGTCTTCGTTGAGAGCGAGCGAGAGCCGGTTGCGACCTTCTTCCAGCCTTTCGAGATGGCTGCCCAGCGACGCGTCGATGGCCGCACGCGATTCATTGACCTTGCGCAGATCCTCTTCGAGGGCGCGCGCGATCAGGCTGCGGCCTTCGGCCAGCTTCTGCACCTGGTTGGTCACCGCGGCATCGATGCCGGCGCGGCCTTCGGCGAATTTCTCCAGATCCGCCTCCATGGCGGCGGCCATGCGCTCGCGGCTTTCGGACAGCTTGCGGCTGTGGTTTTCGACTGCTTCCTCGATGCCGACGCGGGCGTCGGCAAGTCGCTGGATATCGCTGTCGAAGGAACGCGAGACGACATGACGTGCCGCTTCCATGCGACCGGCAAAGTCGCTGGCGCGGGCCTCCAGCATGCTCGATGTCGAGGTGACGATGTCGGCCATGTCGGCGCCGATCTGGGTCTTGCCCTGATCGATCATCGCGGCCAGCGTATCCTTGCTCTCGGCGAAGGTGTGGGCGATTTCGCGGGCGCGCTCGACCAGCGTCTCGTTGATCTGGCGGGCGCGGGCCTCGAGTGCGGCGTTCAGCTTCTGCGTGCCGGTGTCGAGCGCCTCGGCGCGGGTCTGGAACTCGCTGATCAGCGCCTGACCGCGTTCGGCGAGCGTGCGCTCGATGCCATTGAGGCTGGCTTCGAATTCCGAATTGAGGGTACGCGCGGCGCCGCCAAGCAGCGAAACCATGCCGGTCGTGCGATCGTCGAGCAGATCGGTCAACGACCT
Source organism: Mesorhizobium sp. CNPSo 4671 (assembly GCF_057784245.1). Classification (NCBI taxonomy): domain Bacteria; kingdom Pseudomonadati; phylum Pseudomonadota; class Alphaproteobacteria; order Hyphomicrobiales; family Phyllobacteriaceae; genus Mesorhizobium; species Mesorhizobium sp. CNPSo 4671. The sequence continues at coordinate 311,058 of NZ_JBWLUW010000006.1, read as the reverse complement.
AGTCAGGCCGTCCGTCGTATCCGTCAGCTTGGCAATGCGCGTGTCGAGAAGGCTGGCGAAGGCCTCGCCGGAGGTCGACAGCCTGTCGGTGATGTTCTCGAGCCGGCCTTCCACCGAATCGAAGATCGACATCGAGCTTTCATTGATGCGATCGATGAGCGTGTCGCCGGAATTGGTGATCGTCATCGACAGCTTGGTCGACGCATTGAGGATCGAGTCGCGGATGATGTCGCTGGCGGCGCCGATTTCATCCTTGAGCGTCTCATGCGCGCCGGCGATCGAGGCGCGGACGCGTTCGGCATGGGTGACGACCGCCTCACGCTCGTTGCCGAGCCCGTCGACCAGCGAACGGATGCGGGTTTCGTTTTCCGAATAGGAGCGCTCGATCTGGTTGACTTCGCTGTGGACCAGCGTTTCCAGTTCGACGGCGCGGGCCAGCGTGCGTTCGATGCCTTCGCCCATGGCCGCGACCTCGCGGCGAACGGCCTGGCCGATCATCATGACGCGATCCTGCGCCATGTTTTCCGGCTCGGTCAGGCGGAAGGCCACTTCCGTCATCGACTGGGCGGCAATGCGCATGTCCTGGGCGCGGCGAATCATGGCGGCGAAGGCCCAGAACAGGATGATCGGCACGATCGCCGCGATGGCGAGGCCAATCAGCTCGGGACGGGCAAGGAACTGGTCGAGTGTGCGGATCCGCCAGATGCTCGGTCCGAATAGCAGGTTGGCCAGCCCGCCGGCGCCCGCGATCCAGGCCAGCGAGACAAAGGCAACGATCCAGTAGACGGTGTTGGAGGCGCGCCTGTTGAGGCTGTGCAGGAGTGTCTTGTAATCTTTCTGACGATCGTCATTGGCCGGCGCAAAACCCGCGGGCTGCGTGCCACTGCCATTGCGTGTCTCGACGGGGCGCAGTTCGGCGGGCTTGGCCTTCGGCGTGGGATTCGCCTGCTGATTGGCAATGGGGGCCTGATTGGCGGCGGGGGCGGGCTTCTGGTTGCGTCCCTCACGGGCCAGTTCGTCGGCGGCTTGAGATATCTGCGCTTCCAGATCTTCCATCGAAGCTGCGATGTCGAGATCGCCGCTGCCGATATCGCCGCTGAGGTCGAGATCGAGCGCTTTTTCCAGTTCCCTGGCCACGTCGCTGTCGAGATTTCTCGTCGTCGTCGTCGTTGGTTTCTTTGCCATGCCTTCGCTACCCTGTACTAGCTGCCGCGGGCTTATAATTGTCTTTGTCGTACCCCGCGCAGGAGGCTGAAAATGGACCCCTCGTATCGTAATGACACAGGGGGGTAAAGAAAACATGCATTCCGCGGGATACGTAAAACTTTAAATATAAGGTTAACGGAAGCGTGATTTGGGCGCCGCTTTCGCAACATTTTTCCCGGCCATTCATTAACCCGTTGTCCATTGGATTCGCCTAGTTTTTCAGGCGACCGAAGAAAAGGAGTTCGAGTTCATGCGTGGCGAAAGCGGCATTGCCTTCTCAATGCCCGGGGGCGACGTATCGGGAACCAGACAGTCCCGACCGGTCGATTTGGCACACCTAGCCCGGCAGACGATGGGCGACCGCGCCCTCGAGCAGGAGGTGCTGGCGCTGTTTGTACAGCAGGCGCTGTCGGTACGCGACAAAATAGTCGATGCCGATCTCAAGGATCGGCTCCTGCTGGCGCATGGTCTGAAGGGGTCGGCTCGCGGCGTCGGCGCCTTCGCCATCGCCGATTGCGCCACCGAGATCGAGCGGAGCCCGGAAGACGGCCAGACGCTCAAGCGGCTTGGCAAGCTGATCGACGAAGTGCGCGATTTCATCGCCGCCATCAATCGCTGACCCAGGTTTGTGGAAAAACGTCACGGAGCGGCGCTTTCGCGCGGCAGTTGACTTGTCTGCCGGAGTGATTATCTCGGCGGTAACTCCCTTCAGGTGACAAATGACCAAGCTGACCTTCATCGCCCATGACGGCACACAATTCGACGTGGACGCCGAAAACGGCTCGACGGTCATGGAAAACGCCATCCGCAACGCCGTGCCGGGGATCGAGGCGGAGTGCGGCGGCGCCTGCGCTTGCGCCACCTGCCATGTCTATGTCGACGAAGCCTGGACGGCGGAAGTCGGCGAGCCGGAGGCGATGGAAGAGGACATGCTGGACTTCGCCTACGACGTCCAGCCGAACTCGCGGCTGTCCTGCCAGATCAAGGTGCGCGATGCGCTCGACGGCCTGGTGGTGCGGGTGCCGGAACGCCAGGGCTAAGGGGCCTTCGGCCCACGTTCCAATTTCTTTGACATTGGCCGCTTGGCAGCGGGCCAAGGCTCATGCAGTCTCGCCCCATTCCCAAGGGGACACATCGCATGACCGAAACAATCAAGACAGACGTCCTCATTGTCGGGGCAGGGCCGGTTGGCCTGTTCGCCGTGTTCGAACTCGGCCTGTTCGACATGAAGTGCCACCTGATCGACATTCTCGACAAACCCGGCGGCCAGTGCGCGGAACTCTATCCGGAAAAGCCGATCTACGACATTCCCGGCTGGCCTTCGATCTCAGCGCAAGGGCTGGTCGACAAGCTGCTCGAGCAGATCCATCCGTTCAAGCCTGACTTCACCTACAACCGCATGGTCTCCAGCCTCGAAAAACTGGAGGACGGCAGCTTTCGCGTCACCACCGACGAGAACGAGGTGTTCGAGGCCAAGGTGGTGGTGATCGCCGCCGGCGGCGGCTCGTTCCAGCCCAAACGCCCGCCGATCCCTGGCATCGAGCCCTATGAGGGCAAGAGCGTGTTCTATTCGGTGCGCCGAATGGAGGATTTTCGCGGCCACGACCTTGTCATTGTCGGCGGCGGCGACTCGGCGCTCGACTGGACGCTGAACCTGCAGCCGGTGGCAAAGAGCGTGACGCTGGTCCATAGGCGCGCTGAATTTCGCGCGGCGCCCGACAGCGTCAACAAGATGTATGCCATGCAGGAGATGAAGCAGCTGGAATTCAGGGTCGGCCAGGTAACCGGCCTCACTGGGGCCGACGGCCAGCTGTCATCGGCCACCATCAAGGGCGGTCCGGATGGCGACATCGAAGTGCCATGCACGCGCATGCTGCCCTTCTTCGGCCTGACCATGAAGCTCGGGCCGATCGCGGAATGGGGGCTCAATCTCCACGAAAACCTGATCCCGGTCGACACCGAGAAGTTCCAGACATCGGTGCCCGGCATTTTCGCGGTCGGCGACATCAACTGGTATCCGGGCAAGCTGAAGCTGATCCTGTCGGGCTTCCACGAGGTGGCGCTAATGGCGCAGGCCGCCAAGCGCATCATCAGCCCTGGCGAGCGGATCGTGTTCCAGTACACGACCTCGTCGACCAGCCTGCAGAAGAAGCTCGGCGTGGTAGGGTAAGAAGGCGCTTCTATTCCGCGAGAACGGGCGCGGCGGCCTCGTCGCGGCCACGCAGCGGCTTTTCCGGCATCAGCATCATTGCGACAAGCCCCAGCAGCAGCGTGATGCCGGCGGTGATGAAGATCATCACGAACGGCAACGCCGATGTTAGCTGAATATGCGTCTGCGAGCCCTCGGCGGAGAGCGGCAGGCCGTAGCCGAGCGCGACGGCTCCGAGCAGGGCGACGCCCAGCGCGCCACCCAGCGTGCGCAGGAAGGTCAGCACGCCGGTCGCAACCCCGAGATGGGCCCGGTCGACGGCGTTCTGGACAGAGACGGTCGCGACCGGGAATGTCGTTCCGCCACCCAAGCCGATGAGGGTGGTCAGTATCTCGACCTCGAGCAGCGAGGCGTGTTCCGCAATGGCACTGAGCATGCCGATGCTGGCAATGGCCAGAGTGATGCCGATCATGGCGATGCGCTTGTAGTGCACGAAGCGGGGGATGAGGCGGCCGCTGGAAGCGGCGCCGGCGACCGTGCCGAGCAAAAGACCGAGCATGGCCATTCCCGATTCACTGACGGAGAGCCCGATGACGGTCTGCAGATAGACCGGCAAGTAGACCGAGGCGCCGATATTCGCCGCTTGCAGCAGGAACATCGACAGCGCACCGGCGAGTACGATCGGGTTGCTCAACACCTCAAGCGAGATCAACGGCTCGGTGGCCCTTAGCAGTCTGAGGGCGAACAGGGCCCAGAACACGGCGGAACAGGCCACCAGCCCGAGGATTTCGCGCGAAAACCAGGGATAGGTGCTGCCGCCCCAGTTGAGCGCCAGAAGCAGAAGTGCGGTGGCGATGACCAGAAGCACGGCGCCCAACCCGTCGATGCGGTGATGTTTGGCTGCAATCGGCAGCTTCTTCAGCGGCTTGTTGATGATCGCCATGGCCAGAAGCCCAAGCGGAATGTTGATCCAGAAGATCAGCGACCAGTGCAGATGCTGGGCGAAGGTGCCGCCCAGCAGTGGCCCGGCTATGCTGGCGACGGCCCAAGTGCCGGAGACCCAGGCCGCATAACGTGCACGTTCGCGCGGCGGCACGAGGTCACCGATGACGGTTTGCGCCAGCGCAAACAGACCGCCGCCGCCGGCCCCCTGGATCGCGCGCCCTATCACCAGCACGAACATGTTGGGGCCCATAGCGCTCACCACCGATCCGACGAGGAAGATGAGGATCGCCGCGTAAACGGTCGGGCGGCGGCCATAAACGTCGGAAATCTTGCCATAGAGCGGTGCCACGGCGGTGGCGGTCAGGAGATAGCCGGTGACCATCCAGGGCAAATACTCGGCGTGGCCGAGCGCACGCGCGATGGTCGGCATGGCCGGCGCGATGATGGTCTGGTCGAGCGCCGCCAGTAGCATGGACAGGAGAACGCCGCCGATGATGGCGTTCTTCTCGCTTTCGGTCAGCGGTGTGGCGGCAGCCGCCATGGTCTGCTTGCCGGCAGCCTGGTCCATAGTCTTTGTCCATGTGCTTTGCGCGCTGTCCGGTCACCGATTGGGCTTGCCTGGTGTGTCCGCGCGCGATCGGTCGTGGTGCTCGTACCTCGAGGGTTGTGCCCGCCAACCCGGGATATGTCGCCTCGTATAGGCCGATTTCGACTGCCGTTCGAAATTTTTCGAAGCTGGCACTACGCTTCGGCCGGGTTGGCCTGCATCGGCGCCATCGAGGGCACCGACGAAATTCAGGCCGGCGGCGGCAACTGGCCACTCTCGATGCGCTGGACGCGATAGCGCATGAGCCGCAGGATACGGCTTTCGAAATTGACGCTTTCGACGCGATCGAACTGCACCTGGGCGCGGTCGTGCCTGGCGAGGATGGCGGCGGTGATCTCGGCCGCCTTGGCCTTGGCCGCACCGCAATCCTTCTGCGGATAGGTCGCCTTCAGCGCGTCTTCAAGCGCGCGGGCATGGTTCTTGGCGATCTCGACATGGCGTTCTTCGTGGCGCTTGATGTCGGCGGCCAGCGTGTCCCAGAACAGCTTCACGTCAGGGTCCGCCTTGCGCGGGCGTCGCCATTCCGGAAGGATCACCTTGACCTTGACGGTCACGACCGCGTCGGCGATCCGGCAGGAGCCGGCCTGCTTGGCGTAGCTGATACGGGTGGTGAAGGCCATCTGGGTGGCGCCGGGGTGGCGCGAGCCCGTGCTTTTGACCTGCGGCCCATGTATGGAGAGCTGCTTCTCGATATCTTCGAGCGTGCTGCCGCCAATGGAAAAATAGCTGTATGTTTTCACCAGATTGGCCGCGCCCGCCGGGACGGTGGTCGCGGCAAGCAGCAGTGCGTAAAGCAGGGATCGTTTCATCATATTGCCTCTTTACCCACCTTGCTTTACGGCCGTTGCCGACGCAACGGAATTGATCCTTTGCGGATCACACATCGTTGATGAGCCCTTGGTTGATGAGCCCCATGGTTGATGGACAATGACGGCGAGGCGATGGCAGCTGGCGCATGGACGCCATCTCGACCTTGGCGGCAAGGCCGTGGTCGTCGGCATCCTCAACGTCACCCCCGACAGTTTTTCCGACGGCGGCCTGTTTGATGCGCCGGAAGCGGCGCTGACCCAGGCGCGCCGCATGATCGCGGAAGGGGCAGAGATTATCGACGTCGGCGGAGAATCGACCCGGCCGGGCGCCGCCACTCTATCGGCCAGCGAGGAACAGGCGCGTATCCTGCCGGTGATCGAGGCGTTGGCGAGCGCCAGCGAGGTGTTGGTTTCGGTCGACACCTATCGTGCCGAAACCGCGCGGCTGGCGGTGGCTGCCGGTGCGCATATCGTCAACGATGTCTGGGGCCTGCAGCGCGAGCCCGATATTGCGCGGATCGCCGCCGAGACCGGCGCCGGGCTCATCATCATGCATACCGGGCGGGATCGCGAGAAGCTGCCCGACGTCATCGCCGACCAGTTTGCGTTCCTGGAAAAGTCGCTGGAGATCGCCCGTCGCAACGGCATTGCGGACGATCGCATCGTGCTCGATCCCGGCTTCGGCTTCGCCAAGGAGACGGCTGAGGAAAATCTCGACCTGATGGCGCGGTTTTCCGAGCTCCATGCGCTCGGCTTTCCGCTGATGGCCGGCACCTCGCGAAAACGCTTCATCGGCGCCGTCACCGGCCGCGATGCGGCCGACCGCGCTGCCGGGACGGCGGCGACCAGCGTCATTCTCAGACTCAAGGGCGCGCATCTGTTTCGCGTCCATGATGTCGCAATCAACGTGGACGCGCTGGCCGTGGCGGATGCTATGCTGGCGCGTGAAACCATCGCATCGGCCCGGAAATCGGAATCGATTTTCGGAAAGCACGATGCGTAGATACAAAGTGCTAGAGCGTACTTTGTGCGTCCAAGTGGACGCATGTCGCTATAGATCGGGACGCTGAGCCATGTATGTCATCCGCCTGAAGAACTGTGCCTTCTTTGCCCGGCATGGCGTGCTCGACGAGGAAGAGGCGCTCGGACAGCGTTTCTATGTAGACGCGGTACTGTCGGTCGAACCCGGACGCGCGCTCGTCGACGATGCCATCGAGGAAACCGTCAATTACGGCATTGCCTTCACGGTGATCGAGAAGATCATCACCGGCGAGCGGCGCTTCCTGATCGAGGCCCTGGCCATGGAAGTGGCAAAGGCGCTGACGGAGCGGTTTCCGCAGATCAGGAAGGCCGAAATCACCGTGCGCAAGCCGAACGCGCCGGTGCCTGGTGTGCTCGATTATGTCGAGGTGACCGTTGTCTGGCCCGAGTAACACCGTCTACCTCAGCCTCGGCGGCAATCTGGGCGATCCGGCTGCCTCGATGGCCTCGGCGCTGCGCATTCTCGATGCCGATGCGGACACACGCGTCGCCGCCGTCTCCTCGCTCTACCGCACGCCGCCCTGGGGCAAGCTCGATCAGCCCGATTTCCTCAACGCCGCGGCCGAATTGTCGACCCGGCTTTCGCCGCGGGCACTGCTTGACCTCTGCCTCGATGCGGAGCGGAAGCTGAAGCGCGTGCGCGAGGAGCGCTGGGGGCCCCGCCTGATCGATATCGACATCCTGGTGTTCGGCGACCGTGTCATCCACGAGACCGGGCTGGAAGTGCCGCATCCGCGCATGCTGGAGCGCGCCTTCGTGCTGGCGCCGCTGGCCGAAATCGCGCCGGATCTTGCCGTCGGCGGGCGAAGCGTATCGGTGCGATTGGCTGCGGTCGATGCATCAGGCATCGAACGCCTGCCGTCCGGCCGTGACTGGTGGCTGACCTGATCTCTCCGTCAGGTTGTCGCCGACCGTCATAGCGATCAGCCGGAAAACCCACCGCCGTCGAGAAATGCCTGTTCTTCCGGTGTTGTTTCGCGGCCAAGAAACCTGTTTCGGTGCGGAAACCTTCCGAAGCGTTGGATGATGTCGCGATGCTCCAGTGCGTATTTCAGGTTGAACTCGGCCCTGGCGGTGTGCAGTTCGACCGAAACGTCCTGGTCGGCAAGGTTTTCCGAATGCTCGAACGGCAGGTACAGGAACACGCGGAGTTCCGGTTGCAGGGCCAGATCATGCCCTGATGTGACCGCCTTTTGAGCGAAATGCTTCGCCAGCGGGTCGGTGGCGCACATATGGCCAGTGCCGCGAAAGCAATTGCGCGGAAACTGGTCGAGCAGGATCATCAGCGCCAGCGAGCCTTCGGCGTGTTCCGACCAGGCGTCGCATTCGCGCCGCGCGGCTGCATAGTGCAGATCGAGAAAGCGATCGCGAAAATCGGCATCGAAAGCCTCGTTCTTCTCGAACCATGCATCCTCGCCGGCGTCACGCCAGAATTTGGTGACCGACAGGGCTCTGCTGTCCAATTCCATGCATGATTCCCTGTTCAATCGGCAGTTTCGGATTTCTGCAGAACGCCGGCCGTCTCTTCATTGAGGGCCTTACCGGGGCGGCGCGGCGTATAGAGCGGTGTCGGAATAGGCGTGCCGATATTGCCCCGCAAGAAGCGCTGGCCGGCGCGGATGCCTTCGGCGAGCTGGGTTTCGAAACGGTCGGTGTCGCGGCGCCTGACGTCCTCGATCGTTTCAGCGACGTCTTCAGGATCGACACCAAGCGATTCCAGCGCCGAGCCACCGAAAACCAATGCCGATTCGAAGGTCTCGCGCAGCTGATAATCGACGCCGACACGGATGAGCTGCAGAGCGGTGCCGCGATCGAAGGCGCGCGCCAGCACGGTAAGCAAGGGAAATTCAGCCTTGACGAGCTCGGCGATGCGAACGGCGGCATCGGCCTTGTCGACGCAGATCAGTACGGCGCGCGCCTGGCCAGCGCCCGCGGCGCGCAGGATGTCGAGCCGCGTGCCGTCGCCATAATAGACCTTGAAGCCGAAATCGGCGGCCGCCTGGATCATCTCGACATCGTTGTCGATGATCGACACGTCGATGCCGCGCAGCAGCAGCGGCTGGCTGGCGATCTGACCGAAGCGCCCGAAACCGATGACCAGCACGCTGCCGGTGAGGCCGTCGGCGACATCGACGCCGTCGAGCGACTGCTCGTCGCGCGGGGTGACATAGCGCAAGGCGATGATCGCCAATGGCGTCAGCACCATCGAAATGATGACGATTGCCGTCAGCGTCGCATTGGCCTGACTGTCGATGATGCCGACGGCAGCGGCGGCGGAGTAGAGGACAAAGGCGAATTCACCGCCCTGCGCCATGAAGACAGCGCGTTCCAGCGCTTCGCGATGGCCTGTTTTGAGGATGCGGGCGACGATGTAGATGCCGACTGCCTTCATCACCATGTAGGCGACAACATAGATGGCGACCAGCCTCCAGTTCGCGGCCACTACATGCAGGTCGAGCGACATGCCGACCGCAAGGAAGAACAGGCCGAGCAGGATGCCGCGGAACGGCTCGATGTCGGCTTCCAACTGATGGCGGAAGGTCGATTCGGACAGAAGAACGCCGGCCAGGAACGCGCCCATCGCCATCGACAGGCCACTGAGTTGCATGGCGAGCGCCGATCCAAGCACGACCAGAAGCGCTGCAGCCGTCATCACCTCACGGGCACGGGCATCCGCCAGGATGCGGAAGAAGGGGTTGAGCAGATAGCGTCCGGCCAGCACCAGTCCGACGATCGCGGCAAGGCCGATGCCGACCTCGGTCAGCCTTTCCGACAAGCTGGTGTCGGCGCCGCCCGGCGCCAGGAACGCGATCAGGGCCAGCAGCGGCACGATGGCAAGATCTTCCAGCAGCAGGATGGAGACGATGCGCTGGCCTTTCGGCGAGGCGATCTCGCCGCGTTCCTCGAGAAGCTGCATGACGATGGCGGTCGAGGTCAGCACGAAACCGGCGCCGGCGACGAAGGATTGCGAGATGGGAAAGCCTCCGGCCACACCGACACCGGTCAGCAGAACCGCGCAGACGCCTACCTGCAGCGCCCCGAGCCCGAAGATTTCGCGCCGCAAGCCCCAAAGCCGCGACGGCTGCATTTCCAGCCCGATGATGAACAGGAACATGACGACGCCGAGTTCGGCGACATGGAGGATGGCCCCTGATTCGGAAAAGATACGGAGACCAAACGGGCCGATCACCACGCCGGCGGCGAGATAGCCCAGGATCGAGCCGAGGCCCATGCGTTTGAAGATCGGAACGGCGACGACACCCGCGGCAAGCAGCGCCACCACCTGAATGAGATCGCTGCCCGACGCTTCCGCTGCCATGCCTCTTGGTTCCTTATGTCCGACAGCACTCCTTGCATGCAGTTGGAGCGGGAGGCAAGGGCGGGGAGCCTGCCAGGACGGGTAGGTGCCTTTGAAGCGTTTCCGCTGGTGGAACAACCGTCTCCGCTTGTCCACCGGACGATTGGTGTCTATATCGGTCGGATGACTGACCATTCGTCCCGGCCGTCTCCGCCGTCCCATATTCCGATGGATGCGCTCAGCGAAGTCCTGCAAGACTTTCGCTTGAGCGGCGTCAGTTATGGCCGCTGCGAGCTCCGACATCCTTGGAGCATAGAGTTTCCGCAACAATCGCTGCTTCGTTTTCACTTCGTCGGTCAGGGTCCTTGCTGGATCCATACCGAAGCGCAAGGCTGGCAGGAGTTGCGCGATGGCGATCTGGTGCTGCTGCCGCAAGGCATCGCCCATCGGCTGGCCAGCGCGCCGGACGTTGCACGCGGCTCGCTCGATGATTGCCGGGTAACCAAGTTGGGAAGCAACGTCTGCGAAGTCGTACGGGAAGGCACGGGCGCGACAAGCACCCTTTTCTGCGGCTCAATGGCCTTAGGCGCCTGTGCTTTAAACCCATTGATCACGCTGATGCCGCCTATCATTAAGGGTTGCGACGTGGCCGCCAATGATCCGGTGGTTGGTCCGTTGCTGGCGGCCATGACCGCGGAGGCCGCGCAACCGCAGATGGGTAGCGCCACCATCTTGTCGCGTATGGCGGACTTGCTGACAGCCCGGCTCATTCGCTGCTGGGTCAATTGTACGGGAGCTTCGACCACCGGTTGGCTCGCTGCCATCCGCGACCCCCATATTGGCCGCGCCCTCGCAGCCATGCACGGAGACCCCGGCCATAACTGGACGCTCGAAAGCCTCGCCAGCCTGGCAGGCCAATCGCGCTCGATTTTCGCTGAGCGCTTCAGCGCTATATTGGGAGAGGGTGCTGCACGCTATCTCGCCCGTTTGCGTATGCAGCTTGCCCGTGAGTTGTTGGGGCAAAACGGCTGGTCGGTGGCCGAGGTTGCTACCCGCTTGGGCTATGATTCCGAGGCATCCTTCGCTCGTGCCTTCAAGCGCATCACCAATGTCTCGCCAGGCGTTGTGCGTCGCACAATTCCCGGACGAATAGACATGGATTTCGGATTTTGAGATACATATCATCCGAAAAGACTCGTTTATGAAGATCTCCAAACTTTGGAGATCTTCCCGTGACTGACACAACATTACAGCTTGAAGACGCGACGATAGACGTTCACGGCACTGCGCCGGCCGCCTGGAGCGCAACCACCTGGTTCGCGGTCGTTTCATTGGCGGCCACCAGCTTTGCCCTGGTCTCAGCCGAATTTCTGCCGGCAGGTCTGCTGACGCCAATGGCGCGCGATCTCGGGATCAGCGAGGGAACGGCCGGACAGGTCGTCACCGCCACCGCTTCCATCGGTGCCGTGACGGCCATGTTGAGCAATGTTCTCATCGGCCGATTGAACCGCAAGACGGTGCTGGTTGGCCTCATGGCCCTAGCGGTCGCTTCCAATATTCTTGCGGCGCTGGCACCCAATTTCTGGCTGCTGTTGCTAGGCCGGGCCGGGCTGGGAATCGCTCTCAGCGCTTTCTGGGCGCTTTCGGTCGCCGTCGTCGCGAGGCTGGTTGGCGCCAATGCGACAGGTCGGGGCATGGCTATCGTCACCCTTGGCGTCTCGCTCGCCACCATTGCCGCACCGTCGATGGGTGCGCTGATCAGCGACTGGCTGGGATGGCGCAGCGCCATGGCCATGACAGCGGGGCTGGCCGTGGTTGCCATGTTGCTGCAGTTGCTTAGCCTGCCGTCTTTGCCTGCAACAGCGAGCAATAGTCTTGCAGACGTCCTTCGGCTGACACGGCGGCGTGGCATTCAACTTGGTATGCTTGCCATTCTTTTGCTGATGACGGGGCATTTTGCCGGCTCGGTCTATGTGCGTCCCTTTCTCGAACATGTGACGCTCCTTGCAACCGGGCCAATTGCCCTGGCGTTGCTCGGATTTGGCATCGCCGCAGTGATCGGCAATATTGCCGGTGGCCGTATGGCCGACGCCAATATCCACGTGGCTCTCGTGGTTACCGCCGCATTGATGGCGTTTGCGGCGCTGGCATTGGTGCTTTGGGGCGTGCACATTGGCGTTGCCTTTGGCTTCGCTACGTTGTGGGGCTTCGCCTTCGGCATGGCGCCGGTGGTGCTGCCGACAAATTTGTCTCGCGCAGCGCCGGACGCGCTGGAAGCGGCGGGCAGCCTGATGGTCGCCTCTTTTCAGGTCGCCATCACCATCGGCGCGGTTGTCGGCGGCTATGCTGTGGACACCTATGGCCCTACAGCGCCTTTGACCGTGACTGCTATCCTTGCCGCATCGACAGCCGTCTTGGCGCTGCTGCAGCCGCGCAACCAAACTTTGCCGCCGCTGACACAGTAGCCCGAATCCGGTCCGGACCAATATTGCAGGCGCGTTACACAAGTTTACGCCATGCGCGCGTTGCGTGTTGCCACAATCGAAGGCTAAGGACGCACGGCTTCGGCCATTGGAGGGTGAGCGACGATCAAGTCGCGCCCTTTTGAGGAGATGACTGACATGAAGAAGTTTTTGCTTGTTGCCGTCGGCCTGGCGGTGCTTGCCGGTTCGGCCTGTTCGAAGGCACCTGAATGCACGGCCGAGATCGCGACCAAGAAGGCGCAGGACATGGCTGCCGCGCTGCAGGAAGCGATCACCAAGGATCCGTCCAAGGCAGCTGACCTGACCGCCAAGGTCCAGGCGGTGACAACCAAGTACCAGGGCGCCACGACGCTCGCCGACGCCTGCAAGGCGTATGACGAGGTGACGGCCGCCATCAAGGGCTAAGCGCCTGATTCGACTGGTTCAAGGAGGCGGTAGCGATGGGCTGCCGCCTCTTTGCTTTTGGGGATGCGTTCGAGCAATTCCAGGAAAAGTGTCAAACGGTTTTCGCGGGAAAAGCGCATAGCGCTTTCCCTTGGGAATTGCGTAAAACGGGATAGGGCGCGACAGCCGCTCAGTTCGGCGTGATGGAGCCGACTTCGACGGCATCGACGCGCTTCAAGCTCATGCCGATGACCGGCACCAGCTGGTCCTGGACACGCACGGCAACCGTCACGGTCATCGAATTGTCGTCGGGAATACGGGCCTGCATGACGCCGCGCAACTGGTTGCGGTTTATGGTGAAGACCACTTTGCGGGCATCGACGACGTTGCCGCCGATGATATCGAGGCCTGCGCCGTCCGCGCCACCCATGAAGGAACCTTTGTAGTCGCGGCCCTTGCGCTCGATCTTGGCCGACATCGGCTGGGTGAACATGCCGACCCGGCAGCCGCCGTCGAGCGTCATGCCCATCTTGCCGTCCGGCGTCGAGCCGGTGAAACTGCAGTTGAATTTCGTGCCCTTGTACTTGCCGGCGACGATTTCGCCCGGGCCAACCCATTTGCCTTCGGCCGACTGGAAGAATTGCTTGTCCGGCTCTGTAGCGGAAGCTCCCGAGGCGACACCGACGACCGCTGTGATCGCAACGGCCAGGGGCAGGACGCTGGACAGAATTACGCTTTTCATCGACGACACCCGGCAACAAAGAGGCTGTTTGGAACCTCTTCGACCATGAAGAAGATTGGTTAATGCTTCGTCACTGCAGGGCCTTGAAACCGCAATCCGTTCACTGTCTGGAAGCGTAAAACGCTAATTGCCCGGGCCGGCCGTTTCGGTGTCCTTCTTCGCGGCAAACGACGTCAATGCCGAGAGGAAATCGCCCAGTCCCGGGCGCTTCGCGGCGCTGAAGGGCAGGGGGCGCGCCGTTTCCATCGCCGCGATGCCGATGCGCGCCGTCATCATGCCGTTGACGACGCCCTCGCCAAGTTTTGCCGATAGCCTTGCCGCCAGGCCGTGTCCGACGATCTGCTGGACGAAACTGTCGCCGACGGCGATGGAACCGGTGACCGCCAGATGCGCCAGCACGCTGCGCGCCAGGCGGAAGAAACCCAGCGTTCCCGGGCGTCCGCCATAGAGTTCCGAGAGACGGCGAATGAGGCGTCCGGCCTCGAACACGACATAGGCGACATCGACGAGCGCACGCGGGCTCACCGCCGTTACCAGCGAGACGCGTTTGGCGGCCTCGAGAATCATCACCTTGGCCCTGGCATCGAGGGGGCCGAGAATTTCCGCTTCGGCCAGGCGCACCAGATTGCCGCCGTCGATGATTTCGCCGCGCAGTTCGGCCAAAGCGCGCCGGCCGGCCGCGGTTTCCGGCTTGCCGGCGACGAAAGCCGAAAGCTCGTCGACCACCGATCGTGCCGCCTTGGGATCGTCGCGCGCGATGGCGTCGCGCGCACGTTTTTGCAGTTTTTCGACCTCGGCCAGCCGGGCAATCGCCAGGAATTCGCGGATCAGGATCACCAGAAGCGCCAGCAATGCGATCGCGGCCATGCCGGCAGCCAGCCAGCCAAGCCATTCGGCGCGGGTGAAGAGGTCGCGGATCAGCTGGTCGGTCCACAGGCCGATGGCCAGCGAAACCAGCACGCCAAGGGCGCCGAAGAAGATGCTGCCGAATAGCGAGCGCTTCCTGGGGGCGATTGCCGGCGGCGGTTCTGCGGCTACGATGTCGGGCTCCTCGAAAACGTCGAGCTCCGCCGGTATGACCAGCGTGACATCGGCCTTCATCACACGGGGTTTGCGCGAGAGCTCGGTCTGGCGCGCCTTTGGCGCCTCTGGTGTTGACGCGGCTTCCGGCTCGATGCGGAAGGCCGCCGGTTTGCGGGGCGCGATCATGCCAGATGGTCTCCGATCAGGAACTGCAGGGCACGGTCGAGCCTGATATGCGGCAAGGACAGCGTGACGCCTTCGGCCGTGCGTTCGAGTTTTGGCGGACGGAACCGGACAAAGCGGATTGCCGGGTCCGTCGAATCCTGCCTGTGGTCGGGTCCGGAGATGTCGAACACCGCATCAATCTTTTCCGGTAAGTCGCCGGGAAATATAGCCGTTTCGGTCTTTCCATCGAAGGTTTCGTCGTTGATCGTCTCGCCGGCGATCGGCGTGCCGATGATGACAGGCAATGTCTCGCGGCTCTGCTTGACCGTGCCTTCGCGGGTCGCGCGTACCGCCGCCATGGCGACCACGTCGACGTCGGCGCCGGTGAAATTCGCCCGCGCCACGGCACGGTCTGCCAGCCGCCGCACGATCGCCTGCAACCGGTCATGGCTTTCGTGGTGCAGGTGGTCGGCCTTGGTCGCGGCGACCAGGATGCGGTCGATGCGCCGCGAAAACAGGTCGGTGAGGAAGCTGCCCCGGCCGGGGCGGAAACAGCTGAGGATCTCGGTCACGGCGCGCTCGAGGTCGGCCATGGCGCCAGGGCCGGCGTTCAGCGCCTGCATGGCATCGATCAGCACGATCTGGCGGTCCAGGCGGGTGATGTGTTCGCGGAAGAAGGGTTTGACGACATGCGTCTTGTAGGCCTCGTAGCGCCTCTCCATCATGGCGTGCAGCGACCCTGGGCGCGGACGCCTGTCGAGGCCGGCCAGCGGCGCGAAGGTCAGCGCGGGGGAGCCCTCGAGATCGCCAGGCATCAGGAAACGGCCGGGCGGCAAGGTCGAAAGCGCGCGTTCGTCGAGCTTGCAGGCCTTGAGATAGGCGGCGAAGCTTTCGGCCAGGCGGCGTGCCGTCATCTCGTCGGCATCGGCATTCGGGTCGATTTCCGCCGAAATCGCCCGCCAGGCCCGCGAAAGGTCCTCGCGCACCGGCAGAGCGGCCATCTCAATGGCCTCGCGGGAAAAATCGGCGAAGGATTTGCCGAGCAGCGGCAGGTCGAGCAGCCATTCGCCGGGGTAGTCGACGATGTCGACCGACAACTTGCCTGACGAGAACATGCGGCTCCAGCCGGAGGCCGATTCATATTCGATGGTCAACCGCAGTTCCGAGATGGCGCGCGTCGAATCGGGCCAGGCGCGGTCGTTGACCAAGGCGGCGATGTGGTCCTCGTACTGGAAACGCGGCACGGCGTCGTCAGGCTGCTCTTCCAGGAAGGCGCGCGAGATGCGCCCGGATTTCTGCGCCTCGAACAGCGGCAGGCGCCCGCCATGGATCAGATTGTGGACCAGCGCTGAGATGAACACCGTCTTGCCCGCGCGCGAAAGGCCTGTAACGCCCAATCGCAGCGACGGAGAAAAAAGCCCGGTGGCGCGTCCCGACAGCGTATCGAGGGCAATTCTTGCCTCGTCGGTGAAGGTGGTCAGCGATGATGCCAAAATGTGATCTCTCGGGCTTCGGTCCGTCCGATATAGGCGTTGAAACCCGGCTTTGAAATGGCGCCGGAACCGGTATCAAAGATCGGCCGGTGTCAGAAACGCTTCGAGATAACCCGCTTCCTGGGCGGCTTTCGCCAAATCGTCCAGGAAACGCACGACCGCCAGGCCCGAGGTCGGGAAGCCATGATTAAGTGTGGCACGTGCCGTCTCGTCGCCGTCGCCCGAAACCGCCATGGCAAGATCCTCCGTCATCGGGTTGTGGCCGATGACCAGCAGTGAACCCGGCCCGCCATGCTCCCGGATAAGACGGAGATAACCGGCCGCGTCTTCGCTGTAGAGCGTGTCGAAAAACAGCACCTTGCCGGTATCGGTCTGGCTGGCCAGGCCTTCGAGCGTTTCCTTGGCGCGCTTGGCGTTGGAGCACAATGTCAGGTCGGGGACATAGCCGCGTGAGCGCATGGCTGCGCCCATCATCTCGGCATCGGCGCGACCGGATGCGTCAAGCGGTCGATCGAAATCGCGCATGCCGGGCAGCGCCCAGCCAGCCTTGGCGTGTCGCAACAGATAGAGCCTGCTCACCCAACCTCCGAGGATGCCGAAGCCGAAGCCGCAGCGGGATTAGCCACGAGAAGGGCGCGGCGCACAATGGCCCTTGTTTCTCCCGCGCAATGAATCACGCACGGGACAAGTTGGCAAAGGGTCGTGGCACTTTCTCCATCGAATCAGAGGCATCCCGCTCCAACGGGCGCCGCCCGGGCACTTTAACAATTGCGTGAGTCGGTGGCCGATTGCGCTTGTGCAGGCGTCTGGTGGCGAATATATAGGCGCCAAATTTGGGGCAGTTTGGGTGAGTCGAATGAACGACATCGTTACCGCCGATTACGTACCCTCCGAAGACGAGCCGTTCATGAACGAACGGCAGAAATCCTACTTCCGCCTAAAGCTCGTCACCTGGAAAAACGACATACTGCGCGAAGCGCGCGAAACTCTCGAAATCCTGCAGCAGGAAAACGCCAACCACCCTGACCTCGCCGACCGCGCCTCTTCGGAAACGGACCGCGCCATCGAGCTCAGGGCCCGCGACCGCCAGCGAAAGCTCATCTCAAAGATCGATTCGGCGCTGCAGCGCATCGATGAAGGCACTTACGGCTATTGCGAGGAAACCGGCGAGCCTATCGCGCTGAAGCGGCTCGACGCCCGCCCGATCGCCACCTTGTCGATCGAAGCGCAGGAACGGCACGAGCGCCGCGAAAAAGTCTATCGCGACGACTGACGCATTGCTTCTGGGCTGTGTCTCAGGGCAGTTGCAGTGAGATTATTATCAAAAATGGCCGGTTTTTCCGGCCATTTTTGATGGCAGATTCGTTGCATCACGCTGAGGTATACTCAAACCTCGGGCGGGCAGGTCGCCGACTGGCGGGGCGGCGCAGGCGCGCCAATCATCTCTTCTGGCTTGAAAGTTCGCCCAGAAGCTTGGTCATTTCATCGTCCAGCGACTGCGGTGCCTTGGCTGCCGGTTTACCGATCGGGCCGCCAGAGCGCGGCTGATCGAGCGAAACCTCCAGGTCCTTCATCAGCGCGTCGTCGATGCTCTCCTGCCGTGGCGGCGGTGGCGCGTGCCTGATGGCGTTGGCGTTGGCGGAGCCGTAGGCAGGCAGCGGCGTGACGTTGGCCGACTGATAGGTGTGCGCCACCGGTTTCGGTGCGGGCGCAGGGGCCGGTGGCGGCGCTGCCGGGCGCGGGCGGGCAGGCGCCGCCGCGGTCACCGGCTGCGGTGCCGGTCGTGCCGGTGCGGGAGCGGGCTGAGGCGGCCGCGGTTTTGCCGCCGGGGCCGCGGTGGTCGGTACAGGCTGCAGGCCGCCATCTCCGGTCAGCGCCGGACGGCGTGGCGCGGCAAGGCGGATGTCGCGTTCGACGACGACGTCGGTCGGGCCGCCGATGAGAAGCAGATGCTCGATGTCGTCGCGGCGCACCAGCACCAGCCGGCGATGGCTGTCGACGGCAGTGGCGTCCATGACGGCGAGCCGGGTCTTGCGGTTCCGGCCACCCGCGACAAACGTGCCGAATGTCAGGTTGCGCACGAGCCTGATGATGACGAGCACGATGACCAGCAGGATCAGCGCCGCGAAGGTCCACAGGAGTGCCGCCGCATAACCAGGGCCCGCCACGCTATCCAGCCACTGCATTGGTTTCCCCTGATCGGTTTGGAAAGTGACGCGACACTAGACCGTTGCGGCTGGCCACCGCAAGTTGCCTTTCACGCATCGTGAACAGCTTGAAACACGGCCGGCATCATTTTTATCTGACATTTGCCGCCCGGGCCTTTTCCGGACTGGGAGAATGTGATTCAACCGGCTAAAGCGCGTCGCGCCGAAGCCGATTCATGCGACGCGCTTCAGGTCCTTGTTTTCATGCATGTCGTTTTCCCAAAATCGAAGTCACTTTTGGGCGACATGCATTAGGGGCGGGCGTCGGAACATCGGACTTCACGAGCAGGGGGCATATGGCCAAGGAAGCGCGCGGCGATTTCTATCCGGTACCGATCGTCGACCAGAACACGCGACCGGGCGCGGTCACCCGGCTCATCATCTTCATCGTCGTTCTGACGGGCGCGGCAATCGTCTTCGGCCTGTTCCGCGAGCGCCTCGGCGATCCCTTCCTGCTTGGCATGCTCGGCGTGCTGGCGATGATCGGCGTCGGCTTCCTGTTCGCGACCGCGATCGGCTTCGTCCAGGTCACGCCGCGCTCGACCGGCGATGAACTGTCCAAGGCGTTCGTCGATTCGATGGCGCAAGGCCTGCTCGTCACCGACACCAAGGGCCGCGTCGTCTACGCCAACCGGGCCTATGCCGACATGACCGGGGCGTCCTCGGCCGCCGACCTCAAGACGGTCGAGGGGCTGCTTTCGGATGTTCCCGAGGCCTCGGTGACCATTTACCGGCTGGCCTCCGGCCTGCGTGACGGCCAGCCGGGCGACGGTGAGTTCCGGCTGGCGCAATCGATCCGGCCCGGCGCCGAACCGGGCGCCCGCTGGTACAGGGCGCGCGCCCGCACCTTCAGCGTTCCGGGCCAGCGCTTGCCGATGCTGGCCTGGCAACTCGCCGACATTTCGCAGGAACGGGCCGAGCAGGAACGTTTCTTCCTCGATCTGCAGAAAGCCATCGATCACCTCGACCACGCTCCGGCCGGCTTCTTTTCAGCCGACCAGGACGGCCGCGTCACCTACATCAACGCCACGCTCGCGGAATGGCTGGGCATCGATCTCGCCAGCTTCACGCCCGGCGCCGTGACCTTGCCGGATATCGTTGCCGGCGACGGCATGGCGCTGGTACGCTCGGTAAAGGCCGACCCCGGCACAACGCGCAACGCGGTCATCGATCTCGACCTGACGACGATGTCGGGGCAAGCGTTGCCAGTGCGCTTCATGCATCGCGTTTCGGCCAGCCGAGAAGGTATCGGCGGCCCGACGCGCACGATCGTGCTCAACCGCACGCAGGGCGAGGATGCGTCGGCCGATCTGCGCGCTTCGGAAGTGCGCTTCACCCGCTTCTTCAATTCGACGCCGATGGCGATCGCGGGCGTCGATGCCAGCGGGCGCATCCTGCGCACCAACGCGCCCTTCCTGTCGCTGTTTGCCTCGGTCGTCGACCGGGACGCCGTGGATCGCCGCGTGCGGCTCGACACGGTGATCCATGAGCGCGAGCGGCCGGCCTTTGCCGCGGCATTCGAGAAAGCCCGGCAGCGGCAGGCCGACATCGAGCCGATCGACACCGTGCTGCCCGGCAACGAAGACCGGCACATCCGTTTCTACGTCAACGCCGTCGCCGACGGCACCGGCGGCGAGGGCGCCGAGGAATCGGCCATCGTCTACGCCGTCGAGACGACCGAGCAGAAGGCGCTCGAAGGGCAGATGGCGCAAAGCCAGAAGATGCAGGCGGTCGGCCAGCTCGCCGGCGGCATCGCCCACGACTTCAACAATGTGCTGACCGCCATCATCATGGCGTCGGACCTTTTGTTGACCAATCATCGGCCGTCGGATCCGTCCTTCCCCGACATCATGAACATAAAACAGAATGCCAATCGCGCGGCTTCGCTGGTCAGGCAGTTGCTGGCCTTCTCGCGCAAGCAGACGCTGCGGCCGGAAGTGCTGAACCTCACCGACGTGCTCGCCGATCTCAGGATGCTGCTTGCCCGCCTGGTCGGCAACGACATCAAGCTGAAGATCGATCACGGCCGCGACCTGTGGCCGGTCAAGGTCGATATCGGCCAGTTCGAGCAGGTGGTGGTCAATCTGGCGGTCAATGCGCGCGACGCGATGCCTGCCGGCGGCGATCTTACCGTGCGCACCCGCAACGTCACCGCCGAGGAGTGCAAGACCTTCCCCTATCGCGAACTCGCCGTGGCCGACTATGTCGTGGTCGAGGTCGAGGACACCGGCAGCGGCATCGCGCCTGACGTGCTGAAGAAGATCTTCGAGCCCTTCTTCACCACCAAGGAGGTCGGCAAGGGCACGGGCCTTGGCCTGTCCATGGTCTACGGCATCATCAAGCAGACCGGCGGCTTCATTTTCTGCGATTCCGAAGTCGGCAAGGGATCGACCTTCCGCATCTTCCTGCCGCGTCACATCCCGGAAGCGAAGAAGGCGGCTGAACCCGGGGACGCGCCGAGCGCTGTGCCGGTCAAACCGGTCGACAGCACCAAGGACCTGTCGGGGTCAGCCACGGTGCTGCTGGTCGAGGACGAGGATGCCGTGCGCATGGGTGGCATGCGGGCGCTGACCTCGCGTGGCTATACGGTGCATGAGGCGTCCTCGGGCGTCGAGGCGCTGGAAGTCTTCGAAGCCCTGGGCGGCAAGGTCGACATCGTCGTTTCGGACGTGGTCATGCCGGAGATGGACGGGCCGACCCTGCTTGGCGAGTTGCGCAAGCGCCAGCCGGATATCAAGTTCGTGTTCGTCTCCGGCTATGCCGAGGATGCCTTCGCCAGGAACCTGCCGGCCGACGCGCATTTCGGCTTCCTGCCGAAGCCGTTTTCGCTCAAGCAATTGGCGACGATCGTCAAGGATATGCTGGAGTCCTAATTTAGCTTTCTTCGATGGTCCGCCTTGCGCAGCGCCCCGACAACGCCATGATTGCGGGTGAAACGGCAAGCGGGCTTGGGGGAGCAGCGGTTGACGCCACATATCGAAGCAGCCAAGGGTGACTACGCCGATACGGTGCTGTTGCCGGGTGACCCGCAGCGCGCCGAATGGATGGCGCGGACATTTCTGGAGGCGCCACGCTGCGTCAATCGCCGGCGCGGCGCGCTCGGCTTTACCGGCCTTTATCGCGGTCAGCCCATCAGCATTCAGGCGACGGGCATCGGTGTTTCATCGTTCCTGATCTATGCTCATGAATTGCTTGACTATTATGGCGCCCGAACATTGATCCGAACCGGTACCTGCGGCGGCCTGAGCGCCGAGGCCAAGCTGCGCAGCCTGGTGATCTCGCAATCGGCACGGCCGGAAAACACCGACAGCGGTCAGGTCTTTGGCCTTTACCAAGCCGATGCCGGCCCGGATCCGGGCCTGCTCGCTTGTGCATTGGCCAAGGCAGCCGAACTCGGCATCGACCACCACGCCGGCCTGACAGTCTGCACCGACATATTCTACCATCCTGAGGCGCGCGCTCGCTACGCCGAAGCAAGGGCGCTCGGAGCCCTGGCCGTGGATATGGAAACCAGTGCGCTCTACCGCATAGCGGCACATTTCGGCGCGAGGGCCCTGTCGCTGCTGACCGTCGTCGACAGTCTGGTTACCGGCGAACAGGCCGATTATTCCGAACGCCAGGCGCTTTTCACCGATATGAGCCGACTGGCACTCGAAATCGCGGCGGAAGGGCGCTAGAGCGTTTCACCGTTTCACGGAGACGGCAAACCGCTCTATCTCTTTGTTTTACGCAATTCCCTAGGGAAAACCGCTCACACTTTTCCCGGAATTGCTCTAGGCGGCTTCCTGCTTCAGCGCCATCCGCTCGTCCATGCTGGGTCGGTGGCCGCGCAGATAGAGCGCGCAGGTGGTGCGCAGCATGGAGGCGAAATTGGGAATCTCGCCATTGATCTCGATGGCTTCGTCGTAAAGCTTCGAGATGAATTTCGGCGTCGTCAGGTTCTGGCTTTCGGCGATTTCGTCAAGCAAGGCCCAGAACGTCGCCTCGAGCTGGATGCTGGTCGAATGTCCATCGATGCGAATCGACCGGTTGATCTGGCGATAGCCTTCCGGATCCTGTGCGGCAAACACTCTGCACATCGTAACCTCCCGTTTTTGTTGGTCTTGAGCGTCGACGGGGCCATCGGCGCCTTTTGATCACTGCCTGCGATTTCATTTTCGACCGGACCGTCGACTACGGCAATCGGACTTTCGTCCTTAGATGGGACACTACCCATTCCCAATCTTATACGTGGTAATCGGCTGCCACCACCTTTCTTCGCTGGCGCGCATAATCATCCTCCATAGCGCGAGGCCTGCGGAGTTTGATTTGGCGAAGGCGATCCACACCATGATCCGGGTTCTCGACGAGGCCCGGTCCATCGATTTCTACAGCAAGGCGTTCAGCCTGGAGATCGCCCAAAGGCTGGATTTCGAGACTTTTACGCTGATCTATCTCAGCAATGCCGACACACCTTTCGAAGTCGAGTTGACCGTCAACAAGGGCCGGCAGGAGCCTTATGCGCTTGGCGACGGCTATGGCCACCTCGCGGTCTCGGTCGCCGATCTCGACAGCGAACACGATCGCCTCGGCGCGCTCGGCCTCAATCCGAAGAAGATCGTCGAGTTCAACCGCGACGGTTCGCTCATCGCCCGCTTTTTCTTCATCGAGGATCCTGACGGCTACAAGATCGAGGTTCTGCAGCGTGGGGGACGTTTTCAATAGGGGACAACCGGCCGCGCGGACCAGCGCGGCGCCAGCAACGGCACCCCAAGGGTGCGAACAGCAAGCAGGGAGGAACAAATGGTCACGATCTATGAGAGGAAGCCCGGCCTGTCACGGCGCGAGCTTCTCAAACGTGGTGGAGCGGGCGCATTGCTCGTCATTTCGGGCAGCGCCATCATCAGCCCAGAGCACGCCTGGGGGCTGGAGACCTCGGCGCTGAAGCCTGAGACGATGGCGACGCTGATCCAACTGGCGCGCGACATCTATCCGCACGACCAGGTGCCGGACAAATATTACGCCATCGCCGTCAAAAGCCATGACGAGACAGCCGCCAAGGATCCTGCCCACAAGGAGCTGATCGAGAAGGGCATTGCCGAACTCGACAAGAAGGCCGGCAAGAGTGGTTATCGCGGGCTCGGCTGGGAAGAGCAGCGTGTGGCGTTGCTCACCGAGATCGAGAAGACGCCTTTCTTCCAGGCGGTGCGCGGCGGCCTCGTCGTCAGCCTCTACAACCAGAAAGAGGTGTGGCCGATCTTCGGTTACGAGGGCGAGTCCTATTCCAAGGGCGGCTACATCGCGCGCGGTTTCAACGACATCGAGTGGCTCTGAGCCGCTCTGTCCGCAACCGCTTTTTGACCGATCTCATGGGAGGAAACCATGGCAGCACAATTTGATCTCAAGAACGATGGCGTGGTCGTCATCATCGGCTCCGGTGCCGGCGGCGGCACGCTCGGCAACGAACTGGCGCAGAAGGGTATAGACGTCGTCATACTCGAGGCGGGCGCCCGCCACGAATATGAGGACTTCATCAATGACGAGTGGGATTCGTTCGCCCAGCTCGCCTGGAAGGACAAGCGCACCACATCCGGCGACTGGCGGGTCGCCAAGGATTTCCCGAATCTGCCGGCCTGGATCGTCAAGTCGGTTGGCGGCTCGACCACGCACTGGGCCGGCGCTTCGCTGCGTTTCCAGGAGCACGAGTTCAAGGCGGCAACCACCTACGGTAAGGTGAAGGGCGCAAACCTTCTCGACTGGCCAGTGACACTTGCCGAAATGGAGCCCTATTACGCAAAGGCGGAAGCCAAGATGGGCGTGACCGGCACCAATGACTGGCCGCGCCTGCCGGGTAACAACAATTTCAAGGTGTTGAAGGCCGGCGCCGACAAGCTCGGCTACAAGGAATGCCACACCGGCAACATGGCCATCAATTCGGTCGAGCGCGACGATCGCAATTCCTGCCAGCAGACCGGCTTCTGCTTCCAGGGCTGCAAATGGGGCGCCAAATGGTCGACGCTCTACACCGAGATTCCCAAGGGCGAGGCGACAGGCCATCTCGAAGTCCGGCCGAACGCCATGGTGATCAAGATCAACCACGACGCCAGCGGCAAGGTGACCGGCGTCGTCTATGCCGACAAGGACGGCAAGCTGCAGGAGCAGAAGGCCCGCATCGTCGCGGTGGCTGGCAATTCGATCGAGAGTCCGCGCCTGCTGCTCAATTCGCAATCAGCCAAGTTCCCGCATGGCCTCGCGAATTCGTCGGGGCAGGTGGGCAAGAACTACATGCGCCACACCACCGGATCGGTCTACGCCATCTTCGACAGACCGGTGCACATGTATCGCGGCACCACCATGGCCGGCATCATCCGCGACGAGGCGCGGCATGATCCGTCGCGCGGCTTTGTTGGCGGCTATGAGTTCGAGACGCTGTCGCTCGGCCTGCCGTTCATGGCCGCCTTCCTCGATCCGGGCGGTTGGGGACGCTCCTTCACCACCGCGCTCGACCACTACGACCACATGGCCGGCCTGTGGATCGTCGGCGAGGACATGCCGCGCGAGGAGAACCGCATCACGCTGCATGCCGACGAGAAGGACGAGCACGGCATGCCGATCGCCGATGTGCATTTCGATGACCATCCGAACGACACGGCGATGCGCAACCATGCCTACAAGCAGGCCTCGGCGCTTTACGACGCGGTCGGCGCTACCCGAACCTTCCCGACGCCGCCCTATCCCTCGACCCACAATCTCGGCACCAACAGGATGAGCGAGAAGGCGGAGGACGGCGTCGTCAACAACCATGGCCAGACGCACGACATCAAGAACCTGTTCGTGTCGGATGGCAGCCAGTTCACGACGGGTGCCGCTGAAAACCCGACCTTGACCATCGTGTCGCTGGCGATCCGCCAGGCCGACTACATCGCCGCGCAGATGTCGGCCAAGACCATCTGACCTCCCGACTGCCTGCTGGCGCGGAACCTGACATGGTTCCGCGCCTTTTTTGCGTTCAGTTCCTGGTGCAGGTCGAGGCGGTGAAGGCGCCGTCGGGTTGCTTCATGATGATGTCGAAGGAGGGGGGGCTCTGGCCATCCAGCGTTGCCTGGGTCATCGACAGCGAGTTGCCGCCGGCGGTGTAGCCACCGAGCGGTCCCAGCCAGGAGATCTCGCCGTTTGCGTTCATCTGATAGTTGTAAGCCTGCTGGGCGGTTCCGAAGGTTACAGGGCCGCTATAGACGTTCCCCTTGATCGTGATGTCTCCAAGGTCGAGGAACATGCCGAGCAGGTAGACTTCACAGTGATAGGTGCCGTCAGGCATCTTGCCGTCGCTGAAATCGGCCCGTGCGGCGCCGGTCGCCGCCGCCAGAAGCACTGTGCTGATAAAAATGCGTGAAATCAGGGATGCCATGACGTCGCTCGGTTGAGCGGCGAGCTTGCCCTATTTTTGCGCTGTGCCGCAACATTTGTCGTCCGCGGCATGGGCTCGTAGGTCAAAATCTAGGCATCTTGTGAAATTGGGCGAAAATTAGGCAAATGCCGTGTGCGTTGCGCAAATTTCTCTCAACCGATTTTTAACCGGCTCTCTTTTGTTCGCTCAATCTAATATAATAAATGCCTGATAATGTTTAACTATTTGCCGTTTTTCAATATCCCGGCAGCGGTTGGCATGGGGGTTGCATTGTATTGTTGCGGTGCAATCAACCAGCTTGGGAGTCTTCGGTATGAGGGGTAGTTTCTCTACAATAACAAAAATGTTTTCGGCAAGCGTGATCGCCGCCGGCCTGTTGATGTCCGTACCCGCCAAGGCGGCTGAGGACACGATCAAGGTTGGCATTCTCCATTCGCTGTCGGGGACCATGGCGATTTCGGAGACGACGCTGAAGGACGCCATGCTGATGCTCATCGAGCAGCAGAACGCCAAGGGCGGCCTGCTCGGCAAGAAGCTTGAGGCCGTCGTCGTCGATCCGGCTTCCAACTGGCCGCTGTTCGCCGAAAAGGCACGCGAGCTGATTTCGAAGGACAAGGTCGCGGCGGTGTTCGGCTGCTGGACCTCGGTGTCGCGCAAGTCGGTGCTGCCGGTGTTCTCCGAACTCGACAACATCCTGTTCTATCCCGTCCAGTATGAGGGCGAGGAAAGCGAGCGCAACGTGTTCTACACCGGTGCGGCTCCGAACCAGCAGGCCATTCCGGCGGTCGACTATCTGATGAGCGCGGACGGTGGCTCGGTGAAGCGTTGGGTGCTTGAAGGCACCGACTACGTCTATCCGCGCACGACCAACAAGATCCTAGAAGCCTACCTGAAGTCCAAAGGCGTCGCGGCCGAGGACATCATGACCAACTACACGCCGTTCGGCTTCTCCGACTGGCAGACTGAAGTCTCGGCGATCAAGAAGTTCGGTTCTGCCGGCAAGAAGACCGCCGTCGTCTCGACCGTTAATGGCGACGCCAATGTGCCGTTCTACAAGGAACTCGGCAACCAGGGCATCAAGGCCGAGGACATCCCGGTCATGGCCTTCTCGGTCGGTGAGGAAGAGCTCGCTGGTCTCGACACCAAGCCGCTGGTCGGACATCTCGCCGCCTGGAACTATTTCGAGAGCGTCAACACGCCCGAAAACAAGAAGTTCATCGCCGACTGGCACAAGTTCATCAAGAACAACAAGCGCACCACCAACGACCCGATGGAAGCCCACTATATCGGATTCAACATGTGGGTGAAGGCGGTCCAGAAGGCCGGCACCACCGATCCGGACAAGGTCATCGATGCCATGATCGGCGTTTCGGTGCCGAACCTGACCGGCGGCTATTCGACGATGATGCCGAACCACCACATTACCAAGCCGGTTCTGATCGGTGAAATCCAGGCCAATGGCCAGTTCGAGACGGTTTCGAAGACACCGGGCCTGGTGATGGGCGATGAATGGTCCGACTACCTGCCGGACTCCAAGGACCTGATCTCGGATTGGCGCAAGCCTTTGTCCTGCGGCAACTTCAACGTTGCCACCGGCAAGTGTGGCGGCAAGGGAACGAACTGATCCTCCCCGGGCTGGACCTTCAGGTCCATGCCCAAGACCGCGCGCGTCCGGACGGTTTCCTCCACCGTCCGGACGCCCAATTCAACCTCCAAGGGTCGCCTGAAGCCGATGAGTCTGCTCCGCACGATTGGCCTGACGCTGCTGTTCCTGTTGGCGACGCTGTCGTCTTCGGGCGCGGCGGAAGCCGACCTGCGTGGCATCATCGCCAAGTTCGCTACGGCAACGGATTTTTCCGAGACGGGAGCCGTCGTTCACGAATTGACCGCCACAGGGGATCCCGCTGTCGAACGGGCGCTTGCTGCATTGGCTGACGGCAATCTTTACATTCGCACGGCCGACTCGATGGTGTTTGTCGGCAAGGAAGGCGATGAAAGCGTCCAGCTTTTTGACCCGCTAAGCGGTGAGGCAGCTGGCGAGGCCTCCGCGGACGACATAACCAAGATCACTGTCAACAACACCTTGCGCCGCGCCATCCGTGATGCATTGGGCACGTTGACGCTCGGCTCCAAGGATCCGACTGTCCGCATCGCCGCAGCCGACACTATGTTCAAGACACCGGACGCTGCCAATATCGAGCCGCTCGACGCGGCGATCGCCAGTGAAGGCGTGGCGAGCGTCAAGGCTCTGCTCGAACAGGCGCGCGCCGCTTCCATACTGGTTTCAGACAAGCCCGATGCAGACAAGCTCGCCGCAATCGCCCTGATCGGCTCGCGCGGCGATCGTGACGCGGTTTCACTGCTCACCTCGGTCGAGGCCAATGCCTCCGGAGCGGTCAAGGAAGCCGCGACGGCCGCGATCGCCAATATCAATTCGACATTGGCGCTTTGGGATGCCGGCCAAAACATCTGGTACGGCATCTCGCTGGGCTCGGTGCTGCTGCTCGCGGCGATCGGGCTCGCCATCACCTTCGGCGTCATGGGCGTCATCAACATGGCGCATGGCGAGATGGTGATGCTCGGTGCCTACACCACCTTCGTCGTCCAGCAGGTGATACGGACGTCCTTTCCCGGCCTGTTCGACTGGTCACTGGTGATCGCGCTGCCGCTTGCTTTTCTGGTCGCCGCCCTCGTCGGCTTGGCCATCGAGCGCGGCGTCATCCGTTTCCTCTATGGCCGGCCGCTGGAGACGCTGCTGGCAACCTGGGGCGTCTCGCTGATCCTGCAGCAGGCGGTGCGCTCGATCTTCGGGCCGACCAACCAGGAAGTCGGCAATCCTTCCTGGATGTCGGGTTCGTTCGACGTCGGACAACTGGCGATCACCTGGAACCGGCTCTGGATCCTGGTCTTTGCGCTCACCGTCTTCGGCGTGCTGCTCTACGTCATGAAGCGCACGCCATGGGGGCTGCAGATGCGCGCCGTCACCGCCAACCGCCGCATGGCGGCGTCGATGGGCATCAGGACGCCATGGGTCGACGCGCTGACCTTCGCGCTCGGATCCGGCATTGCCGGCATTGCCGGTGTCGCGCTCAGCCAGATCGACAATGTCTCGCCCAATCTCGGCCGCGGCTACATCATCGACAGCTTCATGGTCGTGGTCTTCGGCGGCGTCGGCAATCTCTGGGGCACGCTGGTCGGCGCCTTTTCGCTCGGCATCGTAAACAAGTTCCTTGAGCCGTATGCCGGTGCCGTGCTCGGCAAGATCGTCGTGCTGGTGCTGATCATCCTGTTCATCCAGAAGCGCCCGCGCGGCCTGTTCGCGCTCAAGGGCAGGGCGGTGGAAGCATGATCACGGGACGCTTCTTCGCCGCGGGCGCGGACCGCCGCATCGCCATCACCATCTTCATCTTGCTGGGGGTGGCCATCATCGTGCCGCTGCTCAATCTTGCGGTATCGCCGACCAGCGCCTTCTATGTCCCGGCCTATATCGTGGCGCTGACCGGCAAGTACCTCTGCTATGCGCTGCTGGCGCTCGCGCTCGACCTGGTCTGGGGCTATTGCGGCATCCTTTCGCTCGGCCATGGCGCCTTCTTCGCGCTCGGCGGCTATGCGATGGGCATGTACCTGATGCGCCAGATCGGCTCGCGCGGCGTCTATGGCAACCCGATCCTGCCGGACTTCATGGTGTTCCTGAACTACAAGGAATTGCCCTGGTTCTGGTACGGCTTCGACCATTTCTGGTTTGCCGCGATCATGGTGCTCGCCGTGCCCGGCCTGCTCGCTTTCGTCTTCGGCTGGTTCGCCTTCCGCAGCCGTGTCACCGGCGTCTACCTCTCGATCATCACCCAGGCGATGACCTATGCGCTGCTGCTCGCCTTCTTCCGCAACGACATGGGTTTCGGCGGCAACAACGGCCTGACCGATTTCAAGGATATTCTGGGCTTCAACGTGCAGGCCGATGCGACCCGTTCGGCGCTGTTCGCCGCAAGCGCGGTGATGCTGGCGTTCGCCGTGTTCATCACCTGGGCGATCGTCGGCTCCAAATACGGCAAGCTGCTGATGGCTGTGCGCGATGCCGAGAGCCGCACCCGCTTCCTGGGCTGGCGAGCGGAGAACGTAAAACTGTTCGCCTTCACCGTCTCGGCCGTGATGGCCGGCATTGCCGGCGCGCTCTATGTGCCGCAGGTCGGCATCATCAATCCCGGCGAGTTCGAGCCGTCCAATTCGATCGAGGTGGTGATCTGGGCGGCCGTCGGCGGGCGCGGCACAATCGTCGGGCCGATCATCGGTGCGCTGCTGGTCAACGCAGGCAAATCCTGGTTCACCGGCGTGCTGCCGGAATTGTGGCTGTTTGCGCTGGGCGGCCTGTTCGTGGCGGTCACGCTGCTTCTGCCGAAGGGCATCATCGGCAT
Source organism: Mesorhizobium sp. CNPSo 4671 (assembly GCF_057784245.1). Classification (NCBI taxonomy): domain Bacteria; kingdom Pseudomonadati; phylum Pseudomonadota; class Alphaproteobacteria; order Hyphomicrobiales; family Phyllobacteriaceae; genus Mesorhizobium; species Mesorhizobium sp. CNPSo 4671. The sequence continues at coordinate 280,707 of NZ_JBWLUW010000006.1, read as the reverse complement.
GTGGGACAGCTGGCGCGGCAATGCGAAGGCGTTGCGCGCAGCCGCGGTTGCTGAAGAAGCCGGCACCGAGGTTGCCGTGGCGTCCGCGACCTCGAAGCCCGCTCGCTCGCCGGCGAGAAATCCAGGCGAGTGGTCGTGGTCCGAGCCCGAACCGCAGGCGGCGGAGTAAGGGCCATGAGCAAGTCGAACACCATCCTCTATCTCGACGGCGTCTCGGTCTCCTTCGACGGCTTTCGCGCTATCAACAATCTGTCGCTGGTGCTCGAAAAGGGGGAGATGCGCGCCATCATCGGGCCCAACGGCGCCGGCAAGACGACGATGATGGACATCGTCACCGGCAAGACGCGACCCGATGAGGGCGAAGTGTTCTTTGACGGCCAGGTCGATCTGACCAGGCATGACGAGGCCGAGATTGCCATGATGGGCATCGGCCGCAAATTCCAGAAGCCGACGGTCTTCGAAAGCCACACGATCGAAGAAAACCTGATGCTGGCGCTGAAGGGACCGCGTTCTATCTTCCCGGCGCTTTTTCATCGCCGCTCGGCGGCCGAGGCGCGGCAGATCGACGACATTCTCGGCATCATCCGGCTAGGTGACAAGCGCCATGAGCTGGCGGCCAATCTCAGCCACGGCCAGAAACAGTGGCTGGAGATCGGCATGCTGTTGGCACAGGATCCAAAGCTGCTTTTGGTGGACGAGCCGGTGGCCGGCATGACCGATGCCGAGACCGAGGAGACCGCGCGGCTGCTCAAGGACATTGCGCGCGACCATTCGGTCATCGTCGTCGAGCACGACATGCATTTCGTGCGCGAACTCGGCGTCAAGGTCACTTGCCTGCACGAGGGCTCGGTGCTGTCGGAAGGCACGCTCGATTTCGTTTCGGCCGACGAGCGCGTCGTCGAAGTCTATCTGGGGAGATGAACATGGTCTGGCGGGTGCATTTCCATCACTTCGATCTGGCCTTCCTACGGTTCTGGAGAAGGCGCTGACATGCTCGAAGTTTCAAACGCCACGCTCCATTACGGCGCCGCCCAGGCGCTGCGCGGCGTTTCGCTGAAGGCGGGCGCCGGCAAGATCACCTGCGTGCTCGGCCGCAACGGCGTCGGCAAGACCAGTTTGATGAGATCGATCGTTGGCCACCACCGGCTGACGAGCGGAAGCGTTGCCTTCGAGGGGAAGGCGCTCGACCGGAGCGCGGCGTATGACCGCGCCCGGTCGGGCATCGCATTCGTACCGCAGGGCAGGGAGATCTTTCCCCTGCTAACGGTGCGCGAAAACCTGGAATCCGGCTTTGCGCCGTTGAAGCGTGCCGACCGCAATGTGCCGACGCATGTCTTCGAATTGTTCCCGGTGCTGAAGCAGATGCTCGGCCGTCGAGGCGGCGATCTTTCCGGTGGCCAGCAGCAGCAACTGGCTATCGGCCGGGCGCTGGTGATGCGGCCGAAGCTGTTGGTGCTCGACGAGCCGACGGAAGGCATCCAGCCATCGATTATCAAGGATATAGGCCGTGCCATCCGTTACCTGCGCGACCAGGCCGGCATTGCGGTGCTGCTGGTCGAACAATATCTCGACTTCTGCCGCGAACTCGCCGACGAGGTCAACATCATGGACAGGGGCCAGATCGTCCATACTGGCCCGGCGGAAGATTTAGACCGGGCCGATGTGCGCAAGTTCCTTACCGTCTAGAATCGGTATTGAACTTCGGCTGACGATCCAAAGTCCCTGGCAAGTCCAATATTTCTTCCATCTCGCGATCTGCATCTCTGGCGCGCCAGAGGCTGCATGCTAGTCTTTTGTTGGCTTTGTGAGTCGGCCGCTTCCGTATCAGTCTGGTTATCGCAGATCGAGGGCGCGGCGAAGGCCGGGCAAGTTCCACGCAAGCAAGGCTTCCTAGCTTCCCTCCTGCGATCTGTCGTTCAAACGCGTTTGGGCACACAGGCTAAGGGACAGCCATGGAACGTTACGTCGAGGATTATCAGAAGCGGCGGCTTACCGAACGCGTCGACATCATCGCCGCCATCAACATCTTGCGGTCACAGGGCTGCGAATACGACGATCTGATCGAGGAGATCACCAAGGTCTTCTATGTCGATCTCGATACCTTCAATGAAATCGTCATGGCGGCCTAAAGCGCGTCGCATCTGAACGGCTTCATGCGACGCGCTTTAGGTCCTTGTTTCATGCATGTCGTTCTCCCAAACCGGGGCCACTTTTGGGCGACATGCATTAGAGCCGCTTTCGCCTATCCAGCGTCATAGGCTCGGAATCAGCTCGCGCGCCGGAACGGAGAGGCGGTGACGCGGTTGCGGCCGCCGCGCTTGGCGTCGTAGAGCGCCTTGTCGGCGGCGCTGAGCACCTTGTCGAAGCTGAGGCCCTCTTTGCTGCCAAACGCAAAGCCGGCACTGACCGTGCACCTCAGGGATCCCGCCTCGGTTTCTATCAGGCGCGTCGCGAAGGCGGTGCGGATGCGCTCTGCAGCGTCCTCGACCGTCTCCGGCAGGGTGCGCTTCAACACCAGTGCGAATTCCTCGCCGCCCATGCGTGCGGCAACGTCGGTCTGGCGAAGGTTGCCGGCGAGTTCGCTGGCAAACACCTTCAGCACCTCGTCGCCCGCCGCGTGGCCGAATTCGTCGTTGATGGCTTTGAAATTGTCGAGGTCGAAGACAACCACCGCGGTGAAGGCGCCGACCGGGACATTGCCGTGCATGTCGAACAGTGCGCGCCGGTTGAGCAAGCCGGTCAAGGGATCGGTCAGCGCATTGCGTCGGTGGTGCCTGGCCAGACGCCCCTGATTGAGAGCAAGCGACAGGGCGCCAATACCCGTCATGCTGGCTATAACGATGATGAGGCTCAGTTCTTCGGCCCAGTTGCTTGGTGCATGCCCGAGAACCAGCTTGCCGTCCCATGCCAAAACCCCCGCGCACAGCATGAAGGAAATGGCGGTGGCCGAGTAGAGCGTGGTGATGCCGATCGTCAGGGCAGGGGCTTCGTCGCGGCCTCTCCAATATTCGATCGCCGTCGCGAACAGCAGCAAGGCGGCGAACAGGTTCTCAAACATGAAACCGAGGCCGTCGTAGCCGAGAGCCATGGCAGGCAGCGCCATCGCCAGCGAGGCGCAACCCCAGAGCGCCCGCGGCAACGGCGAGCCACCGGTTCTGAACTGGTAGGCGGCACCCAGCATGGTCGAGAAACCGAGCAACAACAGGGCAAGGGTGGCGATGCCGAGCAGGCGCCCGGGCATGTCGATATAGGCGTCATAGACGAAGATGTCACCGACCACGAACACCAGGCTGATCGCCCATGTCAGCAGGAACCTTTCCGTGCGGGCGGTCAGCCACATGCCGAACAATGTCAGGCTCAGGCAAGCGGCGGAGAAACCAACAGCCAGCAGAAGTGAAGTATAGTCGAGCGACATGCCCCTCTTTCCCTGCCGGCGGCGGCTCCAGCTCTGCGGCTTGGCGTCATCGCATTCATGCAGCAAGGAAGTGTCGATAAGGTTACGATCGCGGCGAAGATGCCACGAGTAGGCGTTTGGCACGCGCAAAACGCGTAGATGATGGCCTGCGGATACCGACTGATGCTCGTCAGCCGGCTAGGCGTTTCATCAGCGCCATCGCCCCGAAGGGCGCGCGCACCTTGCCCTCGGTGATGAAGTAGACGAAGACGTCGCGCGGCTGCACCGGCGCATCCGTCGCGGGATCGGCGCGCCGCAAATCAGCCGGCTGCTTGCCTTCCGCCCAGGTCTTTACCCGCGCCGCCCACTCGTCGAGGCCCTTCGGCGTGTAGCAGTCGGGATTGTCATCAGAGCCCGTTTGGAGGCGGGCGTAAATGAAATCGGCGGTGACATCGGCGATATCAGGATATTTGGCATGGTCGGCATAGACGATCGCCGCCTTGTATTTGCGGGCAAGTGCCGCGAATTCCGGCACGATGAAACTGTCGTTGCGCACTTCAAGCGCGTGGCGCAGCGCGACCCCATCCTGCTTTTCCGGCAGCAGTTTCAAAAAGGCTTCGAAATCGTCCGGGTCGAATTTCTTTGTCGGCGCGAACTGCCACAGGATCGGGCCGAGCTTGTCGCCGAGCGCGGCAACGCCGGAACCGAGGAAGCGCATCATCGATTCACCGGCCTCGCCCAGCACACGGCGGTTGGTGACGAAGCGGTTGCCCTTCAGCGAATAGACGAAACCGTCCGGCGCCTCGCCAGCCCATTTGACGAAGGTCGGCTCCTTGAAGCTGGAGTAGTAGGTGCCGTTGACCTCGATGCTCGGCACCTGCCGGCTGGCATATTGCAGCTGCTTGGCCTTCGACAGTTTGTCCGGATAGAAGGACGTGTCCCAGGGCTCGAAGGTCCAGCCGCCCATGCCTGAGCGGATTGTTCCCGATTTACTCACTGTCGTTCTCCCTGTCGCTTTTATGTGTGCGGTCATATCATGAGGATCAAGAAAACCGGGCAAACCCGCTCTTATCCGTTGGCAAGCCACCAGAACCATTCAGTACACGCATTGCCATCGGCCCCAGGTTCTGCATGCCGGTGACCTTCGAGGCATCGAGCTTGTCCCCGACGACAATGAGGAAACCGCCCGGGGCGTGATTGCCAGGTCTTAATCCCGGCGGCTTGGCTTCAATGCGTCCAAGTCTGGATGAGCACACCGCGCCTGGGCACAGGCCAGCGCGATAATGCACCAGGAGATCAGGCAATTCGGCCGCGCGCGCGCCGGCATGCTGTCGAGCCGCCCTGTCGATCATCGTGATCACCGGCTGGCCGGTCTGGTCTTCCCTCAGTTCCATCAGGAGGGATTCAACCTGATCGAGCAGTCTTGATCGCTCGACCTCAATGCCACCATCCTTGAAGACCACGGATGGATTGATGCGAAGAGCCGCGCAGTTCTCGTTGTAAGGCAGCATTTCGCAAAGCGGACACCAGCGCCGGTCCCTGGCTTTCACGACATGGCGCACAAACCGCGTCCAATGCGACTCACCGAGGATGCGGTTCATACGGTCGACAATTTCCGGCATCAGGTGAGCAAGCGTAGCATTCGGCCGCATTTCCGTCGTCGAGAACACCACGATCTCAGTGTCTGGGCCGGCTGAGGCCACGAGATCGCCAATCGCGCGATCAATGTCGCCAAGAATCACGTCGATCGGGGCGCCGAGCCGACTGTTGCGGGCCGGGTCGAACTTCGGGTCCGCCCCGTCGACGAGATCCCAAAGCGCATGGCTGGCGCAGTGCGCCTCCTTGAACCCGACGATGAACAGATCCCAGGACTCGCTGCCGAGATAGTGCAGGGCGGCGGCATGTTTGCTGGCGACTGCAAGGCGCAGATTGGCCACAACCGCTGTAGCCTCGGTGTCGTTCAATCGGCCTTCATGGTCGCATCTGCTCGGCGGCGCTGCGCCGAAGCGCGTGACCACGTCACCGGCAAGCGCTGCCGGATAGCTTTTGGGCTCGCGGAAATAGCGCCCATGGACAAGCCAGTCTGCAAGATGGATGCCATTGAACTGTCGCGGGAGGCGGCATTTTGGAATGTCGAAGACGCCTATCCTGAGTTCCGGCGCTGTTTCCCAGAAGGTTTCGCGGTCGATTTCATCGGTGCAGACCATGCCGAACTGGCCGCTGCGCAGCCGTTGCTCATAGTGATAGCGACCGTGTTCACCCATGCCGGCCGCGTATTGGAACGAGGCCCACAGCGCGTCGTCCGTCGCGCCCGCATGTGCGGTGAGATATTTGACCCTGCCTCGCGCCCGCAACGCGGCGAGACAGGGCAGCATACCGTCCCGACTCGCCCTGTCGAGCAAGGCTCCATCCGCCCCGTCGAGCGCGATCATGAGAATCCGTGCGGTCACGCAGTTCCCTCTGGGAGCGCGATCAAAAGACCGAAGCTCCAGCCACCCATGCCGGAGCGGATATTCCTATGATTGCTCATTGTCGCCCTCCCAATTGTCAACAAGCGATCACGAAGCAGGGTTTTTGTCGACCGCCTTCGCCATGTCGACGAGCGTCCAGCCTGGCCGGTAGGGATTGGGCCGACGACCCGTTTCGCGATAGCCGTAAGCGAGATAGAGCGCGATGTTTCGTTCCATTTTCGCATTGGTGTAGAGCCGTATCTCCGGCAGGCCCCACGAGCGCGTCTGCTGATCCGCGTGACTGAGCAGCTTTATGCCGAAACCCTTGCCCTGGAAGGCGGGCGACACCGCGACGGAGAAGATCATCGCGTGATCCACATGCCGCTCCAGTGTGAGCACGCCGGCAAGTTCGCCGCCGCTCTCCAGCAGCCAGACCTCGCCGCGCGCGATGCGTGGCGCGTAGTCTTCAGTCACCGGAATCGGCGGCGCGTCGAGCAGGCTGGTGTAGGGCGCATAAGCTGCCGTGGTCAGCGAGACGACAGCCTGGAGGTCACCGACCACCGCTTTTCTAATGGTCATTCAAAGCCCTCCGGCGGGCGCCAAGCGGGTCCGACCATCACTCGGCCGCTTCGCGCTTGCCTCCGGGGCGACGCTCCAGCAGCTCCTTGAGGAACTGGCCGGTGTAGCTGCGCTTTTCGCGCACAATCGCTTCCGGCGTGCCTTGGGCGACAAGTTCACCGCCGCCGTCACCGCCTTCGGGGCCGAGGTCGAGCACCCAGTCGGCGGTCTTGATCACTTCGAGATTGTGCTCGATGACCACCACCGTGTTGCCCTGGTCGACCAGTTCGTGCAGCACTTCCAGCAGCTTGGCGACGTCGTGGAAATGCAGGCCGGTGGTCGGCTCGTCGAGGATGTAGAGCGTCTTGCCTGTCGCCTTGCGCGACAGTTCCTTGGCGAGTTTGATGCGCTGCGCTTCGCCGCCCGAAAGCGTCGTCGCCTGCTGGCCGATATGGATGTAGCCGAGGCCGACCTGTTTCAGCGTGTCGAGCTTGTCGCGCACGCCGGGCACCGCGGCGAAGAAGTCGACGCCTTCCTCGACTGTCATGTCGAGTACGTCAGCGATCGACTTGCCCTTGAACAGGACGTCGAGCGTTTCGCGGTTGTAGCGCTTGCCGTGGCAGACGTCGCAGGTGACGTAGACGTCGGGCAGGAAGTGCATCTCGATCTTGATGACGCCGTCGCCCTGGCAGGCCTCGCAACGGCCGCCCTTGACGTTGAAGGAGAAACGTCCCGGCTGATAGCCGCGCGCCTTGGCTTCGGGCAGGCCGGCGAACCAGTCGCGGATCGGCGTGAAGGCGCCGGTATAGGTGGCGGGGTTCGAACGCGGGGTCCGTCCAATGGGCGACTGGTCGATGTCGATGACCTTGTCGAGGAATTCCAGGCCCTCGATGCGGTCATGCTCGGCAGGATGCTCGCGCGACCCCATGATGCGGCGCGACGCCGCTTTGAACAGCGTCTCGATCAGGAAGGTCGACTTGCCGCCGCCCGACACGCCGGTGACGGCGGTGAAGGTGCCGAGCGGGATTTCGGCGGTGACGTTCTTCAGATTGTTGCCGCGCGCGCCGACGATCTTCAGGCGCCGGTTCTTTTTCGCCTCACGCCGGGCACCAGGGGTGGCGACTTCGAGCGCGCCCGACAGATATTTGCCGGTGATCGAATTGGGATTGGCCATCACCTGCTGCGGCGTGCCCTGGGCGATGATTTCGCCGCCATGGATGCCGGCGGCCGGCCCCATGTCGACGACATAGTCGGCATGCAGGATGGCGTCCTCGTCATGCTCGACGACGATCACGGTGTTGCCGATGTCGCGAAGATGCTTGAGCGTATCGAGCAGGCGCGTGTTGTCGCGCTGGTGCAAGCCGATCGACGGCTCGTCCAGCACGTAGAGCACGCCAGTCAGGCCCGAGCCGATCTGCGACGCCAGCCGGATGCGCTGGCTCTCGCCGCCCGACAGCGTGCCGGAATTGCGCGACAGCGTCAGATAGTCGAGCCCGACATCGTTGAGGAAGCGCAGGCGTTCGCGGATTTCCTTGAGCACCCTGACCGCGATCTCGTTCTGCTTGTCGTTGAGCTGGGCGGGCAGGTCGGTGAACCACTGGTCGGCCTTGCGGATCGACTGCTCGGTGACCTCGCCGATATGCTTGCCGCCGATCTTCACCGCCAGCGCTTCCGGCTTCAGCCGATAGCCTTTGCAGACCGGGCAGGGCGTCGCCGACATGAAGCGCTCAATCTCCTCGCGCATCCAGGCGGATTCGGTTTCCTTCCAGCGCCGTTCGAGATTGGGGATGACGCCCTCAAAAGTCTTGGTCGTCTTGTAGGAGCGCAGCCCATCATCATACTGGAAAGTGACTTCGCGCTCGCCGGTGCCGCGCAGGATCGCGTCCTGGGCCTCGGTGCTCAAATCCTTGAACTTGTCGCCGAGCTTGAAGTTGTATGCCTTGCCCAGTGCCTCGAGCGTCTGCACGTAATAGGGCGAGGTCGATTTCGCCCACGGGCTGACGGCGCCGTCGCGCAGCGACACGTTCTCGTCGGGCACGACGAGATTGGGATCGATGGCGCGCTGGCTGCCGAGACCGTCGCAGGTCGGGCAGGCGCCGAACGGATTGTTGAACGAGAACAGCCGCGGCTCGATCTCCGGAATGGTGAAGCCGGACACCGGGCAGGCGAATTTTTCGGAGAACAGGATGCGCTCATGCGTCTCGTTCTTCGACTTGTTGACCGAATCCTCGCCGGTCTGGCTGGAATCGAGCGGCTTGTCGGCAAACTCGGCCACCGCCAGCCCCTCGGCGAGCTTCAGCGCCGTCTCGATGGAGTCGGCGAGACGCGTGGCAAGATCGCCGCGCACGACGATGCGGTCGACGACGACGTCGATGTCGTGCTTGTACTTCTTGTCGAGCGCCGGAACATCTGCGATCTCATAGAAGACGCCATCGACCTTGACGCGCTGAAAACCCTTCTTCTGCAGTTCCAGCAGTTCCTTGCGGTACTCGCCCTTGCGGCCGCGCACGATCGGCGCCAGCAGGAACAGGCGCGTGCCTTCCTCCAGCGCCAGCACGCGGTCGACCATCTGGCTGACCGTCTGGCTCTCGATCGGCAGGCCGGTGGCCGGCGAATAGGGCACGCCGACACGGGCAAACAGCAGGCGCATATAGTCATAGATCTCGGTGACGGTGCCGACCGTCGAACGCGGATTCTTCGACGTGGTCTTCTGCTCGATCGAAATGGCAGGCGACAGGCCGTCGATCTGGTCAACGTCAGGCTTCTGCATCATTTCGAGGAATTGCCGGGCATAGGCCGACAGGCTCTCGACATAGCGACGCTGGCCTTCGGCATAGATGGTGTCGAAGGCGAGCGAGGATTTGCCTGAACCGGACAGGCCGGTCATGACGATCAAACTGTCACGCGGCAGGTCGAGATCGACATTCTTCAGATTGTGTTCGCGCGCCCCGCGAATGGAAAGGAATTTATGGTCGGCCATCGCCGGTCGCCGCCTCAGATCTGGAATTCGTGGGATTGGCGGGATTGTCCCGGCCATCCCCTATGTAGGTGTTTTTGCCGCCACGTCGAGAGACGCCACAATTCCCGACAGAAGTCGTTTAACCGCCTTTCGCGCGAAGGGGCAAGCAGAAAGAACAAAGGCCGAACACGCTCCTGACAAAGCTGTGTAAAATCTGACTTGTACGTAACCTCCCAGCGATCACGTTTTTCGGTAACCGGCTATTGATGGTTGACGCGGCCGGCTCACGGGAGCAGTCTCCAAAAGTCAGCGAAGCCGGCCGTCTTTCGATGGCCTCGCCGCCCAAAGGCGGCCTGCGAGACGCCGCAGGCATTTGCGATTTGCGCTTCGCGACGGCAATGTCGCAACGGACACAGGAGCGGAGCATGACGCCACCGGACAGTCCCCAAGGGCTCCACGCCTCGTTGGAGCCGCGGCAGGCATAAGTGCCAGGGTTTAGCGTTTGCGCCACCCGACAAACCGTGACTTGCCGTATCCCCAACAATCAGAGACTGCTAGTCGGATCGTCGGCTGACGCCGCGTGGCATCCGAAATCAAACGCCGGCAGTACACTCCCGGCAAAATATGGATTTGAGATCCAGAAAAGCCCCGTCTGTTTGCCCTAGGGCACGGCGGGGCTGTTCTTTTGCAGCGAAGCTTCGCCAGAAATGGCGCTGGTTATCTCGGCGGCTTGATCCCGCCCGTGGCCATATCGACGGTGATGCTACCGGAAATCCTGACATCGGTATCGCCGATCTTGAACGTGCCGTTCCCGTCGCTGGGGAATGCGTTGTCGGGTTCGGGCTGGGGAGCCGGCTTGGCGATGCGATAATCGCCGCTCACGCCGGGCAGGGCGCCTTTCGGCGACTGGGAGGTACTGTCCCCGGCAAAAGCCCCGCCGGACGTCGCGGCGGTAATCGCAATGGCTGTCATCAGTCTGTTCAGGCGGTGGCGCATGGCACGACTATAGTGCCGCGCTCAATACGAAGCCAGACGGCGGCGGCGAAATGGGCGCGACGCCGTCAGCCTCCAATGTGGTGATCAGGCTTCAAGTTCTTCAAATTTCCATATTAGTCTAACGCAGGACGTGCTGGCTCGCCTGGTTGCCAGTTGCTAAAATCCATGTAGCAGCGAATGGATATACCTTCCATTCGCACGTCGCCGCCACGCGCCAGACATTCAAACCCGCCGGGAACATTAACTAGCAATAAAAATGCCAGGCATATTCCTGCTATGGCTAATATAGCGCGGAATGCTCGTTTGTTTGGATCGGTAGGCTTCGGCATTTATGCCTCTGTTCATAATTCAATGGATTCAATTGACGCCGAATTTATTGATAGGTGATGAAAATCATTTTCAGGTACATCTGCATTTAATTGATGTGTGTGGATGCCGACCAAAATCTGCCTATGCCGCTTTCTTGCGCGTGTCGAAGACGTGGTCGACGATGCCCCATGCCTGTGCTTCCCGGGCGGTCATGAAATGGTCTCGGTCCAGCGTGCGTTCGACCTCCTCATAGCTGCGGCCGCAATGCTGGGCATAGAGTTCGGCCATGCGCTGTTTGGTCTTGCCGATCCGTTCGGCATGGCGCTGGATATCGGAAGCCTGGCCCTGAAAGCCGCCGAGCGGCTGGTGCAAGAGGACGGTGGCGTTCGGCAGCGCGATGCGGCGCCCCGGCGTGCCCGCCATCAGCAGGAATGAGCCCATCGAGGCGGCAAACCCCATGCAGACGGTCGATACCGGGCAGCTGACATATTGCATCGTGTCGTAGATGGCGAAGCCGCTGGTCACCACGCCGCCCGGCGAGTTGATGTAGAGCGAGATCTCCTTGTCGGGATTGTCCGATTCCAGCGACAGGAGCTGCGCACAGACCAGCGCCGAGACGTCGTCGTTGATCTCGCCATTGATGAAGATGATGCGCTCGCGCAGCAGCCGCGAGAAAATGTCGAAAGCGCGTTCGCCGCGGCTCGATTGCTCGATCACCATTGGCACCAGACTGGCAATACCGCTCATTTTTCGTCTCCGATTCCCGTGTTCAGGCTGCGCGCAGCAGGAGGCGCGGCGTATTCGCGGCGATGGGCTTTCCGGCGCCGCGCGCCCCGAGCGAAAGCCGGCAGCCGCCACCCGCCATGGCGACGGCGGGCATCGCTTTCCCGGCAAAACCATCATGGACGATGCGGAGATGCGTGCCGCCGGAAACGGTGCGGGCGAGCGTGAAGGTGACGACACTGTCGAGCGGATCCTGCCGCGCGGCGTCGCCCGGCTGCTCCCGCCAGGAATAGCGCAGCAGGCGTTCGGGCTCGGCGTCGAGGATTTCGCATTCGATCGCGGCGTCCGGCCCGGCAAAGGTAAAATTGCTCCCGGTCTGCGGCCTGATGTCGTTCGGCATCATCCAGGCGGCGAGCAATTCCGGCACGGTCAGCGCCCGCCACACTTTTTCCGGCGGTTCGGCGAGATCGTACTCGAACTCGAGCGCATCAGGGGCGGCTTTGCTTTGGGTATTGGCGTTCATTGATCCCAAATCCTTCACTGGTCCCACGTTCTTCACTGGTCCATGTCCTTCAAAACCGTCTTCAGCCTTTCGATGCGCTCGGGCCAGAAGGTCCGGTAGCGCTCGATCCAGGAGAGCAGGGGGGCAAGCCCTTGCGGATCGGCACGGTAATAGGCGTTGCGACCGGCACGCCGCTCAACCACCAGGCCGGCGCCACGCAGCACCGCCAGATGCTGCGACACCGCCGGCTGCGATACCGTCAGGCCGCTGCGCAGTTCCGACACGCTCATCTCAGCTGCCGCGAGACGCTCGAAGACGGCGCGGCGCGTCGGGTCGGCCAGGGCGCGGAAAATCTCTGCTTCGATCATGACAAAAGCATAAGTCGATACTTATTGATTTGGCAAGCGCTGTTTTGAGACCCATATGATGGGCTCGGGCATTGCTGCCATTCCTTGACAATCAGCAGCAGTGCATATAGGAACGAAAAGGGAACAAAAACCTTGTGGGAAAAGCCAGCCTTAGCAGGCGGCAGACGTGCGCAGCCTGTAAGGTGCTGCGACAAAAATTTGTTTTCGGATGAGCGCGGAGAAAAATCATGGCGGGTAGCGTCAACAAGGTCATTCTGGTCGGCAATCTCGGCGCGGATCCGGAAATCCGCCGCTTGAACTCGGGCGAGCCGGTCGTCAACATCCGTATCGCCACGTCGGAAAGCTGGCGCGACAAGAATTCCGGCGAGCGCAAGGAGAAGACCGAATGGCACAATGTCGTCATCTTCAATGAAGGCATCGCCAAGGTGGCCGAGCAGTACCTGAAGAAGGGCATGAAGGTGTATGTCGAGGGCCAGCTGCAGACGCGCAAATGGCAGGACCAGACCGGCGCCGACAAGTACACGACGGAAGTCGTGCTGCAGAAATTCCGCGGCGAGTTGCAGATGCTCGACGCACGCGGCCAGGGCGAGGGCGGCCAGGTCGGCGGTTATTCCGGCGGCAGCAGCCGCGGTTCCGATTTCGGCCAGTCCAGCCCGAACGAGAGCTTTAATCGTGGCGGCGGCGCTCCCAGGGGCGGCGGTGGCGGCGGTTCGTCGCGCGAGCTGGACGACGAAATCCCGTTCTGATCGAGAGCAACATCCAAACGGCTGACGTCGCCAGATGACTGACGTCACGTGATTGATACACCCCGAGGGTCCTGCATGGACTTTCGGGGTTTTGCGTTGTTGATATGGCCTGACAACAGGCGCGATCTGGGACTGAAAGGACAAAGCAGTGAAGGCACGCGTAAAATGGGTCGAGGAACGGACGTTCGTCGGCGAGTCCGGCAGCGGCCATAAACTGGTGCTTGGAACCGCGGCCAAGCCGGAAGGCAAGACGCCTGGGCCGAGCCCGATGGAACTGGTGCTGATCGGCACTGGCGGCTGTTCGGCCTATGATGTCGTGCATATCCTGGAGAAAGGCCGCGAGGCGGTCGAGGACTGCGTGGTTGAGCTTGATGCCGACCGGGCCGAGACTGAGCCAAAGGTGTTCACGCGCATCCATATGCATTTCATCGTCAAAGGTAGGGCGCTGTCGCCCGACAAGGTCAAGCGGGCGATCGACCTGTCGATCGAAAAATATTGCTCGGCCTCCGCCATGATGGCCAAGACGGCCACGATCACGCATGATTTTGAAGTGATCGATACGGCGGCACAGTAGGGCAGTAGGGCAGTAGGGCAGTAGGGACTGCCGTTCACCCGGCCATCAGCGCCTTGATGCCGTCGGCGACGAACTGTACCGCCAGAGCCGCCAGGATGACGCCGAGCAGGCGGGTCAGTATCGAGCGGCCGGTCTGGCCGAGGATGCGGTCGATGCGTTCCGACAGCACGAAGACCAGATAGGTGATGGCGAGGCAGACGAAGATGATGCCGACCAGTGCGGCCTGCGCGGCAAAACCCTGAAACGAGCCGGAAAGCAGCACTGTCGCTGAAATCGCGCCGGGACCGGCGATCAGCGGGATCGCCAGCGGGAAGGCGGCGATGTTGTGAATCATGTCCTTGGTGATGGCGACGTCGCCGATCTTCTCCTTGCGGTCCTGGCGGCGCTCGAACACCATTTCGAAGGCGATAAAGAACAGCAGAAAGCCGCCGGCGACGCGGAAGGCCGGCAGGGTGATGCCGAACACCGACAGGATCGAGGCACCGGCCACCGCGAACAGCGCCATCACCAAGAAGCCGATGACCGAGGCACGCACCGAGACCTGCTGGCGCTCCTCGCGGTTCATGCCGCGTGTCACGGCAAGGAACAGCGGCGCCAGGCCGGGCGGATCAATGGTTACGAGAATGGTGACGAAGGCATTGAACAGGCTGTCGAAACTCGGCATCGCTGACCCCTCCCGCCGGGCCGAGCCCGTGCTCCGATATTGGTAGAGCAAAGCCCGGTCGGTGGGAACTGTCGGGACAGCGAAACTGATGACCTAGCCGGCAGCGCCGCAATAGGCCTCGAGGCGGTAGCCGTCCGGATCGATGACAAAGGCGGCGTAATAATTGTCGCCATAGTCGGCGCGCAGGCCCGGCGCGCCATTGTCGCTGCCGCCTTCGCGCAGGGCAGCGGCATGGAACGCATCGACGCTGTCTCGTGTCGGCGCGGCAAAGCAGAAATGCATACCGGATTTTTCGTCCGCTGGCACCGGCCGCGCCGCCGCGTTGACCCATAGCGCGACACTCTGGGCGCCGTAACCCAGTGAGCCTGGCGACTGGCTGAGACAGGCATAGCCGAGCGGCTTCAGCGCAGCGTCATAGAATCGCTTCGAGGCGTTGGCGTCGCGGACGCCAACCGAGATATGATCGAACATGGTTTTCTCCATCGTTACAAGGGGTTGTGATGTCGTCTTGCAGATTGACGGCGCGCCAGGAACTCGACTTCGAGGTGCCAGTCCGCGCCGTCGTGCGAGCGCTCGCCGAGCCAGCGGAAGGAATTTTTGGTGATCCGCGAAAAACTCCAGCGCACCGACGAGCCGGTGCCATCGGCGCCGACCTGCACGATCGTGTTGTCTTCGGCGCGGCCGAGCTGGCGACTGAAATACTGGTTGCGCGGATCGCTCCAGAAAATGTGCCAAGCGTCCGCGCCGGGATCATAGACGCGCAGCGTCGTGCCGTAGAACGTCCATTTGCCAAGGGACGGCGAGGGGCCGGCGTCCCGCGCGGGCAGGATCCAGACGTCCTGGATGGCGCGGCCTTCGAGCACCCAGCCGAAATGCACCTCGCCACGCCCGGTCAGCACGGTGCCATCCTCGAGGTGACGTGAGGCGTCAAACGTCCAGGCGCCGACAAAGCGGCCGTAAAGGTTCAGTTTTTCGGCAAGCCCGCTGATCGGTCCGGGACTGTGCAACGCTTCGGCAAAGGGGTCGAACATGGCTGCGGTCTCTTTCTGTCAGGAGACCGGGAAGAGTAGGCGCTCACGGGGGTTCTGGGCTTGGGAAAAATTGCTATATTCCGGCCATGACAGCGACGACCCGCACTCTCGCATCCGCACCCGGCTGGCAAGTCGCCGATGTGATCTGCGCCGCCGGTGTGGGCGACCGGCCGTTCGAGGAAGCCCATCAGGATTTCTGCGTCGCGGCGGTCACCAGCGGCACGTTCCGCTACCGCGCGCAGCAAGGCACCGCGATGCTGGCGCCGGGCGCACTCCTGCTCGGCAATTCCGGCACGTGCTATGAATGCGGACACGAGCATGGCAGCGGCGACCGCTGCCTCTCGTTCCATTTCAAGCCGGCCTACATGGAACGGATCGTCGCCGGCGTGCCGGGCGCCCGAACACTCAGCTTCGAGGCGCCGCGCTTGCCGCCCTTGCCGGCCCTGGCGCCGCTGCTTGCGGAGGCGGAAGCCGCCCGCGAAACGGCCGACAGGGGCGCCTTCGAGGAGCTTTCCCTGCGCATTGCGGGCGCGGCTGTGACCACCGCTTGCGGCGCCACGCCTGTCCTGCGCACGCCGAGCCGCCGCGATCAGAAACGCGTGGCGGAAGCGGTGAGACGCATCGAACTGGATGCCGACGGGCCGGTTTCGCTATCGGCGCTGGCGGATGAGACGGCAACCAGCCCCTATCATTTCCTGCGCATTTTCCGGCAGGTTGCCGGGATGACGCCCTACCAGTTCCTGCTCAAGACCCGGCTGCACCGGGCGGCGGTGCGGCTGCGCCTGTCGGACGATGCGATCTCGGCGATCGCCTTCGACGCCGGCTTCAACGATCTGTCGACGTTCAACCGCCGGTTCCGGCGTGTCATGGGCGAGACGCCAGGCGATTATCGCCGGTCGGGCGGCACCGCTATGCACGCGCCTCGGCCGAGACGTGGTCAATCGGAGGTCGGGCCGCACCAGCCGGGCAGATAGTCAGCTTCCTTGCCCTTGGCGAGCGTCAACGCCTCCTTCATCGCCTTGTCGAAGTTCTTCGCAACCGCGTTGCGGTCGATGCGCCGACGCAGGAAATCCGCCCAGATGAATTCGCTGAACGGCGTCGTGTCCTTGGCGAAGCCGCCTTGCCGACGCAACTCGCCGGCCATGCTCCTGTAGGGATCATCGATCAGTGCACCGATCGTCTTTGGAATTGCCGAGTAATCGCGGCGCCGGCCGTTCTCATCGAACGGATGCATCCAGCCTCTGCTGTCGAGCACGACAAGAAACGCGTCCTTGTCGAGCGCGGACAGGTCGCTGATCACGGTCACCAGCACGTCCTTGACGCCCTCATCGAGCAAAGCGCGAGCAAGGTGATGGTGATCGGTGACGTAGTTGCGATTCTTGGGACCCAATACGACGGGGACCATGTGTTTGCCGAGAAACGCGCCGGTCTTCTTCTTGGCGTCCTGTTCCCGGATCATCTGGCGCTTCAACGCAACTTCCCTCATGCCGACCGTTATCTGTGTCGGCCTCAATTCCTCGACGGGAACCGGGGTGACAATGGGTTCTCGCGGGTCAATCATGGCACTCCATCCTGTTCTTGCTGCTGCTGTTTCCCCGGACCAAGTGATTTGATCGCCGCGTCGACGCTGTGGAATATGCGCTGCGTGCCGACCATTTCGGCAATGCCGAACCGGGCCAGCGCGGCCTGGGCGCGCAGCGATTCCAGCCGCGCTATGGCAAAGACCGCGCCCGCCTTGCGGCAATGCAGGATGGTGTCGATCAGGGCTTGCGCGGCGGTGTAGTCGATTTCGACGATGTTGCTGGCCTCCAGTACGACCAGTTTCACGGTTTCGCGCCTGGTATCGACAAGGTCGCAAACGCCGCGCTTGAAGCGGTCGGCATTGACGAAGGACAGCGGTGCCTGGAAGGCCGCGACCAGCACGCCTGGGAGCTGCTCGCCGGCACTCGGCTTGGCCGGCGGCCACCAGACGGACGTGCCCGGCACGTGTTCCAGTTCGATCGGCTCGGTGCGCGTTGCGCTCCAGATGCCGTGCAGCAGCGACAGGCCGATGCCGACTGCCACGCCGGTTGCGATCGGCAGCACGACGATGGCGGCCATGGTGACCAGGATCAACAGGAATTCGACTGGAGCCTGCCGATAGACGCCGGCGAACACCTTCCAGCGCAGTATGTGCTGGGCAACGAACATCAGGACACCGGCGAGCGCGGCTTGCGGAACATTGGCGAGCAGGCCGCCGCCGAAGGCGCCGAGCGCCAGCACGATGGCCGCGGCAATGAGGGCAGACAGTTGCGAGCGGCCGCCCGACTGGGAGACGATTGCCGTGCGTGGCGGGCTGGCATTGACGGCAAAGGCGCCGAACAGGCCGGACGCGATGCTGCCGGCGCCGACGCCGACGAAATCGCGATTGACGTCGGGCTCGCCTTGTTGCGGCACGAAGGAACGCGAGGTCGCCGCCGTCTGCACCATGACGACGATGGCGATCAGCAGTGCCAGCGGCACCAGCGCCTGCACATCGTTAAGGCTGACAAGGGGCAGGCCGGCCCGCGGCAGGCCATTTGGCAAGATGCCCAGCACCTCGACGCCGCGATTCCTGAGGTCGAAAACGATGACCGCAAGCGTGGCAAGCACCATGCCGATCAAGGCGCCGGGGATGCGAGCGCTGATGCGCTCGGCGCCAAGCACGATCGCGAACACGCCAAGGCCGAGCCCGAGGCTCCAGGGATTGGTGAGATGGAGACTGCCGGCAATCTCGCCGATACGGCGCAAGGTTTCGCCGCTCTCGGCATGCAGGCCGAGCATCTCTGGCATCTGCGAGACGATAATGTGGACGGCGATGCCGGCCAGAAACCCTGTCGTGACCGGCACTGACAGGAGATCGGCAATCCAGCCGAGGCGAAAGACGCCGCTCAAGCTCACGATCAAGCCGACCATCAATGCCAGCATGGCCGCCAGGGCCAAATAATGCGGCGAGCCTGATGTGGCGAGCAGCGCCAGGCTGCCTGCGAACAGCGGCGTGATGGTCGAATCCGCGCCGGCCGAGAGGTGACGATTGGCGCCGAACAGGGCAAAGGCCACCGAACCGGCGACAAAAGCGAAGAAACCGATCTCGGGGGCAAAGCCGCCGAGCCGGGCGGTTGCCATCTGCTCGGGAATGGCGATCGCTGCCAGCGTCAGGCCGGCGATCAGATCGCCACTGAGATCTCGGAACTGCCAACCGCTCAGCGCCTGCAAAGGCAGCCACTGGCGCCAATTCATGGTGCTCGCGGCTTTTGCCTGGGGAGATTGGTCCATTGCAGGCTTTTGCCTTGGTGGCGGCGAAAAGCGTTGTGGCCATATCGTCGCAATGAGCGGTATCCTTTTGAAATTACCACCAAAAATGACACTGGAAAAGTGCCGCGAACATTGGAGTTTCGACCGCGCTTCCTATATAAGCGGTCAGTGATTCCTGATTAGATTGTGATCCGATTTGACCGACCAAAAGACACCGCGCGGCGCCGACGGCGGCCCCACCGGCATCGAGCCCATCTCCATCATCGAGGAGATGCAGAGCTCCTATCTCTCTTACGCCATGAGCGTGATCGTCAGCCGTGCGCTGCCCGATGTGCGCGACGGCCTGAAGCCGGTGCATCGCCGCATCCTCTACGCGGCGCATGAGAGCGGCTACCACTGGAACCGCAAATATGTGAAGTCGGCCCGCCCGGTCGCCGACGTGATGGGTAAATACCATCCGCATGGCGACGCCTCGATCTATGACGCCTTGGTGCGCATGGCGCAGGACTGGTCGCTGCGCGTGCCGCTGATCGACGGGCAGGGCAATTTCGGCTCGATCGACGGCGATCCGCCGGCGGCGATGCGCTATACCGAATCGCGGCTGACCAAGGTCGCGCATGAGCTTCTGGAGGATATCGACAAGGACACCGTCGATTTCCAGGACACTTATGATGCCTCGGACACCGAACCGAAGGTTCTGCCGGCGCGCTTTCCCAATCTGCTGGTCAATGGCTCCGGCGGCATCGCCGTCGGCATGGCCACCAACATCCCGCCGCACAATCTCGGCGAAGTCTGCAACGGCGCCATCGCCGTCATCGACAATCCGGCGATCGACCTGCCGGCATTGATGGAGATCATTCCAGGCCCTGATTTCCCGACCGGCGGCATCGTGCTTGGCCGTTCCGGCATCTATAGCGCGTATTCGACCGGCCGTGGCTCCATTGTCATGCGCGGCAAGGTCAACATCGAGCAGCGCGGCAATGACCGTGAATCGATCATCATCACCGAGGTTCCCTATCAGGTGAACAAGGCGTCGATGATCGAGAAGATGGCCGAATTGGTGCGCGACAAGCGCATCGAAGGCATTTCCGACATCCGTGACGAAAGCGACCGCCAGGGCTATCGCGTCGTCATCGAGCTGAAGCGCGATGCCGTCGCCGACGTCATCCTCAACCAGCTTTACCGCTTCACGCCGCTGCAGACCTCTTTCGGCGCCAATATGGTGGCACTGAATGGCGGCAAGCCGGAACTGCTGACCCTGACGGACATGCTGAAGGCGTTCGTCACCTTCCGCGAAGAGGTTATCACAAGGCGGACGAAATTCCTGCTGCGCAAGGCGCGCGACCGCGCCCATGTGCTGGTGGGTCTGGCCATCGCCGTCGCCAATATCGACGAGGTCATCAAGCTGATCCGCACGGCGCCGGACCCGCAGACGGCGCGCGAGCAGTTGATGGAGCGGCGTTGGCCGGCCGGCGATGTCGAATCGCTGATCCTTCTGATCGACGATCCGCGCCATCGCATCAATGAGGACGGCACCTACAATCTGTCCGAGGAACAGGCGCGCGCCATCCTCGAACTGCGTCTGCAGCGCCTGACTGCGCTCGGCCGCGACGAGATCGCCGACGAGTTGAACACGATCGGCGACGAGATCAAGGACTACCTCGACATCCTGTCGTCACGAGCGCGCGTCCAGCAGATCGTCAAGGACGAGCTTGCCGCCGTGCGCGACGAGTTCGGCACGCCACGCCGCACCGAGCTCACCGACGGTGGCGCGGATATGGAAGACGAGGACCTGATCCAGCGCGAGGACATGGTCGTGACGGTGAGCCATTCCGGCTACATCAAGCGCGTGCCGCTGTCGCTCTACCGGGCGCAGCGCCGCGGCGGCAAGGGCCGCTCGGGCATGTCGACCAAGGAAGAGGATTTTGTTACCCGGCTGTTCGTGGCCAACACGCACACGCCGGTGCTGTTCTTCTCCTCGCGCGGCATCGTCTACAAGGAAAAGGTCTGGCGGCTGCCGATCGGCAACCCGCAGTCACGCGGCAAGGCGCTGATCAACATGCTGCCGCTCGAGCAGGGCGAGCGCATCACCACCATCATGCCGTTGCCCGAGGACGAGACGAGCTGGGGCGAACTCGACGTGATGTTCGCCACCACGCGCGGCACCGTGCGCCGAAACAAGCTGTCGGACTTCGTCCAGGTCAACCGCAATGGCAAGATCGCCATGAAGCTGGAGGAGGAAGGCGACGAGATCCTCGGCGTCGAGACCTGCACCGACGATGACGACGTGCTTTTGACCGCCAGCTCCGGTCAGTGCATCCGCTTCTCTGTTGGTGACGTCCGCGTCTTCCAGAGCCGCAATTCCGTTGGCGTACGCGGCATCACCATGGCTGAGACCGACCGCATTATCTCCATGTCGGTGATCGAGCATGTCGACGCTTCACCGGCGCAGCGCGCCGCTTATCTCAAGCGCGCGGCGGCGGAGCGGCGGCTTGCCGCCGGGGCTGCAGGTGAGGAAGAAGAGATTTCGCTGACCAACGAGGAGATCGGCGAGGAGGCCGAGCTTTCCGACGATCAGTACGAAACCCTCAAGGCGCATGAGCAATTCGTGCTGACGGTGACCGAATATGGCTACGGCAAGCGCTCGTCGTCCTATGACTTCCGCCTGACCGGCCGCGGCGGCAAGGGTATTCGCGCTACCGATGTGTCGAAAGTGGCGGAGATCGGCCGTCTGGTGGCAACCTTCCCGGTCGGCAATGACGACCAGATCATGCTGGTGTCGGACGGCGGCACCGTCATCCGGGTGCCGGTCAACGGCATCCGCTTCGCCAGCCGCGCCACCAAGGGTGTGACCATCTTCAATACGGCTGAAGGTGAGAAGGTGGTTTCGGTCGAGCGCATCTCGGAGCCGCAAGCTGACGAGGGAAGCGAAGAGATCGTCGAAGGGGGCGCTGAGTCTGCTCCAGAGAGCGATGCTGGTCCGGACGGCGCTGAGTAAGCCCTGGACCAAGCTTTGATATAGCAACGCCGGCCCCTTGGCCGGCGCGGCGGCAAGTCGGAACAGACTTAGTAGTGACGATATGGTTTGCGGGGGCCGAAGCCTTCGAAGCGCTTCGTGGTTGCCTTGACGCGGATGCGTTGTGCCTCCTGATGCAGCCCGAATACGGTGGCGATCAGCATGGCGACTGTCATTGCGGTGGCGAGCATGTAGATCAGCATTTGCGTGTTCTCCTGCGCCTTACAACGGATAGATGGGATTTTGGTTTCATCTTATTAAGGTGCAACCTAGTGAACGCTGCGTGAAGGCTTCGTGATCAGCGTGTTCATCTGTCGTTCATGCGCCGGAAAAGGTTCACGGCCTTCGCGCCGATCGGATTTGCCTTTGCGACAGAGGCTCGCTAGAGCCTGTTCCATCTGGATGGACCGATGATGGAACAGGCTCTGGCTTTGATTTGAGCATGATCTCTGGGACAAACGAAAAGCGTTTGTCCGCAAAAACCGGTTTCCACTTTTTGGGATCATGCATTAGAAGCACCAGCCATGACTGAACGCACCGCCCTTTACGCCGGCTCCTTCGACCCGCTGACCAACGGCCATCTCGATGTGCTGAAAGCCTCGCTGGCCGTGGCCGACATCGTCTATGCCGCGATCGGCATTCATCCCGGCAAGAAGCCGTTGTTCTCCTTCGAGGAGCGGGTGCAACTCATCGAAGCCGCCACGAAAGCCGAATTCGGCCGCGATGGCGCCCGCATCAAGGTCGTCGCCTTCGACGGATTGGTCATCGATGCTGCCAGGAAGCAGGGCGCTTCGATCATGATCCGCGGCCTGCGCGACGGCACCGATCTCGACTACGAGATGCAGATGGCCGGCATGAACGAAACCATGGCGCCCGAGCTGCAGACGGTTTTTCTGCCCGCCAGCCCTTCCGTGCGCACCATTACCGCCACACTTGTGCGCCAGATAGCTTCGATGGGAGGCGACATCCGCCCCTTCGTGCCGGCCGCTGTTGCCGGCGCGCTCACCGCCAAATTCGCGAAATAAGCCCGGAGAAAATCCTCATGCAGCTCAAAAGGCTCGCCTCGTTCTTTGTCGTGCTTGCCGGTCTCGTGACCGCGTCTGTCTCGGCCTATGCCGCCGACCCGGAAAACACCATGATCATCACGCTGAAGGATGGTGACGTCACCATCGCGCTGCGGCCTGATATGGCGCCCAAGCATGTCGCGCAGATCAAGAAGCTCGTGCGTGACCATGCCTACGACAATGTCGCTTTCCACCGCGTCATCGACGGCTTCATGGCGCAGACCGGCGACGTCAAGTTCGGCAACATGAACAAGGGTTTTGACGCCCAGGCCGTCGGCACTGGCGGTTCGGACCTGCCCGACCTGCCGGCTGAATTCTCGCAGACCGAGCATTACAAGCGCGGCGTGGTCGGCATGGCCCGCTCGCAGGACCCGAACTCCGCCAATTCGCAGTTCTTCATCATGTTCGCACCGGCGCCGCCGCTCGATGGCCAGTACACCATCGTCGGCAATGTCGTCAGCGGCATGGACCTGGTGGACAAAATCAAGAAGGGCGATGAGGCGGACAACGGTACGGTCTCCGACCCTGACCGGATGATCAAGGTGCGCATCGCCGCCGACAAATAGTTTCTGTTTTTGAACAAAAGGATATCTGACATGGCTGAGATCAAGGACCGCGAAAACGCGCTCATCCTGGAAACGACCAAGGGCAAGGTCGTCATCGAACTTTTCCCCGACCTGGCGCCCGGCCATGTCGCCCGCATCAAGGAACTGGCCAGGGAAGGCGCCTATGACGGCGTGGTCTTCCACCGTGTCATCGACGGCTTCATGGCGCAGACCGGCGATGTGAAGTTCGGCAATTCGAACAAGGCGACCTTTGCGCCTTCCCGCGCCGGCATGGGCGGTTCCGACAAGCCGGATCTGAAGGCTGAGTTCTCCAACGCCAACCATGGCCGCGGCACCTGCTCGATGGCGCGTGCGCAGAACCCGAACTCGGCCAATTCGCAGTTCTTCATCTGCTTCGACGATGCCGCCTTCCTCAACCGCCAGTACACGGTCTGGGGCCAGGTCATCGAAGGCATGGACAATGTCGACAAGATCAAGCGCGGCGAGCCGGTGGTCGATCCCGACAAGATCGTGTCGCTGAAGGTCGCGGCCGACGTCAAGTAAGGCAAAACGACAATGATGGGCGTCGTCTGGTCGCTTCTCGGCATCCTGTCCGGCGCCTTCATTGCCATTCAGGCCCCGATCAATTCGCAACTCGCGCGCGGCCTGGGTCTCCCGGTCGCGGCGGCTGCGTTTTCGTTCCTGTCGGGCGCTGTCGTGCTCGGTATCATCGCCTTCGCGGTGGTCAGGCTGCAGGACCTTTCGCTTGACTGGAAGGCGCCGGCGCCCTGGCTGTTCGTCGCCGGCGGCATGCTTGGCGGCTTCTACGTCACGCTCTCGACAATCCTGACGCCCCGCATCGGCGCCGCAGCGCTGATGGCGTTCCTGGTGGCCGGCCAGCTGCTGGCCGGCATGCTCGTCGACCGCGTCGGCTTCCTTGGCGTCGCGGTGCGTGAAATCTCGCTCGGCCGCGTCGCCGGCGCGGTGCTGCTCTTGGCCGGAGCGCTGCTTATCCGGCTCTACTGATGCGCGTCGATCTCTTTGACTTCGACCTGCCGGAGGAGCGCATCGCGCTTCGCCCGGCGGAGCCGCGCGACAGCGCCAAAATGCTCCTGGTCAAACCAGGCGAGGCACTCGACGACCGCAGGGTTGGCGACCTGCCATCCTTGCTCAGGGCCGGCGACGTGCTGGTTTTCAACGATACCAAGGTCATTCCGGCGCAATTGAAAGGCATAAGGCGGCGGGGCGAAGCGCAGGCGCAAGTCGAGGCGACACTGCACATGCGCGTTGCGCCGGACCGGTGGCTGGCGTTCATGCGGCCGGGCAAGCGCATTGCCGCCGGCGACCGCATCCATTTCGGCCATGACGGCAATTCCTGCTTCCTCGGCCAGCTCGATGCCACGGTGATCGAGAAGGGCGAGGGCGGCGAGGCGCTGCTTGGCTTCGACCTGTCGGGACCATTCCTCGACGAGGCTCTGCACACGGTCGGCCACATTCCGCTGCCCCCCTACATCGCCTCGAAGCGCGACGACGACGAGCGCGACCGGGCCGACTACCAGACCATTTATGCAAGGGAGGAAGGCGCCGTTGCTGCGCCCACTGCCGGCCTGCATTTCACGCCGGAGCTGTTTGCAGCGCTCGACGCCAAGGGTGTCGAACGCCACTTCGTCACCTTGCATGTCGGCGCAGGCACGTTCCTGCCGGTCAAGGCGGACGACACAGCCGACCACAAGATGCATGCCGAGACCGGTTCGGTCGGCCGGGAAACAGCCGACGCGCTGAACGCGGCCAAAGCGAGGGGCGGGCGCATCATCGCCGTCGGCACGACCTCGCTGCGGCTGCTGGAGAGTGCCGCGCGTGAAGACGGTACGGTGCCTGCGTGGTCTGGGCCGACCGATATCTTCATCACGCCCGGCTACCGCTTTCGCACGGCCGACATGCTGATGACCAATTTCCATCTGCCGCGTTCGACGCTGTTCATGCTGGTTTCGGCCTTCAGCGGCCTCGGCACGATGCGTGCGGCCTATGCGCATGCCATTGCGAACCGCTACCGGTTCTATTCCTATGGAGACGCAAGCCTGCTTTATCGAGCGGAGATGAGCGATGGACGATGACCTGCAAACCCTTGATCGCGATGCACTGATCGCCGAGGTGAAGAAACTGCGCGCCGGCATTCGCGCGCATCGCGATACGTCGGGCCATGATCTGTGCTGGCACCACCCCGATCTGTGGGAGCTGCTGCCGGAGAAGACCGAGCCGTCGATCGCCGTGCCGCCCTGGCCCAAATTCATGCGCGGCTGCATCCAATGCCGTCAGTCGCTCGACAGACAGGCGCCCGACGCACCAGTTCACGACAAGGAATTCAATGGCTAAGCCGTTCACCTTCAAGGTCCTCGCCACCGACGGCAAGGCGCGGCGCGGTCTGATCGACATGCCGCGCGGCGAGATCCGTACGCCGGCCTTCATGCCGGTCGGCACCGGCGGCACCGTCAAGACCATGTATATGGACCAGGTACGTGGCGTCGGCGCCGACATCATCCTGGGCAACACCTATCATCTGATGCTGCGGCCCGGTGCGGAGCGCGTGGCGCGGCTTGGCGGATTGCATGAATTCGCCCGCTGGCCGCATCCAATCCTGACTGACAGCGGCGGCTTTCAGGTGATGTCGCTGTCGAAGCTCAGGAAACTGACCGAGAAAGGCGTCACTTTCCGCTCGCATATCGATGGCGCGCCCTACGAAATGTCGCCGGAGCGTTCGATCGAGATCCAGGGCCTGCTCGATTCCGACATCCAGATGCAGCTTGACGAATGTACGGCGCTGCCGGCCGAGTTGAAGGAGATCGAGCGCGCCATGGAGCTGTCGCTGCGCTGGGCCGAGCGCTGCAAGACAGCGTTTGGCGACCAACCGGGCAAGGCGATGTTCGGCATTGTGCAGGGCGGCGATAATGCAGCGCTCAGGATGCGTTCGGCGCAGGCGCTGAGCGCGATGGGCTTGAAGGGCTATGCGGTTGGTGGCCTCGCGGTCGGCGAACCGCAAGCGGTGATGCTCGAAATGCTCGACATCACCTGTCCGGAACTGCCTGCTGACAAGCCGCGCTATCTCATGGGCGTCGGCACGCCCGACGATATCCTGAAATCGGTGGCGCGCGGCATCGACATGTTCGACTGCGTGATGCCGACACGGGCCGGCCGGCATGGCCTTGCCTACACCAGGCGCGGCAAGGTCAATCTGCGCAACGCCCGCCATGCCGACGATCCGCGCCCGCTCGATGAAGAAAGCGACTGCCCGGCGGCGCGCGATTATTCGCGCGCCTATCTGCATCATCTGGTGCGCTCGCAGGAGGCGCTCGGCGCCATGCTGCTGACCTGGAACAATCTTTCGTATTATCAAAAGCTTATGCAGGATATCCGCGCCGCGATCGAAATCGGTAGCTTCGACGCGCGTGCGGCTGAGATATCAGAAGGCTGGGCGAGGGGCGACATTCCCGTCCTGTAAAACCTCAGGTGCTGAGCGAGTTCGACGCCCGCAGGCTGCAGCCGGTGATCTGGAAGGTGCCGTCGGGTTGCTGCTGCAGCGTGTAGACCGCCTCATAATCCTTGCCGTCGGGGCCGACGATCAGCACTTGCTGGATAAGCGAACCCGGGCCTGTCTGCTCGACCTTGCCGAAGGCGTAGGATCGTGGCTTTCGCACGGGCGGGTAGCCATTGGTCACCATGTTCATGAAAGCGTCGACGGTCGGGAACACCTGCTTCACGTTCGGGGCGGCGAAGCTGTAGGCTTTGGCGCCGTCATCGGCCAGCAGCGCCTTCAACTGACCATCGATGACAGCCTGGCCGGCTTTGACATCGGCATCGCCGGCAAAGGCCGAGGATATGAAGAGGAATGGAATGACTGCGAATGCGAAAAAAGCGCGGCGCATGGCCTGTCTCCGTTGTCCCTCGGAATAGTCCCTCAAAAAATGATGTCCGAAGATGCACGATAACATACGCTTGGCGGTGCATCCTGGTTTCACCGATTGCGAATATTCGCCACCGGAATGTCATGCCGGTTGTGGAGCTGCGCGAGGCCGTGGCCGGGGGCTGCGCCGGCTAAGTGCGCATTCCAGTGCTTGAAAGGCCGCCTCCAGTCTGCCAGAAGGGCCGCTTGGACTTGGACGTTTAGCGGGACGAAGCCATGAAGGCGTTTTTCGTGCAGATCAAATGCGAGCTCGGCAAATCCTATGAGGTTGCCAGCGCGCTTGCCGATGCCGAGATCGCCTCGGAGATCTACTCCATCGCCGGCAATTACGATTTGCTCGCCAAATTCTATGTCGATGACGAGGAAGACGTCGGCCATTTCGTCAACGAGAAGGTGCAGATTCTCCCCGGCATCAAGGACACGTTTACGGTCGTCACCTTCCGCGCCTTCTAGGCGGGAAGGTATCTGCCCGGGCACGAGGCAAAGCCTGATCAAGGTCATATTTCAGCTGCCTCAATTTTAGGCAGCCGCAACATACTGATCGTCCGGATCCCCCAAATCACCGATTGCGCTTGATTTTCTCCGGCGACGCCAGTGAAATGGCGTCACAGGGGAGTATGCGATTGGCAGCGTTCGATGAAATGCTTCCGGAAGTCTCCGGATTGAGAAGACCGTATTCGGCTTATGACCGCTGGCTGAAGGAGCAGGATCCAGCCAGACTTACCGAGAAGATGCAGGACGCCGAACGCGTCTTCCGCAAGACCGGCATCACCTTCGCCGTCTATGGCGAGCAGGAGGCGTCCGAACGGCTGATCCCGTTCGATATCGTCCCACGCATCATTTCAGGCAATGAGTGGCGTCGCCTGACGCAAGGCATCGAACAGCGTGTGCAGGCGCTGAACGCCTTCCTCGACGATATCTATCACCGCCAGGAGATTCTGCGCGCGGGCCGGGTTCCCAGGGACCTGATCGCCAAAAACGAGGCGTTCCTGCCGGAGATGATCGGGGTGCGGCCGCCGGCCGGCGTCTACACCCACATCATCGGCGTCGATATTGTGCGCATCAGCGAGGACGAGTTCTACGTATTGGAAGACAATGCACGCACGCCGTCGGGCGTCTCCTACATGCTGGAGAACCGCGAGACGATGATGCAGCTGTTCCCCGAGCTGTTCCAGAAGATCAAGGTGCGGCCGGTGGAGAACTACCCGCAACTGCTGCGCCAGTCGCTGGCGGCCGTTCGTCCGCAAAGCACCAAGGGCGCGCCGACCATCGCTGTGCTGACGCCAGGCAGTTTCAACTCCGCCTATTTCGAGCACGCCTTCCTTGCCGACCAGATGGGCGTGCAATTGGTCGAGGGCCAGGATCTGCGCGTCGTCGACGGCCATGTCGCGATGCGCACGACCGAAGGCTACAAGCAGATCGACGTGCTCTACCGCCGCGTCGATGATTCCTTCCTCGACCCGCTGACCTTCCGGCCGGATTCGGCCCTTGGCATACCCGGCATCATGGATGTCTACCGCGCCGGCAACATCACCATCGCCAATGCGCCGGGCACCGGCATCGCCGACGACAAGGCGATCTATTCTTACATGCCCGAGATCGTCGAATTCTACACCGGCCGCAAGGCGATCCTCGGCAACATCCCGACCTGGCGCTGTTCGGAGCCGGACAGCCTGAAATATGTGCTCGAGCACATCCATGAACTGGTGATCAAGGAAGTGCACGGCTCCGGCGGCTACGGCATGCTGGTCGGCCCGGCGGCGACCAAGAAGGAGTGCGAGGCCTTCGCCAAGAAGCTGGCTGCGAAGCCTTCGAACTATATCGCCCAGCCGACACTGGCTCTGTCGACCTGTCCGATCCTGACCGACAAGGGACTGGCGCCACGCCACGTCGATCTCCGACCCTACGTGCTGGTGTCCGATCGCATCCAGATCGTGCCCGGTGGCCTGACGCGCGTTGCGCTGAAGGAAGGTTCGCTGGTGGTCAATTCCTCGCAGGGCGGCGGTACCAAGGATACCTGGGTGCTGGATGATTGATTTTCACGTGAAGGTTTTTGGATGCTTTTAGGCCGGACCGCCAACGGACTGTACTGGATGAACCGCTACATTGAGCGGGCTGAAAACATGGCGCGGCTGGTCGATGCCGGGTTGCGCATGGCGCTGACCCGCACGCAAAGCGCGTCGGAGGAATGGAACTCGGTGCTGCTCAGTGCCGGCTCCGACGTCGCCTTCAAGCAGAAGTATTCGGACTATACGGCGGCCGATGTCGCCGATTTCCTGCTGCGCGACACCTCGAACCCGTCGAGCACGATGTCGTCGATCGAGACGGCCCGCAACAATGCCCGCATGGTGCGCACCGCGCTGACGCGCGAGACCTGGGAAAGCATCAACGAAGCCTGGATGTCGCTGAAGCGGATGCTGGCGAGGCCGATCGACGAGCGCGACCTGCCAAGCGTGCTCGATGCCATCAAGCGCGAGACGGCGCTGATCCGCGGCTCGTTCTACGGCACCATGCTGCGCAACGAGATTTTCGACTTCTCGCAGCTCGGCACCTACGTCGAGCGTGCCGACAACACGGCGCGTATCCTCGACGTGAAATATTACGTTCTGTTACCGTCGATCTCCTGGGTCGGCTCGACACTCGACAACTATCAGTGGGAATCGATCCTGCGCTCGGTGTCGGCGCATCGCTCCTACCGCTGGGTCTATGACGCGGACTACAAGCCGACCAACATCGCCGACTACCTGATTCTCAACGTGCGCATGCCGCGTTCATTGACCTTCTGCTATCGCTTCCTGTCCGAACACCTGAAATTCCTCGGCGACGACTATGGCGAGCGCCACGCCTGCCACGCGACGGCGGAAAAGACGCAAGCCATGCTGAGGGCCGGGTCGATCAAGGATATATTCGACGCGGGTCTGCACGAGTTCCTCGCCGGCTTCATTCGCGACAACACCAGGCTCGGCGACGAGATCGCGCAGGACTACAGGTTCTATTGAGGGCTCCATGCGACTCAAGATCACGCACCGGACCGAATACCGCTACGACGCACCGGTGCAATATCTGCTGCAGCGGCTACGGCTGTTGCCGGTGAGCGGGCAGACACAGACGGTGCTGTCCTGGGCGCTGAAGGTCGAAGGCGCGCGCGAGGAAGTGCGGTTTACCGACCACTACGGCAACGACACAAGACTGCTGAGCGTCGAGGGCGACCACGACTTCATCACGGTGGAGGCATCGGGCGAAGTGGTGACGCGCGACACAACAGGCGTTTGCGGGCCACATCAGGGCTTCGCGCCGCTGTGGTTGTTCGCGCAGGAGACACAGCTGACCACCATAGGCAGCGGCATCCGTGATCTTGCCGAGGCGGTGGGCACGGGCACCGATATCGAAAGGCTGCACCGGCTGATGGCCATGATCGGCGAGCGTGTCGCCTATACGCCGGGCACCACCAATGCGACGACCCCGGCCGAAGAGGCTCTGGCGTTGAAAACCGGGGTTTGCCAGGACCATAGCCATATCTTTGCCGCCGCTGCGCGCGCCATGGGATTTCCGTCGCGCTACATCAGCGGCTATCTGATGATGGATGCCGTCGAGCAGGCGGCAAGCCATGCCTGGGCTGAAGCGCATGTTCCGGGCCTCGGCTGGGTTGCCTTTGATCCAGCCAACGGTATTTCTCCCGACGAACGCTATGTGAAGGTGGCCACCGGCCGCGACTACCGTGACGCCTCGCCGGTGTCGGGAATTCGACTGGGACAGGCGGAAGAACGGCTTGCGGTCACCGTCACGGTAGAGCAGTAATCCGCAAGGATTAGTGCCAAAAGAGATTCCATGACCTATTGCGTCGGCTTGAAGATCGATCGCGGGCTCGTGTTCATGTCGGACACGCGCACCAATGCCGGCATGGATTCGATCTCGACCTTCAAGAAGATGCATGTCTGGGAGCAGCCCGGCGAGCGCGTTATCGTCTTGATGTCGGCCGGCAATCTGGCGACCACGCAGGCCGTGGTCAGCCTGCTTGACGAACGCACCAAGGCAGTGACCGACCGCCACGAGAAGCTGCTCGAAACGCCATCCATGTACCAGACGGTGCGGCTGGTCGGCGATACGGTGAAAGAGGTGATCGCACAGGCGTCTCCCGCCGGCGAGAAGGCCGATTCCTATTTCAACGCCTCCTTCATCCTCGGCGGGCAGATCAAGGGCAGTCCGCCGCGGCTGTTCATGATCTATCCCGAGGGCAATTTCATTGAATCGACCGACGACACGCCATTCTTCCAGATCGGCGAGACCAAATACGGCAAGCCGATCATCATCCGCGCCTATGAGCGCACGATGAGCCTGGCCGAGACGGTGAAGCTGCTGCTGGTGTCGTTCGATTCGACGCTCAAGTCGAACCTGTCGGTCGGCCTACCGCTCGATCTGCTGTTCATGGAAAAGGATTCTTTCAAGGTCGGCCTGAAGAAGCGCATCGGCCAGGACGACCAGTATTACCGCACGATCTCCGATGGCTGGTCGAATGCGCTGAAGGCGGCTTTTGCCAGCCTGCCGGATTTTCCGGGGTAGGGCGCGGACGGCAGCTGCTGGCGCTTGCATATAGTTCACATGTTAATTATTGATGGAATTTGAGAGCCGGGCGAAGCGCGCCGGCATTGCGATCGTGTCGGGAGGACAGGATGGACAACAACGAGTTCCGGCAATGGTCGCAGCGTGCCGCCGACTGGGGCGCTGACTATCGCGACACTTTGCGCGAGCGGCCGGTGCGGCCGCTGGTCGAACCGGGTGACATTTTCAGGAGCATAGAAGCGTCGCCGCCGGAAGACGCCGAACCGATGGACAGGATCTTCGCCGATTTCGAGGAGAAGATCGTGCCGGGGATGACGCATTGGCAGCATCCACGCTTCTTCGCTTATTTCCCAGCCAATGCGGCGCCGGTCTCGGTGGTGGCTGAGTATCTCGTCTCGGCAATGGCCGCGCAATGCATGCTTTGGCAAACGTCGCCGGCGGCGACCGAACTCGAGACCCGCACCGTCGACTGGATGCGGCAGGCACTCGGCCTGCCCGAAGGATTTTCCGGCGTCATCCAGGATTCGGCCTCGTCGGCGACACTCAATGCAGTGCTGACCATGCGCGAGCGGGCGCTGGACTGGCAGGGCAACAAAAAGGGCATGGCCGGGCAGGGGCGGTTGCGCATCTATTCCTCGGATCAGGTGCACACTTCGATCGACCGGGCGATCTGGGTCTCGGGCATCGGCGAAGACAATCTGGTGCGCATTCCGGTCTCCGGCCGTTTTCGCGCCATGGACACTACCGCACTGGAGGCAGCCATCGTGGCCGACCGGCAAGCCGGCATGCTGCCGGCGGGCATCATCGCTTGCGTCGGTGGCACCAGCACGGGCGGCACGGATGACATCGCGGCGGTCGCCGCGGTCGCCAAGCGGCATGGGCTCTACCTCCATGTCGATGCGGCGTGGGCCGGGTCGGCAATGATCTGCCCGGAATACCGGCATTTCTGGACTGGCGTCGAAGGCGCCGATTCGATCGTCTTCAACCCACACAAATGGCTGGGCGCACAGTTCGATTGCTCGATCCAGTTCCTGCGCGACCCCGAAAGCCATGTCAGGACGCTGGCGATCAAGCCGGACTATCTGAAAACCCACGGTCATGACGGCATCATCAATTATTCCGAATGGTCGGTGCCGCTCGGCCGCCGCTTCCGCGCCCTGAAACTGTGGTTCCTTCTGCGCGCCCACGGGCTGGAGAACCTGCGGGCGATGATCCGCAACCATGTCGCCTGGAGCGAGGGCCTTGCCGCGCGACTGGCCGAGGAGCCCGATTTCGAGATCGTCAGCGAACCGATGCTGTCGCTGTTTTCGTTCCGGCACAAGGCGGCCTCAAGCGCTGATGCCGACGCGCACAATCTGCTGCTGGTCAATGCGATCAACGACGATGGCCGCATTTACCTGACGCAGACGAGGGTCGACGGGCAGGTGGCCATCCGCTTCCAGGTCGGCCAGTTCGAAGCGACGGCAAGCGATGTTGATACGGCTTTTGCGGTCATCACCGAAATCGCGCGCAGCATGGTCTGAAAGGCCAAAATTGGATTGCGCTGGAGTTTTCCTTTGCAATCAGGTGATTTCCCTTAGCCGGCTTATACCTTTTCATTGCTTTCGTTTTCAGCTATAGACAAGAAAAACGAAAAACGGGAGCTTGCAATGTATCTGTCGCCGCGCCATGCCGAGATCATCCAGATGGCCAAGGACCATGGCCGCGTGCTGGTCGACGATCTGGCCACACATTTCAACGTGACGCCGCAGACCATCCGCAAGGATCTCAACGATCTCTGCGACCAGCGGCTGCTTTCGCGCATCCATGGCGGGGCATTGTTCCCGTCCGGTATCGAGAACATGGAGTATGAGGCCAGGCGCAAGATCGCCGCGGACGAGAAGGAAGCGATTGGCCGCGCGGCGGCCAGGCTGATCCCGGACAACGCCTCGCTGTTCATCAACATCGGCACCACGACGGAGGCAGTCAGCAAGGCGCTGCTCGACCACAACGGCCTGATGGTCATCACCAATAATATCAATGTTGCCAATAGGATGCGCATCTATCCGTCGATCGAGGTGGTGATCGCGGGCGGGGTGGTGCGAGGTTCGGACGGCGGCGTCGTCGGCGAGGCGGCGGTCGATTTCATCAGGCAGTTCAAGGTCGACTACGCCGTTATCGGCGCTTCGGCCATCGACCATGACGGCGCCTTGCTCGACTTCGATTTTCGCGAGGTCAAGGTGGCGCAGGCGATCATCGCCAATGCCAGGCATGTGATTCTGGTCTCCGATCAGACCAAGTTCGAGCGCACGGCGCCGGTGCGCATCGGTCACCTGTCGCAGGTCAACACCTTTATCACCGACCGCTGCGACATCCCCTCGGTGCGCAAGATCTGCCAGGAGGCCGAGGTTCAACTGATCGAGACCTCGCTGGGGTGAGGCCTTTTCACGATCGTCTCACGGGCCTGCGATATTTCGTTTGACATTCGTTATGAGTTCGAAATAATTCCGACACGGTTTCGCAAAAGACCAAAAATGGTGCAATGCGAAATCGTGGAGGAGTTAAGTGGACACGTCTTCAGTCCGGGACATTTTCGTCATAGGTGGCGGTATCAACGGTTGCGGCATCGCCCGCGATGCCGTTGGGCGCGGGTTTTCGGTTTTTCTCGCCGAGATGAACGATCTCGCCAGCGGAACCTCCTCCGGATCGACCAAGCTGATCCATGGCGGACTGCGCTATCTTGAGTTCTACGAATTCCGCCTGGTGCGCGAGGCGCTGATGGAGCGCGAGGTTCTGTGGAAGAACGCGCCGCATATCATCTGGCCGATGCGCTTCGTGCTGCCCTATGCCAAGGGCCTGCGTCCGGCCTGGCTGATCAGGCTCGGCCTGTTCCTTTACGACCATATTGGTGGGCGCAAATTGCTGCCGGCGACCAGGACGCTCGACATGGCAAGCGACCCGGCGGGCAAGCCTTTGAAGCCGTTGTTCAAAAAGGCGTTCGAGTATTCCGACGGCTGGGTCAACGATGCGCGCCTTGTGGCGCTCAATGCACGCGATGCCGCCGACCGGGGTGCCACGATCCGGACGCGCACGAAGGTGGTCGGCGCACGCCGCGAAAACGGCCTCTGGACAATCAAGATCGAGAACCTGCGGAGCGGCGAAACCGAAGAGGTCAAGGCGCGCCTGCTGGTCAATGCCGCCGGGCCGTGGGTCGACCACGTGCTCTCCGGCGTCGTCGGCCTGAACGATGTGCACAATGTCCGCCTGGTGCAGGGCAGCCATATCGTCATCGCCAAGAAATTCGACGATCCGCGCGCCTATTTCTTCCAGAACAAGGATGGCCGCATCATCTTCGCCATTCCCTATGAGGACGAGTTCACGCTGATCGGCACCACCGACCAGGATTATCCCGGCGATCCGCACGAGGTGAAGATCAGCGACACCGAGATCGATTATCTCTGCGCTGCGGCCAGCGAGTATTTCGCGCAACCCGTCAAGCGTTCCGACATCGTCTGGACCTATTCGGCGGTGCGTCCGCTCTATGATGACGGCGCCTCCAAGGCGCAGGAAGCGACACGCGACTATGTGCTGAAGGCCGATGGCGGTGAGGGTGCTGCCCCGATCGTCAATGCCTTCGGCGGCAAGATCACCACCTATCGTCGGCTATCGGAATCGATGCTGGAGAAGATCGAAGGCTTTCTCGGCAAGCGCGGCAAGCCGTGGACGTCGGATGCGCCGCTGCCGGGCGGCGATTTCCCGGCAACTGGGTTCGATGCTCAGGTGGCGAAGCTGAAGGAGGCCTATCCGTTCCTCGATGCGCGCCTCGCCCGCCGGCTGACCCGGCTCTACGGGACGCGCGCTCAGCTTCTGCTTGGCCTTGCCAAGTCGAATGCCGAGCTCGGCCGTAATTTCGGCGGCGATCTGTATGAGGCCGAAGTGCGCTATCTCGTTGAAAACGAATGGGCTCTCACGGCGGAAGACGTGCTGTGGCGCCGCACCAAACGCGGCCTGCATCTCAGCCGCGAGCAGGTCGCGGCACTCGATGAATTCATGCACGGCATAAGCCGGCGGCACGTCGCGGCCGCCGAATGAAGAGGGTCTTGAGCTGATGCTGCAAGCCTGGGAGGAGGCGTCATGCTGGAACTGAGGAACGTCACCAAGACGGTCGGTGCAGTCGAACACATACACGATGTGTCACTGACACTTCAGCATGGCTCGCTCAACGTTCTGCTCGGGCCGACGCTTTCCGGCAAGACCAGCCTGATGAGGCTGATGGCCGGCCTCGATGTGCCGACCTCCGGCTCGGTCTGGTTCGACGGCCATGATGTGACCGGCATGCCGGTGCAGAAGCGCAAGATCGCCATGGTCTACCAGCAGTTCATCAACTATCCGGCGATGACCGTCTATGAGAACATCGCTTCGCCGCTCAGGGTCGCCGGGGTCGAGCAGGCCAAGATCGACAGCCAGGTGCGCGAAGCCGCGGCGCTGCTCAAGCTGACCCCCTATCTCGACCGCACGCCGCTCAGCCTGTCCGGCGGCCAGCAGCAGCGCACCGCACTGGCACGCGCCATCGTCAAGAATGCCAGCCTGGTGCTGCTCGACGAGCCGCTGGCCAATCTCGACTACAAATTGCGCGAGGAATTGCGCGCCGAACTGCCGAGGATTTTTGCCGCCGCCGGCACCATCTTCGTCTACGCCACCACCGAGCCGCACGAAGCGCTGCTGCTAGGCGGCAACACGGCGACGCTGTCGGAAGGCCGTATCACCCAGTTCGGACCGACCATCGATGTCTTCCGCAAGCCGGTCGACCTGGTGACGGCGAGAACCTTCGCCGATCCGCCTCTCAACACCATCGTGCTGGCCAAGAAGGGCGCCGATTTCCTGCTCGAAGGCGGGGTGAAGCTGCCGGTGCCATCAGAACTCGTCGGCATTACCGACGGCAATTACACGATCGGCTTCCAGCCGCACCATTTGTCGCTCGAACGGCCCAATGCTGGCGGCGTGCCGGTACGGGCAAAGGTGACCATCACCGAGATCACCGGGTCGGAAAGCTTCATCCATCTCGATTTCGCCGATGTGCGCTGGGTCATGCTGACCCATGGAATCAGGGATTTCGAAACCGACGAAGTGGTCGAGGTGTTCATCGATCCGCGTCACATCATGGTTTTCGACCAGCACGGCCGTGCCGTGACCGCGCCGAAGCTGGCGGCTTGAGGAGGGCGATATGGCGCGCATCGACGTCAACCATGTCAGGCATTCCTACCTGCCGAATCCGCAGAAGGATGTCGATTTCGCACTGCGCGAAGTGCATCACACGTTCGAGGATGGCGGCGCCTA
Organism: Mesorhizobium sp. CNPSo 4671; assembly: GCF_057784245.1. NCBI lineage: Bacteria > Pseudomonadati > Pseudomonadota > Alphaproteobacteria > Hyphomicrobiales > Phyllobacteriaceae > Mesorhizobium > Mesorhizobium sp. CNPSo 4671. Next base: position 243,701 of record NZ_JBWLUW010000006.1, on the reverse strand, counting down.
TGCGTTGCTCGGGCCGTCGGGCTGCGGCAAGACCACGCTGCTCAACATCATTTCGGGGCTGCTGCATCCCTCGCACGGCCAGTTGCTGTTCAACGGGAGGGACGTGACCAATCTGTCGACGCAGGAACGCAACATCGCGCAAGTGTTCCAGTTCCCGGTCATCTACGACACCATGACCGTCTACGACAATCTGGCCTTCCCGCTGCGCAATCGCGGTGTGCCGGAGGCCGATGTCGACCGCAAGGTGCGCGAGACGCTGGAGATGATCGATCTCGCGTCCTGGGCCAGGAAGAAGGCGAGGGGCCTGACCGCCGACCAGAAGCAGAAGATCTCGCTCGGCCGCGGCCTGGTGCGCTCCGATGTCAACGCCATCCTGTTCGACGAGCCGCTGACCGTCATCGACCCGCACATGAAATGGGTGCTGCGTTCGCAGTTGAAGCAGCTTCACCGGCGCTTCGGCTATACCATGGTCTATGTCACCCACGACCAGACCGAGGCGCTCACTTTCGCCGACCAGGTCGTGGTCATGTATGATGGCGGCATCGTGCAGATCGGCACGCCGGCGGAGCTGTTCGAGCGGCCGCGCCATACTTTCGTCGGCTATTTCATCGGTTCGCCAGGCATGAATGTCATGCCGGTGGCGATCGACGGCAAGACAGCGACGCTTGGATCACAGCGGATCGAATTGCCGGGCGCACCCAAAGCCGCCGGCGCTGTCGAACTCGGTATCCGCCCCGAATATGTGAGGCTCGGCCGCGACGGCATGGCTGTATCCATCAGCAAGGTCGAGGATGTCGGCCGCCACAAGGTGGTGCGCGCCAAGCTGGAGGGTCGCGACATCGCGGCCGTCATCGGCGAGGACGAGACCGTTCCAGCCGAACCGAAGGTACGGTTCGATCCGGCCGGCATCAACATCTATGCCAATTCCTGGCGCGTCGAGATGGGGGCATAGATGGACAAGACCTGGAACAACAAGGCTTGGTTCCTCGTGCTGCCGGTGCTGGTGCTGGTGGCCTTCACCGCCGTCATCCCGCTGATGACGGTCGTCAACTATTCGGTGCAGGACACGTTCGGCAACAATGTCTTCACCTGGGCCGGGACCGAATGGTTCGAGGACCTGCTGTCGTCCAGCCGCTTCTGGGAAGCGATGGTCCGCAACCTGATCTTTTCCTTCATCATCCTGGCGATCGAGGTGCCGCTCGGCATCTTCATCGCGCTTAACATGCCGAAGAAGGGCTGGGGCGTGCCGGTCTGCCTGGTGCTGATGTCACTGCCGCTGCTGATCCCGTGGAACGTCGTCGGCACCATCTGGCAGGTGTTCGGGCGCAACGACATCGGCCTCCTGGGCTATTACCTCAACGCGATCGGCATCGACTACAATTACGTGCAGGATCCGTTCGATGCCTGGGTGACCATCATCGTCATGGATGTCTGGCACTGGACCAGCCTCGTCGTGCTGCTCTGCTATGCCGGACTGGTCTCGATCCCCGATGCCTTCTACCAGGCGGCCAAGATCGACGGCGCCTCGCGCTGGGCGGTGTTCCGGTACATCCAGTTGCCGAAGATGCAGCGTGTGCTTTTGATCGCCATTCTGCTGCGCTTCATGGACAGTTTCATGATCTACACGGAGCCCTTCGTCGTCACCGGCGGCGGTCCGGGCAATTCGACGACGTTCCTGTCGATCGACCTCGTCAAGACGGCGCTCGGCCAGTTCGACCTTGGCCCGGCGGCCGCCATGTCGCTGGTCTACTTCCTCATCATCCTGTTGTTGTCATGGGTGTTCTACACCGTGATGACCAATTACGACGCGGAGCGCTGAGATGGCTGGCGCCAATGAACGAACCGAGCGCAATGCGATGAACGGGACCTCCGCTGCGGAAGGCCTGGCCAGTTCGCTGTCGCAGAGCGAACTCGACAGGCGCATGCGCCGGCGTGGCGAGGAATCGCGCTGGTGGTGGATCGTGCCGACGCTCTACATCATTGTCCTTCTGCTGCCGATCTACTGGCTCATCAACATGAGCTTCAAGACCAATGCGGAGATCGTCAACTCGCTGACGCTCTATCCGCATGCGCCGACGCTGGCCAACTACTATACGATCTTTACCGAGAAGGTCTGGTACTCCGGCTACATCAATTCGATCACCTATGTCGTCATGAACATGGTGATTTCGGTGTCGGTGGCGCTGCCGGCGGCTTACGCCTTCTCGCGCTACCGCTTCCTAGGCGACAAGCATCTGTTCTTCTGGCTTTTGACCAACCGCATGGCGCCGCCGGCGGTGTTCGCGCTGCCGTTCTTCCAACTCTACTCGGCCTTCGGGTTGATCGACACGCACATAGCGGTGGCACTGGCGCATTGCCTGTTCAATGTTCCGCTGGCGGTGTGGATTCTCGAGGGCTTCATGTCGGGCGTGCCGAAGGAAATCGACGAGACCGCCTACATTGACGGCTATTCCTTCCCGCGCTTCTTCGTAAAAATCTTCATGCCGCTGATCGCCAGCGGCATCGGCGTCGCCTGCTTCTTCTGCTTCATGTTCTCCTGGGTCGAGCTGCTGATCGCCCGCACGCTGACGACGACAGATGCCAAGCCGATTGCCGCCACCATGACCCGAACGGTTTCGGCGTCGGGCATGGATTGGGGACTTCTCGCCGCTGCCGGCGTCTTGACGCTGATCCCCGGCGCGCTCGTCATCTGGTTCGTGCGCAACTACATCGCCAAGGGCTTCGCCCTAGGGAGGGTATGATCATGAACTTCGACTTCTCCTGGATGGCATGGACCTGGCCGACGGCCGCTTTTTTTGGCGTCATCGCCCTGCTGCTGGTTGGCATGGGCGCCTGGGAATACGCCTCGCCGGGCGGCAATCCGCGCGTCGGCCTGCTGCGCTTCGAGACGACGCGCGGCGACCGCCTGTTCCTATCGCTGCTCGGCAGCGCCTTTATCCATCTCGCTTGGCTGGGTCTTGTCGGACCGAGCCTCTGGTGGGCTCTCGCTCTCTCCGTGGTCTACGCCATCGGCGTGTTCCGTTACGTATAGAGGGGGAAACTGTTGGAGCGGCAGCGTGCCGGCCGCCGCTCCAGATCGCACTTGAAACCTGAAACAGTGGAGGAAACACATGCGACGGCAATTTTTAACATCAACAACGGCCCTTGTCCTGTTGCTCGGCGTGGGCAATGCCTATGCCGGGATGGATGAGGCAAAAGCCTTTCTGGACAAGGAGATAGGCGGCGTGTCGACGCTTTCCCGTGCCGACCAGGAAAAGCAAATGCAGTGGTTTATCGACGCGGCCAAGCCCTTCGCCGGCATGGACATCAAGGTGGTTTCGGAAACCCTGACGACCCACAAGTATGAGTCAGAGGTGCTGGCACCGGCCTTTACCGCCATCACCGGCATCAAGGTCACGCATGACGTCATCCAGGAAGGCGACGTCGTCGAGAAGATCCAGACCCAGATGCAGACCGGCCAGAACATCTATGACGGCTGGGTCAACGATTCGGACCTGATCGGCACGCACTGGCGTTACCAGCAGGTGCGCAACCTGACCGACTGGATGGCGGGCGAAGGCAAGGACGTTACCGATCCGATGCTCGACGTCGACGACTTCATCGGCACGAAGTTCACCACCGCGCCGGACAAAAAGCTCTACCAGCTGCCCGACCAGCAGTTCGCCAACCTCTACTGGTTCCGTTACGACTGGTTCAATGACGAGAAGAACAAGGCCGACTTCAAGGCCAAGTACGGCTACGATCTCGGCGTGCCGGTCAACTGGTCGGCCTATGAGGACATCGCCGAATTCTTCACTGGCCGCGACGTCAACGGCAAGAAGGTCTATGGCCACATGGACTACGGCAAGAAGGACCCGTCGCTCGGCTGGCGGTTCACCGACGCCTGGCTGTCCATGGCCGGCAATGGCGACAAGGGCCTGCCGAACGGTGTGCCGGTCGACGAATGGGGCATCAAGGTCGATGCGAATTCGCGGCCTGTCGGCTCTTGCACCGCACGCGGCGGCGACACCAATGGACCGGCATCGGTCTATGCCATCCAGAAATATCTTGATTGGCTGAAGGCCTATGCGCCGCCGGAAGCCCAGGGCATGACCTTCTCCGAATCCGGCCCCGTGCCGTCGCAAGGCAATGTTGCCCAGCAGATCTTCTGGTACACCGCGTTCACCGCCGACATGGTCAAGCCCGGCCTGCCGGTCATGAACGACGACGGCACGCCGAAGTGGCGCATGGCGCCGTCTCCGCACGGCTCATACTGGAAGGACGGCATGAAGCTCGGCTATCAGGACGTCGGTTCCTGGACGCTGATGAAGTCGACGCCGACCGACCGCGCCAAGGCCGCGTGGCTTTATGCGCAGTTCGTCACCTCGAAGACCGTGGACGTGAAGAAGAGCCAGGTTGGCCTGACCTTCATTCGCGACTCCACCATCCATGACAAGAGCTTCACCGAACGTGCGCCGAAGCTCGGCGGTCTGATCGAGTTCTATCGCTCGCCGGCCCGTGTGCAGTGGACGCCGACCGGCACCAACGTGCCGGACTATCCGAAGCTGGCGCAGCTCTGGTGGCAGAACATCGGTGACGCATCCTCGGGTGCCAAGACACCGCAGGAAGCCATGGATTCGCTTTGCGCCGATCAGGAAAAAGTCATGGCACGTATCGAGAAATCCGGTGTCCAGGGCGACATCGGACCGAAGATGGCCGAGGAGCATGACCTTGCCTACTGGAACGCCGACGCAGTCAAGGGCGGCAATCTGGCGCCTCAGCTGAAGCTCGAGCAGGAGAAGGACAAGCCGATCACCATCAACTACGACGAACTGGTGAAGAGCTGGCAGAAATAAAATTCTGCACTACAGTTTGCCGGGGTATGGTGCCCCGGCAAACGCTTCGGAGCGTCCAGTGATTTTCTCGCTTTTTCGGCGTGCTGAACGCTGGGCTCCGGCTACAGTTGGTGAGAACGGCAAACCGCTTTTCACTTCGGATTTTGCTCTCGAATTGGCTAGGCTGCACGTTTCGGACCATGGGGATGAAAGCGAAGCCGCGGCTGCATCTGCCTCGGATCGACTTAAGCAACTTCTGCAGGTTCCGGAGTTGCGACTAGCCTATGAACTGGTTCCAGAAATCATCTCGGAATATGTGTTGAGAAGGCTCTCCGCACCCAAGGGATTTGAATACGTGCTGAGCGACCGGCATGGCCAACGGTATCGTTTTAGGGTCGACAAGCACCCAATTGCCCAACCCATCTATAACGTTCTCGCTCGCGAACTGCTTCCCACGCTCATTTTGCAAAGTGTTGGGAGAGCCTCAAGCTATTCGAGCGTCATTTCCAGGGCGCTGAATGCAGGTGAGAAGCTGGCTGAATTGATTGTTTGTGTCGCCCCGATCGGGATTCGCCTGCATCGGGGCAAACTGGAAATTAAATAGGGCTGTCGACTTTGACCAAATATATCCTCGCCATCGACCAGGGAACGACTTCGAGCAGGGCGATCCTGTTCGATGGTGAGATGAAAGTTGCCGGCAGCGGGCAGAAGGAATTCACACAGCACTATCCGGCCTCCGGTTGGGTCGAGCACGATCCGGAAGAGATCTGGGCAAGTGTCGTGACGACCGTGAAGGCCGCTTTGAAGAATGCTGGCCGCGAGGCGTCTGATGTCGCCGCCATCGGCATCACCAACCAGCGCGAGACCGTCGTCATCTGGGACAAGGCGTCCGGTAAGCCGATCCACAACGCCATTGTCTGGCAGGACCGCCGCACCGCGCCGCTCTGCCAGAAACTGAAGAAGCAGGGCCTGGAGAAGAAGTTCACGCGCAAGACAGGCTTGCTGCTCGATCCCTATTTCTCCGGCACCAAGATCGCCTGGATGCTCGACAAGGTGAAGGGCGCCAGGAAACGCGCCGAGAAAGGCGAATTGCTGGCCGGCACCATCGACAGTTTTCTGATCTGGCGGCTGACCGGCGGCAAGGTTCACGCCACCGATGCCACCAACGCCTCGCGCACGCTGGTCTACAACATCGCGGACAACGCCTGGGACGACGAGCTTTTGGCCATTCTCAACATTCCGGCGAAAATGCTGCCGCAGGTCAAGGACTGCGCCGATGATTATGGAGTGACCGAGAAAAATCTGTTTGGCGCCGAGATCAGGATCCTTGGCGTTGCCGGCGACCAGCATGCTGCGACCATCGGCCAGGCCTGCTTCGAGCCGGGCATGATGAAATCCACCTATGGCACCGGCTGCTTTGCGCTGCTCAACACCGGCAGCGATCTGGTGCGTTCGAAGAACCGGCTCTTGACCACCATCGCCTATCGGCTGAACGGCAAGACGACCTACGCGCTGGAGGGCTCGATCTTCATCGCAGGCGCTGCCGTGCAATGGCTGCGCGACGGCATCAAGGTCATCGGCAAAGCCGAGCATAGCGGGCAACTGGCTGCCGAGGCTGACCCGACGCAGAATGTCTATCTGGTGCCGGCCTTTGTCGGATTGGGCGCGCCGCATTGGGACGCCGAAGCGCGAGGCGCCATCTTTGGACTGACCCGCAATTCCGGTCCGGCGGAGTTCGCGCGCGCCGCACTCGAATCCGTCGCTTACCAGACCCGCGACCTGCTCGACGCCATGCGCAAGGACTGGAAGGGCACTTCGGCCAAAACGGTTCTCCGGGTCGATGGCGGCATGGTGGCGTCGGACTGGACCATGCAGCGATTGGCCGACATTCTCGATGCGCCGGTCGATCGGCCGACCATCCTCGAAACGACCGCCCTGGGTGCGGCCTGGCTCGCCGGCTCGAAAGCGGGCGTGTGGCCGAAGGCGAAGGAATTCGCCAGAAGCTGGGCGCTCGAGCGGCGGTTCAAGCCGGAGATGGATATCTCCACACGATCCGCCAAGCTGGCAGGCTGGCGCGATGCTGTGCGCAGGACCTTGAGCGTGCCATAACGGTCACCACAGAACCAGCTGAAGGTGGGGGCATATGCAGCCAGACTGGTATCCTGCTTGGCGCGACGAGGCTTTTGAACAGCTAACCGCCAAGAATGCCATTCTGGAGAAGGAGTTCCGCCTCGGTCACTGGCCGCGCTATGACTATGACCTGACTACCGGCAGGCTTCTGTTTTCGGACAATGGTACCGTCAAGGTCGTTGCCGAGATTCAGATTGCAGGGTCGACGAGCGCCAAAGCTGGTAACTGGCTTTGGGCTTGATCGAATTCAAACTTGCCCACCGATCTTCTCGGCGACGCCAAACGGGTTCGTTCCTTCGGCGAGGAGAACGGTGTAGCCGAACTTCAGCAGGCGTATGTGACCGACACGAAAGATGATCTGGAATCATTGGGCTGGGAACTGACGGCAGCGATGGTGCGAGTCTGCGATGCACTCGGCGCCTACTGCTCTCCGCGCGGGGAAGGGGGCGGTCTATATCTAATCCTCAAAAGCGTAGACTGGGCGAACTGACAGGAAACTTCATTCCGCCGTGCGGGATGCTGAAAGTCATACGGAAAAGGCCCGCACCGTTTCCGACGCGGACCTTGTACTCAGACTTGTCAGCTACTGATTCATCCTTGGATCAGTAGGGCGAACGGCATTCCTGCCGCGGGCCGTAATTCGGCTGGAACGTGTTGTCCGAAGAGCGGTAGCTGCGATAGTGGTCATAGCACCACTGCACGTGCGAGTTGCCTTCGTAGACGCGGTTGTTCTCGCTGTTGACGATCGCACCGGTTATCAGCGCACCAGTCGCAAATGCCGCGAGTGGGAACCAATAGTCGCCGTGACGGCGATAACCGCGATGATAGTCGCGATAGCCGCGATGGCCGTTCCAGTAGCCACCGCCGTCATTGTTTCGCGCAAAGCTACGATTGCCGTTGAAATTGCGGTTGCCGAAATTGCGGTTGCCATTGAAATGACGATTGCCATGACGCCACTGGTCATAGCGAGTCTCCCCGACATTCACGATATCTGACGAAGTCCCCGATGCCTGGGGCACGAACATCTGAGCAGCATTGGCCGGCATAGCCGCTGCAGAGAACGAAACTGACAAAGTGGTCGCCAGTATACCCGATACGATCTTGTTCATTATCTTCTCCTTCGAAAGGGTGATTGACGTCCCTTGTGACGAGACAACGGGCGATGTGGGGGAAGGTTCCTCGCCAGATCTCAAGTTGCTGATTTGTAATATTTCTCCGGCCTGTGACAGGTGTCGACGGGAGGCAGTGCCATATTGCTTTGCCGGGAGCACACCGCTCGCAACCGACGCGGGTAGGCAGGCATGGTGGCGGTGCTTGAGAAGTATGGCCTGCGCACGCGCTTTTTCCGGTTGACCGGTCGAGGCACTCTCCCTATGTTCCGCGCAATTTCGAGGGCCGCCTTTTCGCGCCCGCGGGAGCGCGTAGCTCAGCCGGTAGAGCAACTGACTTTTAATCAGTAGGTCATGGGTTCGAATCCCATCGCGCTCACCAAAACACCACGAAAATCAAATAGATGCAGCAGGTGAGGTGGCAATTTCGTTCACCCCACAAATCTGTGTCCGCTCGGTGTCCGCAAAAATGAGAGCCAGAAAGCTTGCCCGGGATCAGTCGCCGCGCTTTACTCTTCCATTCCGGCTGCGCAGTCGCCGGCTCGACCGTTGCAGAAAAACGCTCTCGGCAGAAGCCGCCGAGCCGAGATCTGTAGCCATCCAACGACCTCGGCAAGGGCCGTCCACGAAAAGGGCAACCGCAGCTGCGACAACATCAAGGCCGGCCCAAAGGAGGAAAGGGCACTACTGGTCATCTGTGCCTGTCCTGCGGGAAAGTCGATCGGCTGGCCAGCGCCCGTTATTTTTTGGAGATCGAGGAGGGCGGCGAACTCGACCTGCCAGAACATTCGCAGGCTCTTCTCCGTTCTGAAAGGCATGATAGGACCGGGCGCGTAAACGGTCAGACCCGGGAATGTCTGCAATGCGCCGGTGGGTTCAACCGGTCACTGCAACACCTTCTGTAGCCTATCGGCGGGCGTTTCGAAGTCCGCAAATTGCGAAATCGATACCGTGGAGCATATCTGATGGAAGCGGTGATGTATGGGAGATTGCGCGAGATCAAGGACGCTGCGCCGTCAGCGCGTTAGTTGGACGCCATGCTCTTTTCCACCCAATCGCAGCGATCGCAGAATCTGGTCGAGGGGGAGGCGCTGCCTTGCTCTTTCGTGCGGTTCATCTTCGCCGTGAGCGGATGGCATCAACTCGCCGTCTCGGCTATTTCCGTCGCCGTCTTCCTGTTGGATGCAGCGCCGATTGAAACGCAGCGCCGGATCATCGACGCCGCGGTCAAGGGCGGAACAGCCTCGACGATCCTGACCCTGATCGCGGCCCAGTGCGCCCTGATCGTCGCCTTCGGCCTCAGCAAGCTGGTGATGAACGTGTATCGAGCCTGGCTCGGAGAGTCCGCCACACGGGCGCTGCGCGTGCTCGTCGAGGAGCGACTCGCGCGAACCGACGTAACTGAGGACCAGCCGAACAGCGGCACGGGGCTGGCGATGATCTTCGCCGAGGCCGACGATGTCGGAGCCTTCGTGGGGTCGAGCATCAGCGAGCCCATCGTCGAGGCCGGCTTCCTGATCAGCGTCTTCGTTTATCTCGCGGCGCTGGAAAGCCGCATGGCGCTGCTGAGCCTCGCCGTGCTGGCACCGCAATTCGTCTTCGTCCCGTTGATGCAGCGCGCGATCAACCGACGCGTCGCGCGCCGGACGCAGACGCTGCGGCAGTTCGGCAACGACATGCTCGCTGCCGTGCCTTTCATCGGCAACGGCCGCAATGTCGAGCGCCTCGACGAGGTCTTCGCACTGGACATAGGCGTCATCAAACTCAAATTCTCGCTGAACTTCCTGATGAATCTTACCTATTCATTCGGCAGCATCCTTGTTCTCGGCATTGGCAGCCTGCTCGTCATTCGAGGACAAGCCGAGATCGCCACGGTGATCACCTTTCTCTCGGCGACGGGAAAGGTCGTCGATCCGTGGAACGACGTGGTCGACTGGGCGCGGAATTTCTCGGTTGCGGCCGTGAAGTACGAGCTGATCGTGCGGGGCATCGCAATGATCGATGGAGACGGGGCGCCAAAGCCAAAAGTGTCCCTGGCGAAGGACAGGACTTCGGTCGACTGAAGACCACGCCAATGCATTCGTTGAGGAGGGAGGGCGCACGAGCCCGACTGGGCTGCGCCCGATGGCGTTCCCCGTGTCCCAGGCGTCCAAGCTGATCGGATGCGCTCCGCCCCGAAATAGTTAGGCGCTGCGGTCGAGGCGCGGCCAGTTGGCGAGCTAGAAATGCCAGTTCCGCCGCCTGCCAATCATAATGCTATCGGTTTGGAGCCTCTCGGCCACCATGGCCAATGGCTATGCCTCGGCTCTTTGCTGTGGATCAAAGCTGATACCTTCCATCGCCGCTAGGGATGTTCGATGGTTGGTCCGGCGGCCGGTCACCTGGAGCAGCACCGGAGGCGAAATCTGATGAAGTTTGCGGCATCGTCCTGTTGTTGCATCAGGAAGTGGACATGAGCGGCGCTCGCGACACGGATCCTATCCTGCGTTTCCACGGCGCGGCTCATGGCGTCACCGGCTCTTGTTATGAGATCGAGACGCCGTATTCGCGTATCCTCATCGACTGTGGCCTGTTCCAGGGGTCGAAGTCCGAGCGGGAATTAAACTATGGGGCATTCCCGTTTCCACCTGAAGCGATTGATGCCGTCATTCTGACACACGCGCATATCGATCACAGCGGCCTTCTGCCGAAACTGGTCAAACAGGGCTTTTCCGGCCCGATCCACACGACCCGCGCCACCATCGATCTTTGCTCGGTCATGCTGCCCGACGCGGCGCATATCCAGGAAATGGAGGTCGAGCAGCTGAATCGACGCAATGCGCGGCGCGGGCGCCCACCGGTCGAGCCGATCTACATTCAGAAGGATGCCGCCGCGTGCATGGCCTTGTTCCGAGCCCTGGAATACGGCGAATGGACCGAGGTTGCTCAAGGCCTTCGCGCACGCTTCTGGAATGCAGGTCATCTGCTTGGTTCGGCATCAGTCGAGCTTGAGATCGACCGGCATGATGCGCCGTTGCGCATCATGTTCTCGGGCGACGTTGGGCCTGGCCATAAGCTGCTTCAGACCGATCCCGAGGGCCCGGCAGGCGTTGACTATCTGATCTGCGAATCGACCTATGGCGACCGCGACCGGCCGGACGTTTCGCCCCAACAGCGGCGATCCCAGCTCGGTGATATCGTGCGCGGCGCCGCCGAGGCCGGCGGCCCCCTCATCATTCCGTCCTTCGCAGTCGAGAGGACGCAAGAACTGTTGGTCGATCTTTATTTGCTCATGCAAGTGGGGGAGGTGCCGACAGCTCCGGTCTTCGTCGACTCACCGCTGGCGACACGCGCGAGCGCTATTTTCGAACGGCATGCCGATGAGATCGAACAGGCTAACGTGCTGCGTGAGGCCCTCAAATCCAAAGAGCTGCGCTTCACCGAGACGGTGGAGCAGAGCAAGGCGATCAATCGCCTGACAGGATTCTTCGTGGTGATCGCCGCCAGCGGCATGTGCGATGCGGGGCGTATCCGCCATCATCTGAAGGCCAATCTCTGGCGCCGGAACGCGACAGTGATGATGGCCGGATATCAGGCTCAGGGCTCGCTTGGGAGGATCCTGCTTGATGGCGCGCGGCGTGTGCGCATCCAAGGTGAGGAAGTCGAGGTCAAGGCACGCATCAGTCAGTTCGACCTGTATTCCGGACACGCCGACGCGGGTGAGCTGGTCGCCTGGGTCGAAGCAAGACGTCCGGTGCGGCAAGGGGTCTTCCTGACGCATGGGGAGGAAGAGGGGCTCGGCGGCCTCAGCCAACGGCTCCGAGGGCTGATCCCTGGCGACAGGATTCTCATGCCAGGGCTGGATGACGCCTTCCGATTGACACCGGGCGGCAGTGTGCCTGTCGAACTCAATGAGCCGCGCCGCCTGAGACCGGAAAAGATCGCTCGTCTTGACTGGCACAACGATCTTTCAAAACTCCTCCTGGACATTAATGAGGCGGTGAGCGCCGCGGCCGACGAGAGGGGCCGCGCAGCGGTTATCAGGCGCATGCGTAGGGCGCTCGAGAACAAGGACGCATAAGGTGGAAGGCCGGCAAATTGGTTCAGGGCAAAAAGGACGCGAGAAAGCCTGCCCGTCAACGGATAGCGTATCGACAGCGGTTTGATCCACGACCTGATCGGAGCTGCGAGACGAGTTTTTCTGTCAGTTGCGGCCATGGTGGCAGCTCTCCCCAACCGGATTGCACTAGCCGACACGTCTTCCAGCCTGCCGGACGCCGCCAAGAATGGAGGAATGTCATTGGTCGAGGCGCTTTCACTCAGGCAGTCGACACGGCTCTTCGCCGACAAACCCATCGATGATGAGACCCTTTCGACATTGCTTTGGTGCGCCTTCGGCATGAACAGGCAGGAACTCCGGGTCCACTTCAAGCCGGTGCAATCTCTACAACCGTCGGCCGGTTGTGGCGTCGAACAGGTGAGCGCAGGCGCGGTCGATCTCGATGCGCACTTGCTCGCCTTGCTTCGGCGCAAGCCGCTCTGGTAAAAGGAAGGAGATTTCCTCGTGGCCGCAATCGACCTTGGCGAAGATTTCCGACCCCGTCGCCTCTAGCAGCGTGACCTTTGCGGGGATGCCCTGGGCGGTCGAACGGATATGTTCGGGGCGGATGCCGTAGACGAGGTCACCCCCTGAAGCATGCGCTGGATGAATCCCTTCTGGCAGCGGCAGGGTCAGTCCGCTGGTGCTGCGGAAATGCCCTCGATGCGGCGGCGAATGAAGTTCATGGCGGGCGAGCCGATGAAGCAGGCGACGAAGAGATTGGCCGGACGGTCGTAAGAGGTCGAGCGGCGCGCCGACTGCTCGACAAGGCCGTCGAGAAGCCCGCTCAGCCAGTGCCATCGCGCTTGGGCTACAGGCAAAGCGACATTTGGTCGGCAAGGGCACTTGCCTCACTGGCTGCTGTAGTGCTTGCGCTGCCCGCTAGACTTCCGCGATCACACCATAGGCTGACGCGATCACGCGGTGCACTATACCACCACAGCGGTCGATTCCTTCGGGATGTAGCCACTTCGAAAGCCCGCCGCGGGTCGCTCCCGTGGCGGGCTTTTCCTTTGAGCGAATCGTTGCCCAAGCGAAAAGCTGAAAGTCCCCCAGCCTTTGCCACGCGCAGCGGCCGTTTAGTTCCCTCGCGACAGATGCACGTCCAGAACGGCGGCCTTCTTGGCGATCAGGCCTTCCAGATCCGCGTCAGACCGCTTGGTGCCGGTCCGTTCGCGCAGCAGCGAGATCACCGCGCTCATTGAAAGCGGAGTGATTTGGGAAAGCGGGGCGGTCTGGGTGCCCAGAATGGCGTCCACCGCACCGGCAACATCGGGAGTCTCCGTTGCTGCTCGCATGGTCGGTTCCTTTCTGTTCAGGTCGGCCTCGGTGCCCTCGGTCGGTGATTTGACGCCGCGATCGAAGACGACCGCCAGGCCATTCTTGACGGCGAGGGCGGCGACCATATCGTCGAGCTTGCGGTCGGAGAGAGCGGGGTCCGCGGGTTTCAGGATCCTGCGGATCACCCTGGCGGCCTGATCCGTCGACACAAAGTCATAACGCCGTTTTCTGGCCCCGACATATTGTTCGATGATCATGCTCAGGCGTCGCGCTGCAATATCCCTGGGTTCCTGCACCTAGGCCTCCTTGAGCTGAGTGCAAATTCGGCAGCCAAAAGGAAATAGGGCGGCTCGATCGAACATCAAACACTCCCGATCATTCGGCGCATCTTCCAAAGAGGCAGGAACGATCCTGCGACTGAAGCATTTCGCTTTTATCACCAGCTCATTGAGGGAAGGCCGGGCCATGAAGATCGCCCATGTCGCGCCACTGTACGAGTCCGTGCCGCCAAGGCTCTATGGCGGCACCGAGCGCATCATTGCCTATCTTACCGAGGCGCTCGTCGACCTTGGCCACGACGTGACGCTGTTCGCCAGCGGCGACACGAAAACCTCCGCCATGCTCGTGCCATGCCGCGAGCGGGCGCTTCGTCTCGATACACGCCCGCTGAAATCCGAAATCGCGGCGCATCTGTCGATGCTCGACGAGGTGAGGAAACGCGCCGACGATTTCGACGTCATTCACTTCCACCTCAGTCATTTCCTGCATTTTCCGTTTTTCCGCGACATGCCGCAGCGCACGGTGACGACGCCGCATGGCAGGCTGGACTACGCGGACCTCGCGCAAGCCTATGACCGGTTCCCGCGCTTCCCGATGATTTCCATATCGCGCAGCCAGCGGGCACGGTTCGCTGCCGCCAACTGGCTGGCAACGATTCACCACGGCCTGCCCGTCGATCTCTACGAACCCGATTTCGAGGCCGGTTCGGATGGCGGCTATCTTGCTTTTCTCGGCAGGATGTCGCGCGACAAGCGACCGGATCGGGCGATCGAAATCGCGCGACGTACCGGGCTTAAACTCAAGCTCGCGGCCAAGGTCGGCGACGGCGATCGCGCCTATTTCGAGGAAGTCGTTCAGCCGATGATCGATGGCGACCGGGTCGAATATGTTGGCGAGATCAGCGAGGACCAGAAGAGCGGGTTTCTCGGCAATGCAGCCGCCTTGCTGTTCCCGATCGATTGGCCCGAACCCTTCGGCCTTGCCGTGATCGAGGCCATGGCCTGCGGAACCCCGGTCATGGCCTGGAGTTGCGGCGCCATGCCGGAGATCATCGATCATGGCGCTACCGGCTTCGTCGTCGAAACCATCGAAGATGCCGTTGCCACCATGCCGGCGCTCCTGCAGCTCGACAGGCGGCGCGTAAGAGCGGTGTTCGAAAGGCGGTTTTCAGCCGACAGAATGGCCACGGACTATGTCGCGGCCTATTCCCGGCTGATCAGCAGTCATGAGCAAAGCAGAGCCTCTTAGGCCTTCACCCGTTCGAAAAACCAGCACGGGACAATTTTCTTGACCATCACCCAACTCGACGAGCGCAAGCTTGATCCTGCCATAGCCCTGGCTTCCCTGGACGAAACCGCGCCCAGGGAGCCGCACAGGCTGTTCGCTCTCAAGCATGGCGACTGCTTTGTCGTCGCCGACGCCTATGGCGATGTACGCGGCGTCGGGGACGGGTTTTTTCGCGACGACACGCGCGTGCTTTCCGAATTTCGCCTCACCGTCGGCGGGCGGTCGACGTCGTTGCTCGGCGCGTCGCTCAGTCAGGACAATGTCCTGTTCACCACCAATCTGACCAATCTGCCGATCGAGAGCGCCGCGGGTCGTCAGATTCCGCAAGGCGCTGTCCATATCGAGCGCGTCAGGCTGCTGTGGGAGGAAAGGCTGTATGAGCGCATAACGCTGTCCAACTACAGCCAGGAGCATTCGACGATCCTGCTGTCGCTGCGTTTTGCCGCCGATTTCCGCGACATGTTCGAGGTCCGGGGCTCGACCCGCTCGAAGCGTGGAACCGCCCATACGGCGGAGATTGCAGGGAACGCGGTGGTGCTCCGCTACGAAGGCCTGGACAAGGTGGTGCGGACATCGGCGATTTCTTTTTCGCAGACGCCCGACCAACTGACCTCCGAGCGGGCCGATTTCGTCATCGCCGTCACCAAGCGCAGCAGCCAGACGCTTTACGTGGAAGTGGGCAACGAGACGGATGATCGTCCCGAAAGCGACCGGTTTCGCGCGGCCGCTGCCCGTGCCCGTTTCGGCATGCGCGCCAAACGCCGGCATGGTGCGACGCTGCACAGTTCGGGCCGCGTTTTCAACGACTGGATGGCGCGGGCTCGCGCTGATGTCGCGCTGCTCACGACGGAACTGCCGACCGGGCCCTATCCCTATGCCGGTATACCGTGGTTCTCCACCGCCTTCGGCCGGGATGGCGTGATCTCGGCCTTGCAGATGCTTTGGCTCAATCCTGGCTTGGCGCGCGGCGTCCTGGCGTTTCTCGCCCAGCACCAGGCGACCGAGACCTCGCCTTTCAGCGATTCCGAACCCGGCAAGATCATGCACGAGACCCGCAAGGGCGAGATGGTGGCGCTGAGCGAACTGCCGTTCGGGCGCTATTATGGCGGTGTCGACACGACGCCGCTCTATATTCATCTTGCCTGCGCCTATGCGGACCGCACGGGCGACACGGCCTTCATCGATACTCTGTGGCCATCGCTGTGCGCCGCGGCCGAGTGGATCGAAACGGCGAGCCGCTCGACGGGATTCCTCACTTACCAGCGCGCGGCAGAATCCGGCCTTGCCAACCAGGGATGGAAAGATAGTTTCGATTCCGTCTTTCACGCCGATGGCCGCATTCCGAAGGGACCGATCGCGCTGGTCGAGGTGCAGGGCTACGTCTTCGCGGCGTTCCAAGGGTTGGCGAAACTGGCACGGCTGCGTGGCGAAACGGAGCGGGCGGAGACTTGGGAAATACGCGCCGACACCATTCGCCAGCAAGTCGAACGTCATTTCTGGATCGAAGACCTCGGCTACTATGCGCTGGCGCTAGACGGTGAGGGCCAGCCCTGCAAGGTGCGCACGTCCAATGCCGGCCACCTGCTTTATGTCGGCCTGCCCAGCCCGGATCGCGCGCGCATGGTCGCCGACCAGCTGCTGTCGGCCTCGTTCCATTCCGGCTGGGGACTGCGGACGCTGGCGGACGACGCGATCTTCTTCAATCCGATGTCCTATCACAACGGGTCCATCTGGCCGCACGACACCGCCATCTGCGCGGCCGGACTGGCGCGATACGGCATCCGCGACAGCGTGGTGCGGCTGATGAGCGGGACCTTCGAATCCGCCGTTCATTTCAACATGCGGCTGCCCGAACTGTTTTGCGGCTTTACGCGCGCGGCCGGCGAGGCACCGATTGCCTATCCGGTGGCCTGCCTGCCGCAAGCCTGGTCCGCCGGCTCGGCCTTCATGCTCATGCAATCGTGCCTCGGCCTTCAGATCGATGGCTGGACAGGCGAGATCCATGTGACCCGGCCGCGCCTGCCGATCGGCATCGACAGCCTCGTCATTCGCCATCTTTCGGTTGGGCAGGCGGCGGTGGATCTGACATTCCAGCGTGTCGGAGATCGTGTCGGCGCCTTCCTTGCGGAACCGCAAGAGGGGCTGGTGCCTCTGGTGGTCAGGAGCTGAAAAATCGGAACCATCTCGCGCCACGGGCGTTGGATCACCACCATGGGCGCCGAAACTCCCAGCCAAAGGAAGTGGTTACGGTATCCCATTGAAAGGTAATCGGTTTCAATGCCCGACGACAGTTCGTATCTGGTTGTTCCTTCATTCGCATTATGGCTCTTCACCCTTGCAGCCGTCGGCGTCCTGGTCATCGCGCTGGTGACGATGATGGTGCGGGCGCGCAGAGGCGCACGGATTGCCGTCGTGGGGGCCAGCCCTGCTCACAGCCCATTGCCGGAATTCGAGAAGAATGGGCAGTCGGCCGTTGCCGCGCTGGTGCAGTGGTCGCCTGAAACGCTGCGTCATATCCTGGCAACGGAATTGCCTGATGCCCAGGTGATCGTCGTTTCAAATCGTGAGCCGTATATCCACAACCGCGAGGGCGATGACATCCAGCTGGTCGTACCCGCCAGTGGGCTCGTCTCCGCCCTGGAGCCGATCACGCGCGCCTGTGCGGGCACGTGGATCGCCTATGGCGGTGGTTCGGCCGACAAGCTGGTGGTCGACAAGAACGACCGGATCGAGGTGCCGCCTGACAATCCTTTCTACACACTGCGCCGTGTCTGGCTGAGCGAGGAGGAACAGCAAGGCTATTACCTCGGCTTTGCCAATGAAGGTCTGTGGCCGCTTTGCCATATCGCCTTCACCCGGCCGATATTCCGCGCCTCCGATTGGGAAGCCTATGAGGCGGTCAACCGTAAATTCGCCGACACCGTCGTCGCGGAAGCCCGCAATAAGCGGCCGATCGTGCTGGTCCAGGATTACCATTTCGCGCTGTTGCCGCGGATGATCCGGGAGCGCCTGCCCGAGGCGATCATCATCACCTTCTGGCACATTCCCTGGCCGAATTCGGAAGTGTTCAGTATCTGCCCGTGGCGCGAGAAGATTCTCGACGGCCTGCTCGGCAGTTCAATAGTCGGCTTTCATACCCAGTTCCATTGCAACAACTTCATCGACAGCGTCGACCGTTTCCTGGAAAGCCGGATCGAGCGCGAGGATTCGGCCATTTCCTATGGCGGCGAGATCAGCTTGGTGCACGCCTATCCGATTTCAATCGAGTGGTCGCCGCCGCACCTGGACAAACTGCCAGATGTCGCCCAATGCCGTCGGCAGGTTCGCGAGAAATTCGGTCTGGCGGAACATGTCAAACTGTGCGTGGGCGTTGAGCGTCTCGACTACACCAAGGGCATCCTTGATCGCTTCAACGCACTCGATGAACTGCTGACGCTGCATCCGGAATGGATCGGCAAGGTGGCGTTCCTGCAGATCGCGGCGCCCAGCCGCGGCACTCTGCCTGCCTATCAACAATTGTACGAGGAGTGCCTGAGCCATGCCGAGGATATCAATCAGCGCTATGGTCGCGAAGGCTACACCCCCGTCCTGATGGTGACGGAGCATCACTCGCAGCAGCAGGTCTACGAAATCTACCGTGCCGCCGACGTTTGCATGGTCACCAGCCTGCATGACGGCATGAACCTGGTTGCCAAGGAATTTGTCGCGGCGCGCGAGGATGAACAGGGTGTGCTGCTGCTCAGCATGTTCGCCGGCGCCTCGAAGGAGCTGCTGGAAGCCCTGATCGTCAATCCCTATGACGCGGCGATGATGGGCGACGCCTTGCTGCAGGCCTTGACCATGTCCGAGGAGGAGCAACGCCAGCGCATGCGACGCATGCGCGAGATCGTGCGCGAAAACAATGTCTATCGGTGGGCGGGCAGCATGCTTCTCGATGCTGCGCGCTTGCGCAAGCGTGATGCAGTCGATCGTGCCGTGGGTGCTGCCCCAGCGGCCCCAGCCAATGTGATATCGCTGCTTGATCGCAGACGGGTGGCGGCGCTGTGATGTCGATATTACCAAACCCGCCGGAACCCGTTGTCCCGCAAGGGCCATGGAGCCTGTTCCTCGATATCGATGGCACGCTTCTCGAACATGCCGCACATCCCGATGCGGTGGTCGTCAGTGATGAGTTGCGCATGCTGTTGACACGGCTCGAAGCGCAATTGGATGGGGCGCTGGCGTTCATCACGGGACGGTCGATCGCCGCCGTCGACCATCTCTTCCAACCCCTCAGATTGCGCGCCGCGGGGCTCTATGGCCTCGAGCACAGGCTGGCACGCGATGGTCCGGTCGAAGCGGCCGTCGAACCGGCGGACATCGCCGCACTTGCCAACGAAATCGCGACGGAACTGGACAATGCGGATGTCTACATCGAACGCAAGGGACCGATCCTGGCCATTCATACACGCGCGGCCCCGCATTTGCTGCAGCGTGCGACGGAGCTGGTCGAACAGGCACTGGACAAATTACCCAGGGGATATCGGGTCTTGGCCGGAAATGCCGGTGTGGAGCTGATGCCACTGGAAGCGGCCAAGGGAGCAGCGATCCGACGCTTCATGCAAACTCCGGCTTTCAGGGGACGCCGCCCGGTGTTCCTTGGTGACGATACATCTGACGAGAACGGCTTCGAGACCGTCAACGAATTGGACGGCATCTCGGTCCGCATAAAGCCGCACGGGCCGACCGTGGCACCTTTTGCGCTGGCCGGCGTGGATGCGGCCCTGGCCTGGCTGGACGAGATGAGCAGACGGGAGACTGTGAAAGCGGCGACGCTGGCCGCAACGGCCAAATGAACCGGTTTTGCCTCTAAACCGCTCCCGGTTCACCTGCATGGAAGGAGTTTGCAATGACCCAACTGACCAGCCTCATCGGGGAAATCATGCCCGCCTGGCTTCGGCGGCGATCCGAGCCGCACAGCGGTGATGCCAGGACGGCAGTTGAGCCGTTGCGTCCCGAAGACGCCGATGCGGTCTGGCGCAAGGCTGTCGAGAAGGATTTGTTTGGAGCCAACACGCCGGACTACGCCGAGACCGGGGAGAAGGAACCCAAACGCCATTGACGGCTGCGGCTAGCCTTCCCCGAAAACCAGCGAAACATTGCCGCCGGCATGGCGCTCGAGCCGGCCGGCGAGGTCGAGTTCCAAAAGCACCATGAAGACCTGGGCCGGATGCAGGGCGGTGTGGCGGATTATCTCGTCGACCGGCACCGGCGTCGGACCGAGCGCCTCGATGACCTTGGCGCGGTCGCTCTCGCCCGGCGGCGGCGTGGCCGAGAAATCCGGCGGGTCGTCGAATGGCGGCACATCAGGCGCCCGCATGCCGGTCAGCGGCGCGATCGCCCTGGAAATGTCCGACGCCTCGGTGACCAGCGTGGCGCCGTCCTTGAGCAGGCCGTTGGTGCCGGCCGCGCGTGGGTCCAGCGGCGAGCCTGGCACGGCAAAGACCAGCCGGCCCATTTCGCCGGCAAGCCTGGCGCTGATCAGCGAGCCCGAACGCTGCGCTGCCTCGACCACCACCAGCCCAAGAGCAGCGCCCGCGACAAGACGGTTGCGGCGTGGAAAATCCTGGGCGCGCGGCTGCCAGCCGAATGGCATTTCCGAGATGACAGCGCCGCGCTCGGCGATCTCCGAGCACAGGCCGGCATTTTCAGGCGGGTAGGGCAGGTCGAGCCCTCCGGCCAGCACTCCGATCGTGCCGGTCGAGAGACTCCCTTGATGCGCCGCCGTGTCGATGCCGCGCGCCAGGCCGGAGACTATGCCATAGCCGTCGCCGCCAAGATCGGCCGCCAGCATGCGTGCCATCTTGATCCCGGCCAGCGATGCGTTGCGGGCGCCGACAATGGCGACGCCCGGCAACCGGAAGACAGCGGCATTGCCCTTGACCGCCAGCAGCGGCGGCGGATTGTCCATGCTTCTCAGCAACTGGGGATAGTCGGGCTCGCCGATGCCGACAAAACGTGCGCCAACCCGGCGGGCTGCCTCCAACTCTGCTTCGGCTTCGGCGATTGACGGAATGCGGGCGATCCGGCTGGCGCCACCGGAAATCATCAGTTCCGGCAGGATTTCCAACGCCACTTCGGCGGACCCGAAGCGATTGATCAGGTCGCGAAAGGAAGCGGGGCCGACATTCTGGGTGCGGATCAGCCGCAGCCAGCTCAGCCGCTGCCGGTCGCTGAGGCGCGGCCGGCGGCCGGCTCGCTCACCGCGGTGGCGTGCTCGCTCACCCCTTGGCTCCGATCTTGCCCTCGGTGCCGGCAAGCAGCCGCGAAATGTTCGCCCTGTGCTTGATGAAGACGATAATGCTCATCACCACGAACAGGACGGCAATCTGTGGCGTGCTGATAAAATACAGGGCGATCGGCACGACGACTGCTGCGGTCAACGCCGCAAGCGATGAGAACCGAAACAGGAACGCCATCACCAGCCAGACGACGGCGAAGATCAGCGCCACCTGCCAGGCAAGGCCGATCAGCACGCCGAGATAGGTGGCGACACCCTTGCCGCCCTTGAAGCCAAGCCAGACCGGGAAGAGATGACCGAGAAAGGCGCCGAGACCGGCCCAGACGGCTGTTTCCGGCGCGAAATGGCCAGCGATCAGCACGGCGGCCGTGCCTTTCAGCGCATCGAGCAGCAAGGTCGCGGCGGCGAGGCCCTTGTTGCCGGTGCGCAGCACATTTGTGGCGCCGATATTGCCGGAACCGATCTTGCGCACATCGCCAAGCCCGGCGGCGCGGGTCAGCAGCAGCCCGAACGGTATCGAGCCGAGCAAATAGCCGAACACAAGTGCTGGAATGATGCCGTAATTCATTGTTCCCCCCGTATTTTCTTATGTCATTGCCTTGGCATGCGTTCAAGCCAAAGCGCAGACGAACGAGTCGCCGATCAGGGGCCCATCGCCTGGCGCTCTTTGGACGATTCGCCAGCCGCAGTCTTCCACCAGACGGGTAAGGAAGTCGGGGTTGTAAAAGCACCTGCCGCCGTTCTTGTCCGGGCTCCTGTCCTCGAACCCGGCGATCCCGGCATCCAGGAAGCAGGTGAAAAGCAGGCGGCCCTGGGCCGCCGTGTGGCGGCGCAGCAGGGTGAAGATGAACACGGCGTCATCGGGGCTCTGGTGGGTGATCACGGAAAATAGCGAGACGATGTCAAAGGCGTGCAAAGGCAGCGGGAGTTCCGTCTCGTTGGAGAGTGGGCGCCCCTTCGGGTTGTAGAGCGGGTGGTGCGCGTCCAGAAGCACATAGGAGAAACGGCGATCGCGCACGGTGGAGCGCAGGAAGTCGATCATCTCCGCGAAGCAGTCGACACCGGTGTAGGAGCGGATCGGAATCCTGTGGTCGAGGATGGCCTGGGTGAACCGGACGCCGCAGCCGAAATCGAGGAGCCGGCTGGCTGCCAGTGTCTTCAATCCTATCTGCTGCCGCATCCTCTCCAGCAGCCAGGCACCGCTATCCTCCGGCGGCATCAGGGAACTCACCTTCTGGGAATTCCGGTTGAACTTCTGCGGGACGATGAACTTCGGCGGGGGACGCAAGCGATGCCAGATCGACTGCAACCAGGAAGGGTGATGCGATCTCATGCACAGGCTCTTGGGTAAAGCAGTGGATGACAGTTCACAGTACTGCGAAACCAGAGTGCCGTAGAGCTGCTGGCCGGCAGGGTTAAGCTGAAAACACTGTGCGGCCCGCCACCAGCGTTTGCAAGACCTTGCCTTGCAGGCGGGCACCTTCGAAGCAGGTGTTTTTCGAGCGCGAGCGAATGCCGCTTTCACTGACGATCCAGGGTTCATCGAGATCGACAAGGGCAAGATCGGCGACAGCGCCTGGCTTCAGTGTGCCGCCGGGCAGGCCGAACAGCTTTGCCGGCGCGGTGGAGAGCGTTTCGACCAGGCGTAGCAAGGGCACATCGCCATTGTGGTAGAGCCGCAAGGCGGCGCCCAGAAGCGTTTCGAGGCCGATGGCACCGGCGGCGGCATCGGCGAAGGGCAGGCGCTTGGTGTCGACATCCTGCGGATCGTGCGAGGAGACGATGATGTCGACCGTGCCGTCCCTGACCGCCTCGATCATCGCCAGCCGATCTTCCTCGGCGCGCAGCGGCGGCGTCAGGCGGAAGAAGGTGCGGTACTCGCCGACATCGTTTTCATTGAGCGACAGATTGTGGATCGACACGCCCGAGGTGACGGCAGCGCCGTCAGCTTTGGCGCGCGTCACGGCGTTTGCCGCCATCGCCGTCGAGATTTTTGCCGCGTGGTAGGAACCGCGCGTTAGACGAGCCAAAGCCAGATCGCGCTCCAGCGGGATCGATTCGGCTTCACGCGGAATGCCGGAGAGGCCGAGCCAGCTGGCGTACAGGCCTTCGTTCATCACGCCGGATGAACCGAGGTCGGCATCCTGCGTTTCATGCACGATGGTGGCGCCGAAGTCGCGCGCATAGGTCAGCGCCCGGCGCATCACCAGCGCGCTTGCTATAGTGTGGCGGCCATCGGTGAAGGCGACGGCGCCGGCCTCGCGCAGCAGGCCGAACTCGGTCATCTCGCGACCATCGAGCCCCTTGGTGATCGCCGCCGCCGGGAAGACGTTGACGATCGCTGTGTCCTTGGCGGTCCGCAGCACGAACTCGACCAGCGCCACATTGTCGATCACCGGATCGGTGTCCGGCATCATGACGACGGAGGTGACGCCGCCGGCCGCCGCGGCGACACTTGCTGAAGCGATGGTTTCGCGATGCTCGCCGCCCGGCTCGCCGATAAAGACGCGGCCATCGATCAGGCCGGGAATGATCGCCTTACCGGCACAGTCGATAACGGTGGCGCCCTCGGGCGCGCCCTGGTTCAGCGCCGCCTTGCCGGCGGCAACGATTTTCCTGCCATCGACGACAACAGTGCCGACTTCGTCGATGCCGCGCGAGGGGTCGACAATGCGGGCGCGTTCAAAGACTGTCGTGCTCATGCGCCGCGGCCCTCTTGATTACGACGCGGATCGAGCAGCGCTTCCATCACCGCCATACGCACGGCAACGCCCATCTCCACCTGTTCCTGGATGACGCTTTGCGGGCCGTCGGCGATTTCCGAGGCGATCTCGACGCCGCGGTTCATCGGGCCGGGATGCATCACCATTGCGTCGTCCTTGGCGGCCTTCAGCTTTTCGGCATCGAGGCCGAAATAGCGGAAATATTCGCGCACCGAAGGCACGAAGGCGCCTTCCATCCGCTCGCGCTGCAGGCGCAGCATCATCACCACGTCGGCGCCCTTGAGGCCCTCGGCCATCGACCGCGTGACGATGACGCCCATTTTCTCGATACCACTTGGCAACAGTGTCGACGGTGCGACGACCCGAACCTGCGCGCCAAGTGCGTTGAGCAGCATGATGTTGGAGCGCGCGACGCGTGAATGCAGGATGTCACCGCAGATCGCGACGATCAGCTTCGACAACGGCCCCTTGGCGCGGCGGATGGTCAGCGCGTCGAGCAGCGCCTGTGTCGGGTGTTCGTGCGCCCCGTCGCCGGCATTGACCACGGAGCAGCCGACCTTTTGGGCCAGAAGGGCGGCCGCGCCCGCCGATTGGTGGCGGATGATCAATATGTCGGGCCGCATGGCGTTCAGCGTCATCGCCGTGTCGATGAGCGTCTCGCCCTTCTTCACCGAGGAACTTGCCACCGACATGTTCATGACGTCGGCACCAAGCCGCTTTCCGGCCAGTTCGAACGAAGACTGAGTGCGGGTGGAAGCCTCGTAGAACAGGTTGATCTGGGTGCGGCCGCGCAGCGTCGAGGTTTTCTTCTCGGACTGCCGCGAAATCGCAACGGCGCGATCCGCCCTGTCGAGCAACAGCTCGATGGCGGCGGGCGAAAGGTAGCTGATGCCCAAAAGATGGCGGTGAGGGTAGAGGGGTAGGGACGAAGCGTCGGTCATCTCAAGGCGCTGCTATAGGGTGCGGATTTTGCGCCCGCAAGCGCCAGCTTTGGATTGGCGCCGTTCTCCCCGGTATTTTCGTCGCGCGCGCGGCAGCGCTTGGCTATATCTAGCCGATGGCCTTGGATTCGTGGCTTTGGCACGATAGGGACCTTTCTACCGATTGAAGGATTGGGCGTGACCGACGACGTAACGAACCAGCCGCCGCCGCTGACGGGCGGCAACGCCTGGCGAGGCGATCCGTTGCTGATTCAGCTTGCCGAGCGGTTTTCCGATCCGGTGCGCAAGGATCTCGACGGGCTCGGCCGTTTCGTGCTGACGCAGGAAGCGCAGGAACTGGCGCGTCTGGCCAATGTCGAAACGCCGAAACTCAGGACGCATGATCGTCAGGGACGGCGCATCGACCTGGTCGAGTTCCATCCCGCCTACCATGCCTTGATGCGGCGCTCGGTGGCCAACGGGCTGCATTCCTCGGTCTGGGAAAATGGCGATGCCGAGATCGGCCGCCGCCATCAGGTGCGCGCCGCCCGTTTCTATCTGACCGCCGAGCTCGAGACCGGGCACCTTTGCCCCATCACCATGACCAGCGCCTCGCTGGCGGCGCTGATGGCCAGCCCAAAGCTGTTTCGTGAATGGGCGCCGCGAGTCACGACCCGCAAATACGACCAGAGCCAGAAGCCGCCGGTCGAGAAGACCGGGCTGACACTCGGCATGGGCATGACCGAGAAACAGGGCGGCACGGATGTGCGCGCCAATGTGACCAGGGCCGAACGCGCCGGCAGCGGGTTTTATCGCCTGACCGGGCACAAATGGTTCATGTCGGCGCCGATGTCGGACGCTTTCCTGGTGCTGGCGCAGGCGCCGGAAGGACTGTCCTGCTTCCTCGTGCCGCGCGTTCTCGGCGACGGGTCGGGCAATGGCTTCCGCTTCCAGCGACTTAAGGACAAGCTCGGCAACCGTTCCAACGCGTCTTCCGAAGTCGAATTCGTCAACGCCATCGGCGAGATGGTCGGCGAACCCGGCGCCGGCGTGAAGACGATCATGGACATGGTCACTCTGACCCGGCTCGACTGCGCGGTGGCGTCCTCGGCAATCATGCGGGCGGGGCTGGCGGAAGCGGTTCATCATGCTCGCCATCGCCAGGTTTTCGGCTCGACGTTGATCGAACAGCCGCTGATGCAGCGCGTGCTGGCCGACATGGCGCTCGATGTTGCCGCCGCCACCGCGCTGTCGTTCCGGCTAGCGCGCTCCTTCGACGAGGCAGCGAGCGATCGCGGAGAGGCGGCGTTTGCCCGCGCCATGACGCCGGTCGTCAAATACTGGGTGTGCAAGATCGCGCCGCCGCTGCTCTACGAGGCGATGGAGTGTCTCGGCGGTAATGGCTATGTCGAGGAAGCGCCGCTCGCCCGTTATTATCGCGAGGCCCCTGTCAACGCGATCTGGGAAGGGTCGGGCAATGTCATGGCGCTCGATGTGCTGCGCGTGCTCGGCCGCGCGCCCGGACTGTTCGAAGAGGTGCTGGCCGGCATCGACCGTGACCTCGGCGCCGGCGGGCGCGGCACGATCGGTGTGCTGAAGGCCGCGATGCAGGTAGCTTCGACCGATGAGGGCTCGGCACGCCTGCTGACCGAACAGCTGGCGTTGTCGGCAGCCGCGGCGGAACTGCGGCGGCTCGGGGCAGGGCGGATTGCCGATGCCTTCGTCGAGACCCGCCTGGCCGGCCAGTGGCGCAACACCTATGGCATGATCGATTCGCGCCACGACGCGCGCATGATCATCGACACGCTCTATCCGCCGTTGAACTGAGCCGAGAACGGCGCACCGCTCGATTCTTTGATCAGTTGAACGCTTCCGAGGACATCGTGGGTGCGTCCTGTGGATCGTCGTTAACCTTAACAAATGGTTTCCATTGCGGCGGCGGGCTGCAAAGCCCACTGTCATTCCTGCCGAAGCAGGAACCACGATGCGACACGTACTGACCTCCTTTCTGTCCGTGCACTGGGCGATTGTCTTCGCCCTGCTGGCGCTGATCTGCATCGATGGAGACCGCGGTGTGACGGCAGCGCTCGGCGTGCTTGGGGTGACCGTCGAGAGCGCCCGGTTCGTCAATCTGGAGAATGTCGTCGTCGTCGCGCCGCTGGCGATCGCCTTGCTGGTCGTGTCGGTGCTGTTCTTCTGGGCCTTTGTCGATTCCTTGATCAACGATGCGGTCAGCCCTGGCGCCGACAGCGTTGTTCGTATCGCCTTCATTTCCGCTTCAGGTGTGCTGTCGATGATCCTGATCGGTGGCGCCGTGCAGGGCATCAACGGGCTCTTCATGGTCGTCGCGGTGCAACTGGCCGCGCTTCTGGCCTCCTATGTCGCGATGCTTGCCGAGCGGCGCTCGGCAGCGGTGTCGGAGGACGCTGCTTTCCACGCCACGGCGCATAACATGGCGAAGGCGGCGGCCCACAATTCGCTGCTCTCCATGATATCAGGCCGGACCGGCCCTAAAGCGAAGGGAGGCCGCTGATGCGCTACATCTTCGCATTTTGGGCGGCGCCGATGGCGCTGTTCTGGGGCTGGTTCTATCTGTCGGCCAATGACATGAACTTCGGTTATGTGATGCTCAGCCGGCAGATGCATGACTTCTTCTTCCAGCTCTATGGCCAGATGCTAGGCATCGATCCGACGATCATCCCCGGCATGGTGGCGAAGACGTGCATCTTCGATGGATTTCTGCTGATGGCGCTGTGGGCGTTCCGCCGTCGCCGCGAAATCGCCGGCTGGCTTAAACAGCGGTGGGAGGGTCCGGTTCCCTTCGAGCGGATCCAGCGAGCGACTGAAGCCGGTCCAAAACTCCCTGCAGAATAAAGGCCGCAGCCGCCGAATCGATCTTGGCGGCCCGTTTGGCGCGCGAGAAATCCATTTCGATTAACGTCCTTTCGGCCGCGACTGTCGACAGCCGCTCGTCCCAGAACACGAAGGGTAAGTCGCTGAGTTGCGCCATGTTGCGTACGAAGGCGCGTGATTTCTGCGCGCGCGGACCTTCCGACCCGTCCATGTTGATCGGAAGTCCGATCGCCACCGCGCCGACATTCTCCTTCTCCAGCAAGGCCAGGAGCACGGCGGCGTCGAGCGAGAATTTCCTGCGCATGATGACCGGACGCGGATGGGCGAAGGAGAATCCCCGGTCGGAAACCGCGACGCCGATCGTCTTGTCGCCAAGATCGAGCCCCGCCAGCGTCCTGCCACCAGTGAGCCGTGCCGGCAATTGCTCAATCGTGATGACAGCCAACGGTTTTCCCTCGTCTTTTTCGGCGGCGCGCGTCCTTCCGGATGCGCGGCGGACACTATACCCTTTGATCTCGGGGTCATCGGCGTTCTATCCTTTGACCTGACAAAAATCGAGGAATGCATTTCATGAAACTGACCTGGTATGGCCATTCGGCCTTCCGTATCGAAACCGGCGACGCCAAGATTCTCATCGACCCCTATCTGATCGGCAATCCGTCCTGGACGGGCGGCTGGGAAGGGCCGGCCGAAGGGATAACGCATGTGCTGCTGACGCACGGACACAACGACCACATCAGCGGCGCGCTGGAAGTGCTTGGCAAAAGCGGCGCCCAGCTGGTCGCCAATTTCGAGATCTGCATGTATCTGGTCGGCAAGGGCGCCGACGGCAGCAAGATCAATCCGGGCAACATCGGCGGCACTGTCGATTGCGGCGGCTTCACCACCACTTTCGTCCAGGCACTGCACTCCTCCTCGTTTGGCGAAGACGGCGGCACGAACGTCTATCTCGGCAATCCGGGCGGGCTGGTCCTGCATTTCCCGGAAGACCGGACGCTCTACCATATGGGCGATACCGACATCTTTGCCGACATGGCACTAATCAACGAATTGCATGAGCCGAAGATCGGCATCGTGCCGATCGGCGACCGTTTCACCATGGGCGGCGCGGTCGCGGCACTTGCCTGCCGCCGCTTTTTCAAGTTCGACACGGTCGTCCCCTGCCATTTCGGTACGTTCCCGATGATCGATCCGACGCCGGAGAAATTCCAGACCGGCCTGGAGGGATCCGGTGTGAAGGTCGCATTGCCGAAAATCGGTGAGACGATTACGATCTAGAAACAGCCAAAGCGGAACAAATCCATGGCGTTGGGGCGATCTCTTTGTGTGTCGATGTTTGTCGCGGCATCGCCCGCGCTCGCCGCGGATGACTTCATCGAAGGCGTCTATCTGCAATCGGAGGAGCTCTGCTCGCAGGCCAGGAAGGATACGTTGCAGACGCTGATCGACGCCGGCAACATTGTGTTGTCGGCGCACGGTCTGCAAGGCGTTGAATACAATTGCGAGTTCGTTCAGGTCAGCAAGGCGACACGCTCGCCAAGCTGGGCGGTGACGGCCATCTGCCAGGAGCCGGGCTATGTCTTTCCCGATGTGCTCTCGGTGACGCAAATGAACCCGACGCAGGTTGATCTGGTATCGGTTCGGCCGATCAATGATGAAAGCGAGGCGAGCGGCAACAGCGGCAGCTACTATCTGTGCGAGGGCGTTGCCCTGCCATGACGATGCTGAAGCGCATCAAGTCGCTTTTTCGCTGTGAGTGGCTGGTGTTCCCAAAACTGGAACTGCATGTCGCGCATGGCTGTAATCTCTCTTGCGAAAGCTGTTCGCACTACTCCAATCACGGCCATTCCGGCACCGTCTCGCTCGAGGAGGCGGATCGCTGGATGGGATTGTGGAGCCGGCGCATAGACGTCGCCTGGTTCTCCATCCTGGGCGGAGAGCCCACCATCCATCCAGAACTGCCTGCCTTCGTCGGGCTGGTCCGGCGGCACTGGCCCAGTGCCCGCATAGAGATCGTCAGCAACGGCTTTTTCCTGCACCGTCATCCGACATTGCCGGCGATTCTCGCCGCCGACGGCAATACCCAATTGAGTGTCTCGGTTCATCACGCCTCAGAGGAGTACCAGGAGAGATTGAAACCGATCTTCGATCTCCTGGAGGCATGGCGCCGGGAACATGAACTGCATATCCAGATCCGCCCGTCAGACAAAAACTGGACCCGTCGCTACGAAGGCTTCGGCGACACCATGGCGCCGTTCGAGGATGGCGATCCTCGCGCCAGTTGGGAAATCTGCCCGGCTCGCCAATGCAAACAACTCCACGCCGGACAAATCTGGAAGTGTGCGCCACTCGCCTATCTGCCGATGCAGAAGGCAAAATACCGCCTTTCCGACAAGTGGGATCCCTATCTGGCGTATCGACCGCTTGAGCCGGGCTGTTCCAATGCGCAATTGCGAGCCTTCGCCGCGCTGGAAGACGAAGACGCATGCGGCATGTGTTCGTCAAAGAGGCGATTGTTCGAGTTGCCCAACCCGCTGCGCCGCTCCAAGGACCAGGTCAGCACGGCTGCCTAGTTGATGCCTGTTGCGCGCCGCGCGCGGCGCCGCTATAGCCCGGACTGGTTTTCCCGAGGCAAAATGTATGTCCGTTGATGTCAAGACAGTGAAGCGCGTCGCGCGTCTCGCCCGCATCGCCGTGAGCGAGGAAGATGCAGAACGCATGACCGGCGAGCTGAATGCCATACTGGGTTTCGTCGAACAGCTGAACGAGGTCGATGTGTCCGGCGTCGAGCCGATGACCTCGGTGACGCCGATGGAGATGAAGAAGCGTCAGGACGTCGTCACCGACGGCAACAAGGCGGCCGACATCGTCGCCAATGCACCGGCGACCGAAGAGAATTTCTTCCTCGTGCCGAAGGTCGTGGAGTAAGGCGCCGATGGCCATTGAGATCGCCATCGAGACGCCGCTGCAGGACGACGTGCGTGGCCTGGTCAACGAACTCAACGAGACCTTGCTCGAACTGACGCCGCCGGAGCATTGCTACCATCTGACGGTCGAGCAGATGGCAGGCCAGGACACCACCGTTTTCATCGCCCGCGATGATGGCATCGCCATCGGCTGTGGCGCGCTGAAGCGCCATGGTGGCACCATTGGCGAGGTCAAGCGCATGTATACGCGGCCTTCGCATCGCGGCCGCAAGATCGGCGCCCAGATCGTCGAGCGGGTCGAAGCGCTGGCGAGGCAGGAAGGACTGAAGCGGCTGGTGCTGGAGACGGGCGATCGTCATCCTGCCGCCTGGACCGTCTACGAACGTGCCGGCTTCTCGCGCTGCGGCCCGGTGCTGGATTATCCCGATTCCGAGTGGTCGGTGTTTTACGAAAAGAGCCTTTGATGAGCGACCTGACCCGACTGACGATTTCGCAGGCCCGTGCCAAGCTGCGCGGCAAGGAAATCACCGCGACCGAGATCACCGAGGCCTATCTCTCGGCGATCGATCGCGCCAATCCGGCGCTTAATGCCTATGTCGCGGTAACCGGCGACAAGGCACGCGACATGGCCAAGGCGTCCGACGCCAGGCTGGTCAAGGGCGAGGGCGGTGCGCTGGAAGGCATTCCGCTGGGAATCAAGGATCTGTTCGGCACCGAAGGCGTCCACACCCAGGCCTGCAGCCATGTGCTCGACGGCTTCAAGCCGCGCTACGAATCGACCGTGACCGCCAATCTGTGGGCCGACGGCGCGGTGATGCTCGGCAAGCTCAACATGGATGAGTTCGCCATGGGCTCGTCCAACGAGACCTCCTATTACGGCCCAGTCATCAACCCGTGGCGGCGCTCGCGCCTCGACACGGTGGTGATGCCGACGACGCACCAGGGCGACGGCGGCTTCGTCTCGGCCGGCGGCACGAGAACCCAGCGCAGCCTGGACAATGCGCAACTGGTGCCGGGTGGCTCTTCCGGCGGCTCTGCAACCGCTGTCTCGGCCTTCCTGTGCGCCGGCGCGACGGCCACCGATACCGGCGGCTCGATCCGCCAGCCGGCCGCCTTCACCGGCACGGTCGGCATCAAGCCGACCTATGGCCGCTGTTCGCGCTGGGGCATCGTCGCCTTCGCCTCGTCGCTCGACCAGGCCGGGCCGATCGCGCGTGACGTGCGCGATGCCGCGATCCTGCTCAAATCCATGGCCTCGGTCGATCCGAAGGACACCACGTCCGTCTACCGGCCGGTGCCGGACTATGAGGCGGCGATCGGCAAGCCGATCAAGGGCATGAAGGTCGGCATTCCGAAGGAATATCGTGTCGACGGCATGCCTGAAGAGATCGAGGCGCTGTGGCAGAAGGGCATTGCCTGGCTGAGGGATGCCGGCGCCGAGATCGTCGACATTTCGCTGCCGCACACGAAATACGCGCTGCCGGCCTATTACATCGTGGCGCCCGCCGAGGCTTCGTCCAACCTGGCGCGCTATGACGGCGTCCGCTACGGCCTGCGCGTGCCCGGCAAGGACATTGTCGAGATGTATGAGAAGACCCGCGCCGCCGGTTTCGGCCGCGAGGTCAAGCGCCGCATCATGATCGGCACCTATGTGCTGTCGGCCGGCTATTACGACGCCTACTATCTGCAGGCGCAGAAGGTGCGCAACCTGATCAAGCGTGACTTCGAGAATGTTTTCGCCGCCGGCGTCGACGTCATCCTGACCCCGGCAACGCCCTCCGCCGCCTTCGGCATCGCCGACGAGGACATGGCCGCCGATCCGGTCAAGATGTACCTCAACGACATTTTCACGGTCACCGTGAACATGGCCGGCCTGCCGGGCATCGCCGTGCCTGCCGGCCTCGACCCCAAGGGCCTGCCGCTCGGCCTGCAGCTCATCGGCCGGCCGTTCGAGGAAGAGACGCTGTTCCAGACCGCCGCCGTCATCGAGCAGGCCGCCGGCACATTTCAGCCGGAGAAGTGGTGGTAAGGGTATCGCTCGTCTGAAGGGGTGAGCGATGTTCTTCTACGTGTCCAAGATCTTCTGGTTCTTCATCCAGCCGCTCAACCTGACGATCTTCCTGCTTCTGGCAGGGTTGATTGCCGGGCTGATCGGCCGGCGGCGGCTGGCTGTCAGCGGCAGCGTGCTGGCGTTTGTGATCCTCGCGCTCTCGACCTGGACGTCGCTTGGCGCGATGATGCTCAACCCGCTCGAGGAGCGTTTTCCGCGCCCGCCGCTGCCGCAAAAGGTCGACGGCATCATCGTGCTGGGTGGCGGCTTCGAGGGCGCCATCAACTTAGCGCGTGGCGGCTATGAATTGAGCAGCAGCGGTGACCGCATGGTCGAGACCGCAATCCTCGCCCGGCGCTTCCCACAGGCCAAGGTGGTTGTATCAGGCGGACACGGCGCGTTTTTCATCGACGCCGAGGGGGACGCAGACACCGCGTCCCGCCTGCTCGTTCCGCTCGGTGTATCGGCCGATCGTCTTGTCCTCGAGGACAAGTCCCGCAACACCTACGAAAATGCAGTCTTCAGCCGCAAACTTGTCGAACCGAAGCCGGGCGAGACCTGGCTGCTGGTGACCTCCGCCTTCCACATGCCACGGGCCAAGGCGCTGTTCGACAAGGCTGGTTTTCCAACCGTTCCATGGCCGGTCGACTATCGAACCTCGGGCAAGGAAGGTGTCGGTCTGTTTCGCGACAATGCGATTGATTCCGTGCAGAACACGACCATCGCGGTTCGCGAATGGATCGGGCTTTTCGCCTATTGGCTTTCCGGCCGCATCGATCAACCTTTTCCAGCACCTGGCGGCTGACCGATGACGGCGCGCCGCGCCGCCGAGAAGAACTGGCGCCGCACCAGCACGGCCAGCAGCAGAAGCGTCGACAGCACGAACACCATCGGATCGACGAACCAGCCGAGATAACCGATCGAGAAGAACACGCCGCGCAGGCCGGAATTGAAATGCTTGCCGGCCAGCATGTTCATCTGCGTCGCCCGCCACACCGCCGTTTGCGTGACCGGATTGCGCGAGGCTTCGCCATGCGGGATCGGCACGGCGCCGATCAGGATCGAGCAATAGTTGAACAGCCGGTAGGCCCAGCCGAATTTGAAGAAGGAAAAGGCCAGGATCAGCACCAGTCCCAGCACCTTGATCTGAAAGGCTGGGCGCGACGGCGCGCCACCCAAGGGGAGGTTGCTCAGCACTTCAAGCACACGGTCGGACGCGCCGAGCAAGGCAAAGCAGCCGCCGAGCGCGATCAGCGAACTCGAGGCGAAGAAGGCGGTTCCCTGCTGCAGGCCGCTCATGATGGCGGTGTCGACGATGCGGATTTCGCGCTCGGCCATGGTGCGCATCCAGGCTTCGCGTTGCGCATTCATCGCCGTCGTCAACGACACGCGGCTGACCAGCCTGCCGTCGGAAGCAAGCGTGTGCAGCACCCAGGCGAGAAGGAAAAGGCCCAGTGCCGCAAGATCGGCCGTCGATAGATAGGAGGAATTGCCCATGTTCTGTTCTTACCCTGGCTTCTTACGTCAGCAAGGGTTCGGCGGCTTGCATTTGCAAGGCTTCGACCACCATGTCTGTCCTGGTGACCCAGCCCAGGGCGTTCTCGAAATTCCACAATGTCGACTGGCGATTGAAGTCCGGACCCGAATGGTTGATCGCGTCCTCGACCAGGATGGGCCAGAATTCCAGCATGTAGGCGTCGCGCGCGGTCGCGTCGACGCAGATGTTGGTGGCGACCCCGGTGAACAGGAGATAGTGGATTTCCCGGGCGCGCAGATAGGCTTCCAGGCCGGTGTTGCAAAAGCCGCTGTAGCGCGACTTGCGGATGACCTGGTCGCCCGGTTCGGGCTTCAATGCATCGACGATCCGCCAATCCCAGCTGTCGTCGATCAGCAGCCTGCCGCGCAGCTCGGGGCGCTCACGCATCAGCACCATGCCCAATTCCTTCTGATAGTTCGGCGAGGAGGGGTCTCCCGCGTCGCTGAGGTCGGGCCGGTAGGACATCTGGAGGTAGACGACCGGCACGCCGTTTTCGCGGGCCACGCCAAGCAGGCGCCTGTTGGCTTCAATGGCCGGGGTGGCACCGGAAATGTCGATGTCTGCAAGGTCGAACATCCCACCCGCCGAGACAAAGGCGTTCTGCATGTCGATGACGACCACGGCGGTCTTCTTAGGGTCGATATGCACTGGTTTCGGCCTGGCGTTCAACACGAGCATCATGTCCCCCTCGGCAACCGCAAACCGCGCTGGTGCGTTACGCAAAGAATAGCCGCGCCCCGACGGTCCGGCAATCAA
The DNA here is from genome assembly GCF_057784245.1 of Mesorhizobium sp. CNPSo 4671. NCBI lineage: Bacteria > Pseudomonadati > Pseudomonadota > Alphaproteobacteria > Hyphomicrobiales > Phyllobacteriaceae > Mesorhizobium > Mesorhizobium sp. CNPSo 4671. Next base: position 208,677 of record NZ_JBWLUW010000006.1, on the reverse strand, counting down.
TGTCGCTGCCGGAGCAAACAAGGTCGGCAGGTGCTACGCCGCGATTGTCAAAAGAGCGGAAACATCTGGGGAATTCCTATATGTAGTCCTCGACGTGACTCCAGGAGACAGCGTGTTCCTTTCGGTTTTCGACCTGTTCAAGATCGGTATCGGCCCCTCGAGCTCGCACACGATGGGGCCGATGACGGCGGCTGCCCGTTTCCTTGACGAAGTCCTCAATGGCGACTGGCCGCGACCGGCCGGTGTCGCGGTTGATCGCGTCGGCGCCAGCCTGCACGGGTCGCTCGCCTATACCGGCATTGGCCATGGCTCGGATCGCGCAGTGGTGCTTGGTCTTGCCGGCCTGACGCCGCAGACCGTCGACCCGGATCAGGCCGATGGCGTCGCCGCGCGCATTGCCTTGGAGAAGCGGCTCACGCCGCCCGGCCATCCATCCTATCGCTTTGACCCGGCCACAGATCTGGTGCTCGACCGCAAGACACCGCTCACGGGGCACGCCAACGGCATGGCGTTCTATGCCTACGATTCCGGTGACCGTCTGCTGCTCAAGCGCATCTACTATTCGATTGGCGGCGGCTTCGTGGTTTCGGAAGAAGAACTGCAGCGGATGAAGGCCAAGGGCTCGGTCACGACCGAAGGCAAGAAGGTGCCGTATCCCTTCAAGAACGCCGTTGAGATGCTGAAGATGGCGGACAAGAGCGGCCTTTCCATTGCCGAGATGAAGCGCGTCAACGAGGAAACCCAGATGTCGCGCGAGGAGCTGGACGCCGGCCTCGACGCCATATGGGGTGCCATGAAGAGCTGCATCGACCGTGGCCTGTCGCAGGACGGCATCATGCCGGGCGGGTTGAAGGTGCGGCGCCGGGCACGGCAGCTCCACGACAAGCTGCAGGAACAGTGGCAGCAGAACCGGCCGAATCCGCTGCTCGCCAATGACTGGCTTTCGATCTATGCCATGGCGGTCAATGAGGAGAATGCCGCAGGCGGTCGCGTCGTCACCGCGCCGACCAATGGTGCGGCCGGCACACTGCCGGCGGTGCTGCGCTACTGGCTGCATTTTCACCCCGAGGCTGATCAGCCGAGCATCCGCGACTTCCTGCTGACGGCGGCGGCCGTCGGCGGCATCATCAAGACCAATGCCTCGATCTCGGGCGCCGAGGTCGGCTGCCAGGGCGAGGTCGGCTCCGCCTCGGCGATGGCCGCGGCGGGCCTCTGCGCCGTCATGGGCGGCACGCCCATGCAGGTCGAGAATGCCGCCGAGATTGCGCTCGAACACCATCTCGGCATGACCTGCGATCCGGTCGGCGGGCTGGTCCAAGTGCCGTGCATCGAGCGCAATGCGCTCGGCGCGGTCAAGGCGGTGACCGCCGCCTCACTGGCTATCAAGGGTGACGGCGTCCACTTCGTCCCGCTCGACGCGGCGATCGAGACCATGCGCCAGACCGGCCTCGACATGAACGAGAAGTACAAGGAAACCAGCCTTGGCGGTCTCGCGGTCAATGTCGTGGAGTGCTGAGCAACACTTGGCACTGTGGAGAAGTCCGTCAGGCCGTTGACGTCCCGGCGCTCCGGACTAACCTTAGCGAATGGCTCTCAATCTCCTAAAACTGTGCGTCGGCTGCGACAGCGTCGAGGATCTCGAGGAATGGATCGAGTTCCGTCTCGACGAACGGCGCCGGGCCGGTGAACCAGCCGAACACTGGCACACCACCCGCATGGTGCCGACGCGTGGCGCCGAAATCACCGATGGCGGGTCGCTCTACTGGGTGATCAAGGGCAATGTGCAATGCCGCCAGCTGATCACCGAGATCCGGCCGTTCACCGACGACGAGGGCATCGGCCGCTGCCATCTGATGCTCGACCCGAAAGTCGTGCGCACCGACTGGCAGCCGCGCCGGGCTTTCCAGGGCTGGCGCTATCTGAAACCGTCGGATGCGCCACTCGACCTCGGCAAGGGCAAGGCCGGACCGGTCGAGATGCCGCCGAAACTCAGGCGCGAGCTTGCCGATCTCGGCTTGCTGTAGGCCATCGCGCGGACGCGTTGCCTGCTTTGACGCGGGCTTTCTGGCCCTCCATCTTGCTCCGCGCTGGACTTGCAAGCGGCTCGACAACGCCACATCTTGGAATCCATGCGCAATGAAAAGCTGTCGAAACCGACAAGGACAGTGGGGTTGGAAAGCCATCCCGCATGGCGATCCTCTTCCTGTCCGGGTGAAGGCCATCATTCCGGCGCAGAAAAAATGTTTGATGACATCACGCGGCTGTCCAAACGGACAGGGTATCTGCGGGGCGGTGGGAAATGTTAGGCGCAATTATCGGTCTGGTCGCATTGCTGCTGGTGCTCCTGGGCGTCGCCTCGGCCTTTCTGCGAGCTGATCCGGCCCAACTGGCAAGCGGGATGAGAACACTGGGGCCTATCCTGCTGGCGCTGGTGGGCGGCGCCGTGCTTCTGGTCGGTCGAAGCGGAATCGGCGGCATCATCCTGTTCGTGGCGATCGGCTGGTATGCCGCCACACGCGCAAACCGGCCCGATGTCAGGCCGGCGCCGGGAAAACGCTCGACGGTGCGGACGGCAGCGCTCGAAATGGAGCTGGATCACAATACGGGCGGCCTCGAAGGGCTGGTCCTGGCCGGCCGCCATGACGGCAAGATGCTCGGCGCGATGGGCCTCGGCGAGTTGCAGCATCTCTACCGCGAACTCTCCGGCGATGCGGAGAGCCGCCAGTTGCTAGAGACGTATCTTGACGGCAGATTTCCCGTCTGGCGCAAAAACACTGAGACGAACGGTGGCGAAGGGCTGGGTGTTGCGCCAGGTCCGGGCGCCATGACTAAGGAGGAGGCCTACAAGGTCCTTGGTCTTGAAGCGGGGGCCGCCGCGGCGGATGTCCGCAAGGCGCACCGCCGCCTGATGCAGCGCCTGCACCCCGATATCGGCGGCACGTCTTTCCTGGCGGCGCGAATCAACGAAGCCAAGGACGTCTTGCTCTCCAATCACAACTAGTCTCCTTCGACGCAGAATTTTTCCGGGAGATCGCTTCCACGCCGTCCTACTGCTGGACGGCGAAGCACTCGATTTTCTTCTTCTTCAAAGCGGTGCAGGCCTTCCAGGCGGCGTCCTTCGAACCAAAGCCGCCGAAACGGGCGCGGTAATAGGTGACGCCGTCCTTATCGAAAGCGACGGTGAAGCCGGCGGCATCCGCCAGCACCTTCGGCGCCTGCTTGGAGGTCTTGTCGAGGAAGGCCTGGGCTTCCGACTGCTTCGGTGACGAAGCGACCTGGATTGCCCAGCCCGACGGCACCGAAGCGGTGTTGACCGGGTCGACGGTCGGCGTCGGCTCGGCAGCCGGTGCCGGCTCGGCATAGGCAGCCACGACCTGAGCAGTGGCGACCTTGGGCGCCGCGACGATGACCGTCTTCACCTTCTTTGCCGGGACAACCAGTTTGGGTGCTTCGGCTTCGGCGCTCTCTTCGTCATCACCCTGCGCAACAGTCGCGTCTTCGGTAACGGATGTGTCGTCGGCGCTGGCCACAGCCACCGGCTTGTCGTCCGGGGTCGGCGCGTCGTGCTTGGGCAGGAGAACCTTGGCAAGCGCCTTGATCGGGTTGCCGCTGTCAGCCTTGGCAACCAGATCGCCGCCACCGCGGGTCGAGGCCCTCGGCATGTAGGTGTTGATCAGGGATGCCATCTGGTTGTCGCGGCTGCCGCCCGACGTGCCGCCCATGACAACGGCGACGAGACGGCGGTTGCCGTCATTAACCGATGAGACGAGGTTGAAGCCGGAGGCGCGGGTGTAACCGGTCTTGATGCCGTCGACGCCCTTGATTCGGCCAAGCAAACGGTTGTGACCGTTGATGCGCTGGCGCCCATAGAGAAAGGAGCGCTGCGAGAAATAGCCGTAATATTGCGGGAAATGCTCCCTGAGCGCGATGCCGAGTGTGGCCATGTCGCGCGCGGTGGTGAACTGGCCGGGGTCGGGCAGGCCGTTGGCGTTGCGGAAGACGGTGCCGTTCATGCCGAGCTGCCGCGCCTTGGCGGTCATCATGCGGGCAAAAGTGCTTTCATTGCCGCCGAGCATTTCACCGAGTGCGGTGGCCGAGTCGTTCGCGGACTTGGTGACGATCGACAGGATCGCGGTCTCGACAGTGACTGAACCGCCCGCCTTCACGCCAAGTTTCGTCGGTGCCTCGCCCGAGGCCTTGGCGGAAAACACCACTGGCGTGTTCTTGCTGATCCTGCCCTTCGCCATGGCTTCGAAGGTCAGGTAGAGCGTCATCATCTTGGTCAGCGACGCCGGATAGCGCCTGCCGTTGGCATCCGCGGAGTACAGCACCTTGCCCGTCTTGGCGTCCACGACAATGGCCGCCTGCCGCGCTGCCAGTGAGGAGGCAACGTCGACGCAAACGAATGTCATCGCCAGGGCGAAGACCATGATCGCTTTGAGAGGGGAGGTGGATTTGGAAACGATGCCCAACAACGCCTTACGCACTGATATTTCCCTTGAATTCTTCGTTGCGTTGGAGGCGGCAAAGGGTCCTGCCTCACTTCCAGCCAAACTAGCGGGGCAGCGTTACCAATCCGTTTATGGTAACCGCCGCGTTCACCATTTTCTTCGGGCTTGAAACGCACTTTATTTGATTTTTAGCCATTGCCTGCGCAGGCGGGCTCCGCACACCGGCGAAATGTTGACTTTTGTGCGGCGCACAATATATTCTAGTGCATTGCACAAGGGCGCCCCGAAGAAGGACGCCTCAACCGTCAAGGGAAATCGTGAAATGACCCAGACCTATGAGGACTTCAGCAAATACGGCAAGGAATTCGCCGACACCGGATTGAAGAGCTTCGCTTCGCTCTCCAAGGGCGCCCAGGCGATCGCCACCGAGGCCGGCGAGTACACCAAGAAGAGCTTTGAAGCCGGCAGCGCCGCCGTCGAGAAGCTGTTTTCGGCCAAGTCGCTGGACAAGGCTATCGAGATCCAGACAGACTATGCCAAGCAGTCCTACGAGGCGTTCGTCGCCGAGGCCACCAAGATCGGCGACCTCTATGCCGAACTCGCCAAGGAGGCCTACAAGCCGTTCGAATCGATCGTTGCCAAGGCGAAGTAATTTCGCCCGACAGTTTCAGATCCGGCCCTTTGGGCCCGGGACAGAACCCGGTCGCGGAAACGCGGCCGGGTTTTTCATGCCAATTTCCCATCTGGAGCCGCGTAGCGCTTCACGTTTGCGAAAATCCGCCAAGTTTGGTCACCTAGCCATATTGTCAGCTAACCAGAAGGGCTTAAAATCGTCCATCGAACACCTACATGTCGAACTCGCATGAGGATTCGAAAGAGGCAGGATTACGTGACGATCGGTTTGACTGCCACGAGACAAGTGGCGCGGATGCAAAACGGCAGCGGCGACGGCAATGAAGCCGGCCGCGGGACGGCCGTCATCACGCGCACCAAAACCAAAACCAAGAAGCCCAGCCTTTACCGGGTCCTCATCCTCAACGACGACTACACTCCGATGGAGTTCGTGGTTCACGTGCTGGAGCGTTTTTTCCAGAAGGACCGCGAAGCCGCCACACGCATCATGCTTCATGTTCACAATCATGGAGTGGGCGAGTGCGGGGTCTATACATTCGAGGTGGCCGAGACCAAAGTGTCTCAGGTCATGGATTTCGCCCGACAGAATCAGCATCCGCTGCAATGCGTGATGGAGAAGAAGTGAGGTAACATGCCGGCTTTCTCCCAAGGCCTGGAAAAGGCGCTTCACCAGGCGCTGACGCTCGCCAATGAGCGGCACCACGAATACGCAACCCTAGAACATCTGCTGCTGGCGTTGATCGACGACACCGAGGCGGCCGCCGTCATGCGCGCCTGCAACGTCGATCTTGATGAGCTGAAGCACACGGTTCTCACTTATATCGACACCGAACTCGACAATCTGGTCACCGGCTACGACGAGGATTCCAAGCCGACCGCCGGCTTCCAGCGCGTCATCCAGCGCGCGGTGATCCATGTGCAGTCGTCTGGCCGCGAGGAAGTGTCGGGCGCCAACGTGCTCGTCGCCATCTTCGCCGAGCGCGAGAGCCACGCCGCCTATTTCCTGCAGGAACAGCAGATGACCCGCTACGATGCGGTCAACTACATCTCGCACGGCATCGCCAAGCGCCCCGGTGCATCGGAGACGCGCTCGCCGCGCGGCGCCGATGACGAGCAGGGCGGCCAGAACGGCGCCGAGCCGCAAGAGGAAGGCGGCAAGAAAAAGCAGCAGCAGGACGCGCTGACGGCTTATTGCGTCAACCTCAACAACAAGGCCAAGGCCGGCAAGATCGATCCGCTGATCGGCCGCGAGTCGGAGATCAATCGCACCATCCAGGTGCTGTGCCGCCGCTCCAAGAACAACCCGCTCTATGTCGGTGATCCCGGCGTCGGCAAGACGGCGATCGCCGAAGGCTTGGCCAAGCGCATCGTCGAGGGCGACGTTCCCGAAGTGCTGCACAACGCCACCATCTTCGCGCTCGACATGGGCACGCTGCTCGCCGGCACGCGCTATCGCGGCGATTTCGAGGAACGGTTGAAGCAGGTCGTCAAGGAACTTGAGGACTATCCGGGCGCGGTGCTGTTCATCGACGAAATCCACACCGTGATCGGTGCGGGTGCCACGTCAGGTGGCGCCATGGACGCGTCGAACCTGTTGAAGCCGGCTTTGTCGTCGGGTGCGATCCGCTGCATCGGCTCGACCACCTACAAGGAATTCCGCCAGTTCTTCGAGAAGGATCGCGCTCTGGTGCGGCGCTTCCAGAAGATCGACGTCAACGAGCCGACCATCGAGGACGCCATCGAGATCATGAAGGGCCTCAAGCCCTACTATGAGGAATTCCACAAGGTGAAGTTCACCAACGAGGCGATCAAGGCATCGGTGGAACTGTCGGCCCGCTACATCAACGACCGCAAGCTGCCGGACAAGGCGATCGACGTGATCGACGAGACCGGCGCCTCGCAGATGCTGGTGCCGGAAGGCAAGCGCAAGAAGACCATTGGCATCAAGGAGATCGAAGCAACGATCGCCACCATGGCGCGCATTCCGCCGAAGACGGTTTCGGCCGATGACGAGAAGGTGCTGCAAGGCCTCGACATCGAGCTGAAGCGGGTCGTCTACGGCCAGGACACCGCGATCACCGCGCTGACCTCGGCGATCAAGCTGGCACGTGCCGGCCTGCGCGAACCGGAAAAGCCGATCGGCTCGTATCTGTTCTCGGGTCCGACCGGCGTCGGCAAGACCGAAGTCGCCAAGCAACTCGCTGCCTCGCTCGGTGTCGAGCTGATCCGCTTCGACATGTCGGAATATATGGAACGCCACACCGTTTCGCGGCTGATCGGCGCTCCTCCAGGCTATGTCGGCTTCGACCAGGGCGGCCTGTTGACCGACGGTGTCGACCAGCATCCGCACTGCGTGCTGTTGCTCGACGAGGTCGAGAAGGCACATCCGGATCTGTTCAATATCCTGTTGCAGGTCATGGACCACGGCAAGCTGACCGACCACAACGGCAAGCAGATCGACTTCCGCAATGTGATCCTGATCATGACCACCAATGCGGGCGCATCCGACGCGCAGCGCGCGGCGATTGGCTTCGGTTCGACCAAGCGCGAAGGCGACGATGTCGAGGCGATCAACCGGCTGTTCACGCCGGAGTTCCGCAACCGTCTCGATGCGATCATCCCATTCGGCTCGCTGCCGGTGCCGGTCATCCATCAGGTGGTGCAGAAGTTCGTCATGCAGCTTGAGGCTCAGCTCTCCGAGCGTGGTGTCACCTTCGACCTGTCGCCGGATGCGATCGCCTGGCTGGCCGACAAGGGCTATGACGAGCGCATGGGCGCGCGGCCGCTCGGCCGTGTGATCCAGGAGCACATCAAGAAGCCGCTGGCTGATGAGGTGCTGTTCGGCAAGCTCAAGAAGGGCGGCACGGTGCGGGTCACCGTCGAGAAGAAGGAAACCGGCGAGACCGGCCTGAAGCTCGAATCGCTGGCCGACGAGGCGCCGGTGAAGCCGAAAAAGGAAGAGCCGGAAGACGCGCCGAAGCCGCCCAAGGCTGTGGCGAAGAAGCCTGCCGCGAAGAAGATCGTGGCGCAGAAGCCGGAGCCCAAGGGCAAGGACGGCGGCAAGCGCAGCCTGGTCCCGCAACTGCCCCGCAAGGGCTGATCGGCACTCGCTCGAAAAAGCCCCGGAAACGGGGCTTTTTCATTTTGAGCAGGGGTGGCTATGCCAGGCCAGATCATCATCCTCAACGGCGCGCCGCGGTCGGGAAAATCGAGCATCGCCCGAGCCATTCAGGGAAGCTTCGATGGTCCATGGATAAACCTGGGCGTCGACAGCTATGAGCAGATCACGCCGCCGCGACTTCGCCCGGGAATAGGGTTGCGCCCTGGCGGCGAGCGCCCCGATCTCGAAGTCTTCGTGCCGCGCCTGTACGCCGCTCTTTACGAATCGATCGCGGCCCACAGCCGACTGGGGCTGAACGTCGTGACGGATGTCGGCCATCACGATGCCTATTCGAAGCCCCTCGGCTGCCTGGCCGATTGCGCGCGCCGTCTCGCCGGCCTGCCAGCGCTGCTTGTCGGTGTTCGCTGTCCGATTGAAATCATCATGGCAAGGCGAGCCGCCAGCGAGGCGGGCAGGGGCTATGTCACCGGCTCTTCAGACGATCCTGTGCCTCTGCCGGTACGCCTGTGGCAGGACGCGGTGCACCGGCCGGGCCTATACGATCTCGAGGTCGACACCTCGGTCCTCAGCCCCGAACAGTGCGCGCAAGCGATCCGCCAGCGGCTGCGAAATGGCGCCCAGCCGAGTGCGATCGAACGGCTGGCTCAAGCCGCCAACTAAGACTTTACCGCGAAACGGGTGCGGGTCAGCTTCCGAGCGCTGCCCGAATTTTCCCGGCGTTCTCGGCCAAGACTTCAGGCTTTTCCATCGCGCCCGTGTGCGGCTTCAACGGAATGCCGTCGAAGCGCGGGATGACATGGACATGCAGGTGATAGACGGTCTGCCCGGAGGCCGGCTCGTTGAACTGCAGGACGGTGACGCCGTCGGCATTAAGCGCCTTCTTCGCGGCCAGCGCCACTTTCTGGACGACGGTGAAAAGCGGGCCGAAGGTCGACGGGTTGGCGTCTAGCAGATTGCGCGACGGGGCTTTGGGCACCACCAGCGTATGGCCCGGCCCTTGCGGCATCACGTCCATGAAGGCCACGACGGCGTCGTCTTCGTAAACGCGGTGCGAGGGAATTTCTCCACGCAGGATCTTGGCGAAGATGTTGTCGGTGTCATAGGCGGCAGTCATGGCGAACGCTCCGGATTGTGCCTCGCGTCCCGTGTAGCGAAGCTCTTCTGGAGCGGCAAGACGATGCGGCGGGCGATCAGGCGAGATCGACCGTGCCAAAAGCCTGCTATTCCTCGAGATCCTTGCGGAACGGGGTATGCTCTTCCAGATATTCGCCCATCCGCTCCACCTCGCGCCGCTCGCGCTTGAGATAGTCGGCCACGGCATTGCGCAGGCCAGGATGCGAAATGTAGTGGGCGGAATGCATCGTCACCGGCCTGTAGCCGCGCGCCAGCTTGTGCTCTCCCTGCGCGCCCGCCTCGACCATCTTCAGCTTGCGTTCGATGGCGAAGTCGATGGCCTGGTGATAGCAGACCTCGAAATGCAGGAAGGGATGATCCTCGATGCAGCCCCAGTTGCGGCCGTAGAGCGCGTCGGAGCCGATGAAATTGATAGCGCCGGCAATGTAGCGCCCGTTGCGCCTGGCCATCACCAGCAGGATATCGTCCGCCATGCGCTCGCCGATCAGCGAGAAGAACTGGCGGTTCAGATAGGGGCGACCCCATTTGCGGCTGCCCGTATCCATGTAGAAGGCGAAAAAGTCGTCCCAGGCTTTTTCCGTCAGGTCCTTGCCGGTCAGCCAGTCGATTGTGATGCCATCCGTGAGTGCCTCGCGCCGTTCCTTCTTCATCGCCTTGCGCTTGCGCGAGGCAAGCGTGGCGAGGAAGTCGTCATAGGTTGAAAAGCCTTCGTTGAAGAAGTGGAACTGCTGGTCGGTGCGGTGCAGGAAACCGGCGGCCTCGAGCGTCGCGACATCGCTCTCCTGCGCGAAGGTGACGTGCGCGGAGGACACGCCGAGCTTATCGGTCACCATCTTGAGGCCGGCGGCAAGCCCGGCCTTCACCGCATCCGGATCCTCGCCCTTGCCGACCAGCAGGCGAGGGCCGGTGACCGGCGTGAACGGCACGGCACATTGCAGTTTCGGGTAATAGCGGCCGCCGGCGCGCTCGAAGGCATCCGACCAGCCATGATCGAACACATATTCGCCCTGGCTGTGCGATTTGAGATAGCAGGGGACGGCGCCCAGAAGCCTGCCTTGCGTGGTCTCCAGCCGCAAATGATGTCCCTGCCAGCCAGTGCGCCGCACGGCGCAGCCGGAATCTTCCAAGGCACTCAAAAAAGCGAATGAAACGAGCGGGTTATAGCCATTTTCCGCATCGCCGCGCGTGGTGCCGGCAAAGCCGTTCCATTCATCGCAGGTGAATGCGCCGATGCCCGCGGCGATGCGGATCGAATAGTCCGCATTTGCTGTTTGCCCGTCGCCATCATCGCCCTGATCCATGAGGCTTATTTAAGCTCCATCCGGGCCGCTACAAGTCACGTTTCAGACACTCCGCTCATGCGACTTTGACCAGATCGGGTTCAAACCCTTCGAATGTCATCTGATCGGCATATTTGAAGGTCAGGTCAATCGCCGGCTGATCATGCACCGTCCAGGTGATGACAGGCATTTTGAGCTTTTCACGCACGAAGCTGACGAACGGGTTCGGCAGGTCGCCGGCGGCGTAGGAGGTGAAGGAGAGTTCGTGCGCCAGCATGGAAAAATGCGCTTCGATCAGCTTGAGGTCCTTGCCGTAGGCGGTCAAGCCAGCGGGAATACCGGGCGCATGTTTCGGGAAATCGCGGATCAGCCAGTGATCGAACGACATGATTGCTGCCTTGCCCTTATAACGCTTGAGCATCTTGCCGACGCGCGCCACCAGGCCTTCGTCACGGCCGGGAATCCCTTTCAGTTCGACGACCATGGGCACGCGGCCGTCGACGAGGTCGAGCGCTTCCTGCAGCGTCGGGACATGATCTGATGTGCCGCCAACCTTGAGTGCGGTCAGTTCGGCCGCGCTGCGCTGCCAGACGAAACCGTCCTGTCCGGTCAGCCTTTTCAGGTCGTCGTCATGGATGATGATGGGGACGCCGTCCGACGACAGATGCACGTCGCATTCGATGGCGTAGCCGCGTTCGGCCGCCGCAGCGAAGGCGGAAAGTGTGTTTTCCCAGCGCGTCTTGTTCATGTCGTGGAAGCCGCGATGGGCAACGGGCCGGGCGGTCAGCCAGGAGAGGTCGGTCATGTCAGGCCTTCGCTTATTCGACTTCGAAGATCGCTTCGATTTCCACTGCGGCATTAAGCGGCAGGGAGGCGGTGCCAACGGCGGAGCGGGCGTGCTTGCCGCGCTCGCCAAGGGCGGCGACCAGGAAATCGGAGGCGCCGTTGGCAACGAGATGCTGCTCGACAAAGTCGGCTGCAGAGGCGACGAAAACGGTGATCTTCACAAGCCTGCTAATCTTCTCGAGGTCGCCCAGTGCCGCCTTGGCCTGCGCCAGAATGTTGATCGCGCAGTATTTTGCCGCCTCCTTGCCGCTTGCCGTGTCGACGTCGCGGCCAAGCAGGCCGCTCGCCTGCAGTTTGCCGTCCTTGAGCGGCAATTGTCCGGCGGTGAACAGCAAATTGCCGGTCCTGCAATAGGGCACGTAATTGGCGGCGGGTGCGGCGGCGACGGGAAGCGTCACGCCGAGATCACTTAGCCGCTTTTCGATTGTTTCACTCATTGCTTTTCCCTATTGCTGGAAGGCGCCGCGCTGGCGGGGCCGAAATTGCTATTTTTGCCTCGCTTCCGCCACGACTTTTTTTAAGCTGGACCATCTTTCCCTGCGGCCTGCCATCAGCCGCGACGATCGGAGTACCTCATGCGCGCAGCGCGCCTTGCATTCCACGCCGTTCTGTTGTCGGCAGTCTTCCCGATAGTCCCCGCTTTCGCCGCGCCGGCACTGCAGGCGCATCGCGCCGTGTATGACGTCACCCTCAACAAGGCCTCGGACCGCTCCGGCATAACAGGCATATCCGGTCGCATGGTCTATGAATTCAACGGCTCGGCCTGCGAAGGCTATACGGCGAAATTCCGTTTCGTGACCCAGATCGTCACCAACGACAATACGCGACTGACCGACCAGCAGACGACAACTTTCGAAGACGCCGAAGGCAAGACATTTTCGTTCGTGACCAAATCCTTTGTAGACCAGAACCTTGACAAGGAGGTCAGGGGTATCGCCACGAAAGACCCAAAAGGGCTCAAGGTCGATATCGACAAGCCCGAGAAGAGCAGCATGGAACTCGCCGCCACCCAGTTTCCGACCCAGCATCTGGTCGAGATGATCGGCAAGGCCGAAAAAGGCGAGAATTTCTACCAGACAAACCTGTTCGACGGCTCGGAGGATGCCAACAAGGTGATGACGACCACGGTCGTCGTCGGCAAGAAGACCGAAGCCGACAAGGCCGATCCGGAGGCTCCGGCGCTGGCGAAGCTCGCCACAGACAAGTATTGGCCGGTCGACATCGCCTATTTCGACGACAGTGCCCAGAACGGCGAAGAAGTGCCGGAATACCGGATCAGCTTCAAGCTGCATGAGAACGGCATCACCCGCGACCTCATCATGGACTATGGCGACTTCTCGATGAGAGGCAAGCTGGTCAACCTGTCGCTGTTCGACCAGACAAAGCCGTGCCCGGTATCGAAGTAGCAGGGTTGCGCAATTGAGCTGGCCGCGGCGGGCTTGATGGCGGTCTACGTCGACGCGGCGATCTGGAAGTGGGCCGGCCATCGCTGGTGCCACCTGATGGCCGACGACACCGACGAGTTGCATCGTTTCGCCGCAGCACTTGGCGTCAAGCGTTCATCCTACCAGGGCCCGCCCAAGACATCCGCTCCGCATTATGACATAACCGGTTTCGAGCGCGACCGCGCGGTGCGGCTCGGCGCCATCGAATGCAGCCGCGAGGAGATCGTCACGATCTTCCGGCGGGTGCGGGTGCCCAATGGAAAGGCCAAGCGATGACACCAACGGCATTTCTCGCCTATTGCGCCGCCGTCACGCTTGCTGCCGCCACACCGGGGCCAGCAATGTTCGCGGTCATCACCAATGGCGTGTCGCGCGGTTTCCTTCGTGCCTTCATGGCCGGCGTCGGGGTCGCCGCCGGCGATGCCGTGCTGGTCACGCTGGCGCTGCTCGGGCTGGTGGCCTTGGCCCAGACGTTCGAATGGATTTTTCTCCTGCTGAAATATGCCGGCGCCGCCTATCTGATCTTTCTCGGCATCAGGATGTGGCGCGCCTCGACCGCGCAATCGAATGAGTCGCGGACGGTTGAGGCGGGGTTGTCCCGCTCCTTCTTCCTTGGCGCGTCGATTGCGCTGGGGAACCCGAAGGCGATCCTGTTCCACGCCTCGATCATGCCGCTGATTCTCAATCTCGATACGCTGACATTGGTCGATGGCCTGCTGGTGGTGGCCGCCGTCATCAGCGTCAATATCATCACAATGGGTGTCTATGCAGCGCTTGCCGGCCGGGCTTCGGGCTGGTTCAGGACACCGAAGCGCATGCGGCTGATGAACAGGTTTGCCGGCAGCGCCATGATCGGCACCGGGGCGCTGATTGCCGCACGCTGAGCGGTAAAACGCTGCGCCGCTTGCGTTTGTCGCACTTCCCCTCTATATGCGCGCTCATTCCACACACGGACTTTGGTGTCTGCCCGGGAGAAATCCGGCTGAAACCTCCGGTGGCGTTCGAGGACTTCGTCCAAAAATGCCTATGTCCGTGGAGGCTAACCGGAAAGGAAAATAAGAATGGCTCTGCCTGATTTCAGCATGCGCCAGCTTTTGGAAGCTGGCATTCACTTCGGCCACCAGACCCACCGCTGGAACCCGAAGATGGCGCCCTACATCTATGGCGCTCGTAACAACATCCACATCATCGACCTCTCACAGACGGTGCCTTTGCTGCACCAGGCGCTGAAGCAGGTTTCCGACACTGTCGCCAAGGGCGGCCGCGTGCTGTTCGTCGGCACCAAGCGCCAGGCGTCTGACATCGTCGCCGATGCGGCGCAGCGTTCGGCTCAGTACTACGTCAATTCGCGTTGGCTCGGCGGCATGCTGACCAACTGGAAGACGATCTCGAATTCGATCCAGCGCCTGCGCAAGCTCGACGAGATGCTGGCCGGCGAGGCCCAGGGCCTCACCAAGAAGGAGCGCCTGAACCTCGACCGCGAACGCGAGAAGCTCGACAAGGCTCTGGGCGGCATCAAGGACATGGGCTCGACGCCCGACCTGATGTTCGTGATCGACACCAACAAGGAAGCGATCGCGATCCTCGAGGCCAAGCGCCTCGGCATCCCGGTCGTCGCCATCATCGATTCGAACTGCGACCCGGACAAGATCGACTTCCCGATCCCCGGCAATGACGACGCGGCCCGCGCCATCCAGCTCTATTGCGACCTGATCGCCAAGGCTGCGATCGACGGCATCGCCCGTCAGCAGGGCGCACTCGGCGTCGACATCGGCGCTTCGATTGAAGCCCCGGTCGAACCGGCGCTCGATCCGGCTCCGGCTTCGGAAGCCCCCGAGGCTTGATAATCGAAGGCCGGTCCGCGGCCTTCATCTTTCTCATATTTTGGCACGCTAAACAGACGCACCATCGAATACCGATGGTGCGTCGGTGCATTTAAAACAAAGAGGCGACAATGAGCATTTCGGCTGCACAGGTCAAAGAACTCCGCGACTTGACCGGCGCGGGCATGATGGACTGCAAGGCGGCGTTGAACGAGACCAACGGCAACATGGAAGAGGCCGTCGACTGGCTGCGCAAGAAGGGCATCTCCAAGGCGGACAAGAAGGCCGGCCGCACCGCGGCTGAAGGCCTGATCGGCGTCGATGCCGGCGTGCGCGAGGCTGCCGTCGTCGAGGTCAATTCCGAGACCGACTTCGTTGCCCGCAACGCAGCGTTCCAGGAAATCGTCGCCAACGTTGCCAAGGTGGCGCTCGCCTATGGCACGACGGAAGCCGTGGCTGCTGCTAAGTATCCGGGTTCGGACAAGTCGGTTACCGACACCATCAAGGATGCTGTCGGCACCATCGGCGAGAATCTGGGCTTCCGTCGGTCGGCCAAGCTGACCGTTCCGCACGGCGCAGTCGCGACCTATGTCCACAATGCGGTTGCCGACGGCCTTGGCAAGCTCGGCGTGCTGGTTGCGATCGAAACCACGGGCAATGAACATGCCGCCAACGCTTTTGGCCGCCAGGTCGCCATGCATGTCGCCGCCACCAACCCGCTGGCGCTGACGGTGGAGCAGATCGATCCGGCCGCGGTCGAGCGTGAAAAGGCAATCTTCGCCGACCAGGCTCGTCAGACCGGCAAGCCGGAAGCCATCATCGAAAAGATGGTCGAAGGCCGCCTGCGCAAGTTCTACGAGGAAGTCGTGCTCTTGAAGCAGGCCTTCGTGCTCAATCCCGACATCACTGTCGAGAAGGCGCTGAAGGATGCCGAGAAGGACATCGGCGCACCGGCCAAGATCACCGCCTACCTGCGCTTCGCGCTGGGCGAAGGCATCGAGAAGGAAGAGACCGATTTCGCGGCGGAAGTCGCGGCTGCGGTCAAGAAGTAAACTTCCTACCGCTTTATTCCGAAAGCGTTTTTCGGCCGGGCGTCCGCAGGGATGTCCGGCCGATTTCTTGCGCGGTGTCGATAAAGGCCCGCAGTTTCGGCGCCATCGCCGCCCGGCGCGGGAAGTAGAGGAAAAGACCAGGTTCCTCGATTGCCGATTGCGGCAGGAGCTGCACCAGGCGGCCGGCGGCAAGATCCGCGCGCACCAGCGGTTCGAAGACATAGGCAAGACCGACGCCTGCAAGCGCCAGGTCGATCGCCGCCAGCGAATCCGTGACGATGACCGTGCCCTTCGTCTCCACAACGACATCCTTGCCGTCTTCGGTTAGATCCCAGCGATAGAGCGCACCGGAGTGAACCAGCCGGTAACCGATGCAATTGTGGTTGGCGAGATCGGTCACGCTGCGCGGACGGCCATGCTCTCCGATATAGGCGGGGGAGGCGACGATCACGGCTCGGAAGGGCGGCGTCAGCCGGACCGTGATCATGTCCTGAGCAATCATCTCGCCCAACCTGATGCCGGCGTCGAATCCCTCGCCGACAATGTCGACCAGCCCCTGGTCCGTGAGCAATTCAACGGTCACATCCGGATAACGCTCGGCCATCGCCGCAACCACGGCCGTCACGCTGAGAGGAATGGCGATGTTGGGAACGTTGAGCCTGAGCAGGCCCGACGGCCGGCCTTTGATGGCGCGGATGCGATCCATCCGCTCGCCGATGTCCTGCAGAGCAGGGGCCGCCGTCTCTACCAGCGCCTTGCCGGCTTCCGTCAGCGAAACGCTGCGCGTCGTGCGCGCAAACAGCGGCTGACCAATGCGCTCTTCGACAAGGCGTACCGCATGGCTGACGGCGGATGGGCTCATACCGAGTTCAGCCGCGGCAAGCGCGAAGCCGCCGCGCTTGGCAACGGCTATGACAACAGGCAGATGGGCAAGCAGATCCCGGTCCATTCATGCATGATATCGCATAGTCCATGCAGATCATGCAATCTTATCGAGGTGGCAGAGAAGGCGCATCTAAGGGGCACCAAACGGCTGACATCAGCCAGCAGGAGAGGCCTTCCGATGACCGACTTTCATTCCAGGCAAGCGCGCAATCTCGAGGCTGTGCAGAGTTTCTTCGACCTGATGCACCGCAAGGACATTGACCGCTGGGGCGAACTTTGGTCCGCGAATGGCCGCATCCTGGTCTTCTATCCACCGGCAGGCTTTGGAAGCAGCATCAACGGCAAGGCCGCGATCCTGTCTGCCTTCAAGGGACTTTTCGGCAATTTTGAATCCTTTGAGTCCGAAATCACGGCTGTCTATCCGGCGACGGATTCAGAAGCCGTGGTCGTCGAGTACAAAAATCGCGCCGTCATTGTGGGCGGCACCGAATACACGAACAGCAATATCGCCGTCTTCCGGTTCGAGGACGGCCTGATCAGCGCCTACCACGACTATTTCGATCCGCGTCGGTTCCAGGTGGTGGTCGACGCGCTGTCGAAGATCTGAAGGCAACGCTCCCAAACCGACCAATCATCCCTCCGTTTGCGGACTTCACCACACAAGGAGAACCAAAATGAACGCATTGAGACATGTGACATTCGCCGCAGGCATGGCGCTGGCGCCGATCGATGCCGGCGGAGCGGAGCCATCCGGCTGGCAGGCGCTTGCTGACGAACGCGCGGTCATCCGTATTGCCGATGCCATCGACCGCGCCGTCGACGCGCAGGACTGGAAACTGGCGCGCAGCTATTTCGCGGATCGAGTGACCGCCGATTTCAGCAGCCTGTCCGGGCAGCCTGCGGCCAACATTGCCTCCGACGATCTGATTGGCGCCTGGGCCGGCAACCTCAAGGGCAGCAAGACGAGCCTGCATCTGCGCACAAATCATCAGGTCGTTCTCGAGGCGGACACGGCGACCGTGCGTTCGAACGGGTATGCCTGGAACCGGATGGAGGGCAATGGCGACCCGCTCTGGGAAGTCTGGGGCACCTATGAGCACCACCTGACCCGCTCCCCTGCCGGCTGGAAGGTCGACGGCTTTGCGTTCCGCATGACGCATGAGCGCGGCAATTTTTGGGTCAAGACGACGCCTGGCCAGTGATGTTCTGGGGCCAGTGACGCCACGGCATTCATCAACAAGGCATTGGAAGACGATCATGACCATGACCTATTACACTCTCGGCAACAGCGGCCTCAGGGTGAGCCGGCTGGCGCTGGGCACGATGACCTTTGGCAAGGAATGGGGTTGGGGAGCCGATAGGGATACTGCCCGCGCTATGTTCGACGCCTATGTCGAGGCAGGCGGTAATTTCTTCGACACGGCCGACCTCTACACCGGTGGCACCGCTGAAGCCTGGCTTGGCGAATTCATCGCCGAGCGAGGCTTACGCGATAGCGCGGTGATCGCCACCAAATTCGCCATGAACATGCAGCCCGGCAATCCGAATGCCGGCGGTAACGGCCGCAAGAACATCATGCGGGCTGTCGATGCCTCGCTGAAGCGGTTGGGCACCGACTATATCGACCTCTATCTCATGCACATATGGGACAGGCTGACGCCGGCCGAAGAGGTCATGCGTACGCTGGACGACCTGGTACGGATGGGCAAGGTGCGCCATGTCGGCCTGTCCGATGTGCCAGCCTGGTATGCGGGGCGGGCACAGGCAATCGCCGAGCTGCGTGGATATGAGCCGGTCTCGGCCTTGCAACTTGAATATTCCCTGGCCGAACGCGCGATCGAGAACGAGTTCGTGCCGTTCGGCACGCGCCATGGCGCCGGCATCATGGTCTGGAGCCCGCTGGCCAGTGGGCTGCTCAGCGGCAAATACCGGCCGGCTCAGGCCGGAAATGCGGGCCGGCTCGACGGATTCCGCAACTCGACCCATCCGGGCTTCCAGAAATTCACCGAGCGCAACTGGGCCATCGTGGCCGAACTCGAGAAGGTTGCGTCCGAACTCGGCCGCAGCATGCCGCAGGTCGCGATCAACTGGGTGGCGACGCAGCCGGGGATTGCCGCGGTGATCCTCGGTGCGACGACGCTCAGCCAGATCAAGGACAATCTCGGTGCGCTGGACTTCGAGATTCCAGCAGGGCTTCGCGACCGGCTGGATTTGGTCAGCGGAACCCCTGCGCCGTTCCCCTATTCCTATTTCGGGCCGCTGATACAGGCGCGCGTCACCGGCGGTGCTGCGACCGGCGACAAGCCTTCCGGCTATGCGTCGCCGGTGCTTATCGAGGGCCTACCGGCCAGCGTGTCCACCAACTGATCGATCGGGCGGGATTACCACAAATTTGCCGATCGGGCGCCACGTGACATCGCGGCGCCCTTCGTGTATCGGAACTCGGCATCGTGCCAACGTTCGGGGCGCGGCGCCTGCGCGAGGGCGGCCAGCCCGGGCGCGACCACATGCAAAATGAAGAGGACCAGATGACGGTGAAGCCCCTCTACCGACGTGTCTTGCTGAAAGCGTCGGGCGAAGCGTTGATGGGCGAACAGCATTTCGGCATCGACGTCTCAGTCGTGGATCGCATCGCCGCCGACATCGCCGAGGCCCGCGCGCTTGGCATCGAGGTCGGCGTCGTCATCGGCGGCGGCAATATCTTCCGCGGCGTGGCCGTCGCCTCCAAGGGCGGAGACCGCGTCACCGGCGACCACATGGGCATGCTTGCCACGGTCATCAACTCACTGGCGCTGCGCACCTCACTGCACAAAATCGGCGTCGATGCCGTGGTGCTGTCAGCGATCGCCATGCCCGAACTCTGCGAGAGTTTTTCGCAGCGCCAGGCAGATGCTTACATGAACCAGGGCAGGGTGGTGATCTTTGCCGGCGGCACCGGCAATCCGTTCTTCACCACTGATTCGGCCGCAGCGCTTCGCGCGGCTGAAATCGGCGCGGATGCGCTGTTCAAGGGTACGCAGGTCGACGGTGTCTACTCGGCCGACCCGAAGAAGGACCCGAACGCGACCCGTTTCGAGCGCATCAGCCATGCCGAAGTCATAAATCGTGGCCTTTCCATCATGGATACGGCTGCGATTGCACTTGCGCGCGAAAACAACATTCCGATAATCGTCTATTCGATCCACGAAAAAGGTGGTTTCGGCGATATTCTGAGGGGCGGCGGCCGCTGCACGGTCGTTGCGGACGAATGATCCGGGGCCTGATCCCTCGAAAGGGAAACCGGCTTTTCGAAAATCAGGCTCGAACGGGGCCTTGCCCCGAAGCAGTGAACCCGCGGCAGACGGGTCGAGGAGACTAAGATGAGTGGTGAGTACGACGATCTCAAGCGGCGCATGGATGGGGCAATCGCCGCGTTCAAGCATGACCTGGCCTCGCTGCGGACCGGTCGCGCCTCCAGCAATCTGCTCGATGCCATCCAGGTGCAGGCCTATGGCACCACCATGCCGATCAATCAGGTTGCCAACGTCACGGTGCCGGAGCCGCGCATGATCTCGGTGTCGATCTGGGACAAGTCGATGGTCGGTGCCGTCGACCGCGCCATCCGCGAATCCAATCTGGGCTTCAACCCGATCGTCGACGGCACCAATCTCAGGATCCCGCTGCCGGAGCTCAACGAACAGCGCCGCAAGGAACTGGTCAAGATCTCGCATGGCTATGCCGAGAACGCCCGCGTCGCCGCGCGCCATGTGCGCCGCGACGGCATGGACTTCCTGAAGAAGGCGGAGAAGGACGGCGCGATCAGCGAAGACGACCAGCGCAAGCGTTCCGACCAGGTTCAGAAGCTTACCGACGAAACGATCAGCACCATCGATCATCTGCTTTCCGACAAGGAAGCTGAAATCATGCAGGTTTAGGGTTGGCCGCCGGCTGACCCGAAAGCGAGATCATGACTACGCCCGCGCATGTCGCGATCATCATGGATGGAAATGGACGCTGGGCCAAGGCGCGCGGCATGCCGAGGCTCGCCGGCCATCGCGCCGGCGTCGAGGCACTGCGCAAGGCGGTGCGCGCGGCGCCTGATCTCGGCATCTCCTTCCTGACTGTCTACGCTTTCTCGTCGGAGAACTGGTCGCGGCCGAAGTCCGAAGTCAGCGACCTGATGGGGCTGTTGAAGCTGTTCATCCGCCGGGACCTCGCCGAACTGCACCAGAGCGGCGTGCGGGTCAGGATCATCGGCGACAGGGCAGGGCTGCAGCCCGACATCAGAGGGCTGCTCGACGAGGCCGAATCGCTGACCGCCGGCAACGAAGCGCTGACGCTGGTGATCGCATTCAACTATGGCGGGCGCGACGAGATCGTTCGCACGGCGCGCAAGCTTGCCGCGGCCGTGGCGCGCGGCGAAATCGACGCCGAAGCGATATCAGCTGAAAGCTTTGCCGGCGCCCTCGACACGCAGGGCATTCCAGATCCCGAGCTGGTCATACGCACCAGCGGCGAGCTTCGGCTGTCCAACTTCCTGTTGTGGCAGGCCGCCTACAGCGAGCTCGTCTTCCTGCCTTGCTATTGGCCCGACTTCAGCCGCGAGCACCTGGCCGAGGCGTTGCGCGAATTTGCCAGCCGCGAGCGTCGTTTCGGCGGATTGGGCCCGCAAGACGTCGCTTCGCGACCGGCCGCGGGATGAGCAACCTTCAACTCCGCGTCATTTCAGCGGTCGTGCTTGCCGTCATCGCCCTTGGCCTGACCTGGCTTGGCGGCCTGCCGTTCCGGCTGCTGTGCGCAGCCATGTCGGCGATGATCTTTTACGAGTGGACACGCATGTCGCGGCCAACCGCGACCAATGGGCTGGGCTTCCTGCCCGAGGCGCTGGTCATCGTTTTCATCGGCGCCTTGATTGCCGGGCTTGCCGCATCCTGGCTGCTGCTGCTTGTGGTGATTCTGATTGCCGCAACAGCGATTGCCGCCTTCGTTCGCAAGACCGGGCAGTGGGAGGCGAGCGGTCTTGCCTATGCCAGCGTGTCCGGCCTGTCGCTTGCCCTGCTGCGCGACGGCGACCATTCCGGCCTCGTCGCCATCCTGTTCCTGTTCGCCGTCGTCTGGGCGACCGACATTTTTGCCTATTTTGTCGGGCGCGCCGTCGGCGGTCCCAAACTGGCGCCGTCGATTTCGCCCGGCAAGACGCGCAGCGGTGCGCTCGGTGGCGCTGTCGGTGGTGTTGTCGCCGGGGTTCTGCTGGCCGCCGCCGCCGGTGCCAGCAACCTGGCCTTGATCGGCCTTGTGGCACTTGTGCTTTCGGTTGTCGCCCAGGCCGGCGACCTGTTCGAATCCTGGGTCAAGCGACGGCATGGCCGCAAGGATTCGGGCGTGCTCATCCCAGGCCATGGCGGTGTGATGGACCGTGTCGACGGGCTTGTCGCGGCGGCTCTTGCCCTATACGTCATTGGCTGGATTTCGGCGGGCGCCGATCATCCGGCGCAGGGGCTGTTTCCGATTTGAAGGATGTCGTTCCACGTTCTGGCGCGGGCGCGCCTTGGATTTGCCTGGATTGATGTCACAGTCACGGCGGAACGGCGGAAGAATTTGAGGGCATGAGTTGAACGGGATTCTTCACGCGATTTTCAGCACCGAAGGCTTGTTTCTCGGCACGCTCGTGCCGTTTCTCTTTGTGCTGACCGTAGTGGTGTTTGTCCACGAAATGGGCCACTACCTCGTCGGCCGCTGGTGCGGCATCGGGGTCAAGGCCTTCTCGATCGGCTTCGGTCCCGAACTCATCGGCTTCAACGACAGGCATGGCACGCGCTGGAAGCTTTGCGCCATACCGCTTGGCGGCTATGTCAAATTTGTCGGCGATATGAACGCCACCTCCAGCCAGCCAACTTTGGAGGAGCTGGAAACGCTGACCGACGCGGAACGCAAGGTCGCTTTCCACACTCAGGCGATCTGGAAGCGCGCGGCGACGGTGGCGGCCGGGCCTCTGTTCAATTTCCTGCTGACGATCGTCGTCTTTTCCGTGCTGTTTGCCTCCTACGGGCGTTATGTCGCAGAGCCCATGGTGGCGGAAGTCACGGCGGACAGTCCGGCGGCGAAGGCGGGCATCCAGCCAGGTGACCGATTCGTCAGCGTCGACGGCAGCAAGGTCGAAACCTTTGGCGATGTGCAGCGGCTGGTCTCGGGCCGCGCCGGCGATACCATTACCTTCGTCATGCTGCGCGACGGCAAGGAAGTCACGGTGACCGCGACTCCGCAGCTGATGGAGCAGGAAGACGCGCTCGGCAACAAGGTCAAGGTCGCCGTCATCGGTGTCGTCAACAACAAGGAACTCGGCCAGCCCCGTCTCATCAGCTACACCCCGATAGGGGCGGTCGCGGCGGCAGTTGAGGAAACAGGCCACGTCATCGAGCGAACCGGCCAGTTCTTGCAGCGTTTCGCCGTCGGACGCGAGGACAAGTGCCAGCTGGGCGGCCCCGTCAAGATCGCCGACATGGCCGGCAAGGCGGCCAAACTCGGTTTCGAATGGCTGGTGCAGCTCGTTGCGCTGCTGTCCGTCGGCATAGGTATTCTAAACCTTTTGCCGATTCCCCCCCTCGACGGCGGCCATCTCTTGTTCTACGGGGTGGAGGCCGTCATTCGCCGGCCGGTGTCGGAACGGATGATGGAAATGGCCTATCGGGCCGGTCTGCTTCTGGTCTTGTGCTTCATGGGTTTCGTATTCTGGAACGATCTGTTTGGGTGCTGAAATCATGAAGAAATTTGGCTTTGGCATGGTCGATGTTGAGACGCCGTTTACCATGCACGGGGATATGAGTGACGCGAAAGCCACGCACCAGGGTTAAGTAAATACAAATTAACCAGAAGCCTTGCGTGTAGGGAAAATCCGGTTAATACGGTAGGGGAAATTACCGCACGTCCGGTTTTCTCGCCGTGGGGACTACGAGAAAAGGTTATTAAGCCCGATGAAGGCAGCATCCAAGTTTCTGAGCGCCGCGTCCGCGGCGGCACTGTCCGCCGCCCTGGTCGTGCCAGGGGCGCTCGCAGTGCAGTTCGTTGCCACATCGGCGGCCGAAGCCGCTGTCGTCAGCAGGGTGGAGGTGAGCGGCAACCAGCGTGTCGACGCCGAAACCATCCGCAACTACATCACCATCAAGCCGGGTAAGGCTTTCTCCAGTTCCGATATCGACGCGGCGGTCAAGGCTTTGTTCGGTACCGGTTTGTTCTCGGATGTTCAGATCAATCAGGTCGGCTCGACACTGGTGGTGAAGGTTGCCGAGTACAAGGTCGTCAACCAGGTGCTGTTCCAGGGCAACAAGAAGCTCAAGGACAATGCGCTTCAGGCAGCGGTTCAGTTGAAGCCGCGCGGCACGTTCTCCCAGGCCACGCTTGATTCCGACGTCGAGGCGGTCAAGGCTGCCTACAGGCGCATCGGCCGCGATGATGCCGGCGTGACCACGCAGATCATGGACCTCGGTGACAACCGCGTGAACGTGGTTTTCAAGATCACCGAAGGCGACCGCACGCAGATCGCGGCGATCAATTTCGTCGGCAACAGCGCTTATTCGAGCCGTCGTCTGTCGGATGTGATCAACACCAAGCGCTCGTCCTGGGTGTCGTTCATCCTGCGCGATGACGTCTATGACGAGGACAAGCTGCGTGCCGACCAGGAGTTGCTGCGCCGCTTCTACTACAATCACGGCTATGCTGATTTCCAAGTGGTATCGGCCGTCGGCGAACTCGACAATGCGACGAACAAGTACACGGTCACCATCACCGTCCAGGAAGGCGAGCGCTACAATTTCGGCGATATCAGCGTCGAAAGCACGATCCCGGAAGTTGACTCCAAATCGCTGGAATCGGTGGTCGAGACCCGCAAGGGCGACGTCTACAACGCCAAGGATGTCGAGGACTCCATCATCGCCCTGACCGAGAAGGTGGCCGGTTCCGGCTATGCCTTCGCGCAGGTGACGCCGCGCGGCGACCGCAACTTCGAGAACCATACGATTTCGGTGGTCTATACCGTCGACCAGGGCACCAAGGCCTATATTGAGCGCATCGAGATTCGCGGCAACGATCGTACGCGTGACTATGTCATCCGCCGCGAATTCGATGTCAGCGAAGGCGATGCGTTCAACCAGGTGCTGATCCAGCGCGCGAAGAAGCGCCTGGAAGCCCTGAATTATTTTGATAAAGTCGACATCTCGACGGTGCCAGGATCGCAGCCAGACCAGGTCGTGCTGGTGGTCGACGTGGTTGAGAAGTCGACGGGTGAATTTTCGATTGGCGCCGGCTATTCGACCGGTGGGGACACTGCGGGTCCGTCCGTCGAAGGGTCGATCACCGAGCGCAACTTCCTCGGTCGTGGCCAGTACATCAAGCTGTCGGCCGGCGGCGGTAAGAATTCGCGCGACTACAGCCTGTCCTTCACCGAGCCCTATTTCCTCGGGCGGCGCATCGCTGCCGGCTTCGACATCTACAAGTCGACGAGGCAGTATGACAATTACGACAGCGACACTACGGGTGCGACGGTGCGCTTCGGCCTGCCGATCACCAACAGCATCTCGACCCAGCTGGCGTACAATATCTCGCAAGAGAAGTATGAGCTGGATAACAGTTGCGACGCCAACGGCGACGGGATACCTGACGCCGGTTGCAATGTTTCGACGGCAATCCTTGATGGCATTGCCCAGAGCCCGTGGATCAAGTCGTCGGTCAGCCTGGGGCTGGTTTACAACACCATCGACGACATGAAGAACCCTCATGAGGGTATCTATGCTACCACGACCGTGGAAGTGGCCGGACTCGGTGGCGATGCAAAGTTCGTGAAGGTCACCGGTCGTGGCAGCGTCTATCAGACGCTGTCCGAGCAGTTCGATTTGGTCGGGCTACTTTCGGGTGGTGCCGGTCATGTCGAAGGCTACGGCAGTGATGGTCTGCGCATCTTCGATCAGTTCCAGAGCACTGACCGCATGATCCGCGGCTTTGCCTATGGCGGCATCGGCCCTGCGGACGTGGCCACAGGCGACCATCTTGGTGGTACGACCTATTTCAATGCGTCGGCGGAAGCCCAGTTCCCGCTGCCGGTGGTTCCGGAAAGCTTCGGTCTACGTGGCGCCGTGTTTGCTGATGCTGCAACACTCTATGGCAGCAAGGTTGACACCGCTGGGGTCACTCAGACCTCGACCGATATGAAATTGCGCGCTTCCGTCGGTCTTGGCCTGATGTGGGCCTCGCCGTTCGGTCCGATCCGTATCGACTATGCGATCCCGGTCAAGAAGGAAGCGAGCGACGACGTGCAGGAATTCAACTTCGGCATATCGACCCGCTTCTGATCGGCGGTAAACGATGCTCCCGGATTTTTTGGATCCGGGAGAAATGTTCCGACCTAGCTGGATATAGCTTCTGGAATGACCGATCCGGTGTTCTTCGCGCCATCACGCCGGTATACGGCGGCCGAAGTCGCGAATCTGACCGGCTCGGTGCTTGTCGATTCCGGCCAATCCGACGTTTCGATCGAGGCGCTGGCACCGGCCAACGAAGGCGGTGTCAATGCACTCGTTTTCGTCGACGGCAGGCGCAATTCCGCCTTGATGCCTTCGCTGCGGGCGGCCGCGGTTCTGTGCCCGGCGGAATTCGCCAACAAGGCACCGGCCGACATCGCCGTTTTGATCCATCCGCGTCCACAACAGGCCTTCGCACTGGTCGGTCGGCTGCTGTTCCCCACAGCCGCCACCCCGGGACCAATGACGGGTGAAACCGGTGTTTCGCCGCATGCCCATATCCATCCGACCGCGCGTGTCGAAACCGGCGCTGTTATCGAGGCCGGCGTGGTCATTGGGCCGGGCGTCTCGATCGGCAGCGGCACCGTCATCGCGCCCAACGCGGTCATTGGACAATCCTGCCAGATCGGCCGTGACGGCTATGTCGGCCCCGGCGCTAGTATCCAGTATGCGCTGGTCGGCAATCGGGTCATCATCCATGGTGGTGCCAGGATCGGCCAGGACGGTTTCGGCTTTGTGGGCGGCGCCAAAGGGCCGGAACGTGTTCCCCAGATCGGACGGGTCGTCATCCAGGACGATGTCGAGATCGGCTCGAATTCCACCGTCGATCGCGGCGCCATGTCGGATACGATCATCGGTCAGGGCACCAAGATCGACAATCTCGTGCAGATCGCCCATAACGTCCGCATCGGTCGCAATTGCATAGTAGCCGGGCTTTCGGGTATTTCCGGTTCCGTGGTCGTCGGTGACAATGTCACCAT
This sequence comes from Mesorhizobium sp. CNPSo 4671, assembly GCF_057784245.1. Lineage (NCBI taxonomy): Bacteria > Pseudomonadati > Pseudomonadota > Alphaproteobacteria > Hyphomicrobiales > Phyllobacteriaceae > Mesorhizobium > Mesorhizobium sp. CNPSo 4671. Next base: position 181,758 of record NZ_JBWLUW010000006.1, on the reverse strand, counting down.
GGGCGGCGGTGTCGGGCTTGCCGATCATTTGACCATCGGCTCAGGAGCCAAGCTTGCCGCCAGAAGTGGGTTTATGAGCAATGTTCCCGCCGGCGAGATCTGGGGCGGTTATCCGGCACAGCCGATGGCGGAAGCCATGCGAGAGATAGCCATGTTGCGCACGATGGCCAGGGCACGCAAGCAGGGCAAGGATAATGGCTGATATGGTGGCGGCGGCGATGCTGGAAGCGGTTGACATAATGGGGCTGATGAAGCTCCTGCCGCACCGCTATCCCTTCCTGATGATCGACCGCATCGTCGATATCGATGGTGATGATTCCGCCGTCGGCATCAAGAACGTCACCATCAATGAACCGCATTTTCAGGGGCATTTCCCGGAGCAGCCGGTGATGCCGGGCGTGCTGATCGTCGAGGCCATGGCGCAGACGGCAGGCGCCATCTGCATCCGCAGCCTTGGCGCGTCGAAGCCGTCGCTGGTCTATTTCCTGACCATCGACAACGCCAAATTCCGCAAGCCGGTCGTTCCCGGCGACCAGTTGAAGATTCACGTCAAGAAAATCAAGAAGCGCGGCAACCTGCTCAAATTCGCCTGCGAAGCCCTGGTCGATGGCACCAAGGCGGCCGAGGCCGAGATTTCAGCCATGATGGTCACCGGCGACTGACGATCGAGTGCTTATGAAAATCGAGACTTCAATCCATCCTTCCTCCGTCGTGGAAGAGGGCGCTCAAATCGGCCAGGGCGTGCGTATAGGGCCGTTCTGCCATATCAGCGGCGATGCCGTGATCGGCGATGGTGTCGAACTGGTCAGCCATGTCTCCGTCATGGGCGCGACCACCATCGGCGCCTCGACCAAGGTCTATCCGATGGCGACATTGGGCGCACCGCCGCAAAACACCAAACACAAGGGCGGCCGCACGACGCTGGTCATTGGCGCCAACTGCACCATCCGCGAAGGCGTGACCATGCATGTCGGCACCGACACCAGCCGCGGAGAGACGACAGTGGGTGACAATGGCAATTTCCTTGCCTATGCCCACATTGCCCATGATTGCGTTGTCGGCAAGAACGCCACCTTCGCCAATGGGGCGACGCTGGGCGGCCACTGCGAGATCGGCGACAACGTCTATATCGGCGGCCTCAGTGCCGTTCATCAATTCGTGCGTGTCGGCGACAACGCGTTCCTCGGCGGATGCTCGGCGTTTGTCGGCGATGTCATTCCCTATGCCATTGCCGTCGGCAACCGCGCCTCCTTGCGCGGCTTGAACATCATCGGCCTCAAGCGCGCCGGTCTGCCGCGTTCCGAAATCTATCTGTTGCGCAAGGCCTACAGAACGATTTTCGACCGCTCCCGCACCGTCGGCGAGAACATCGAATTCGCCAAGGCCGAGTTCGCCTCGTCGCCGACCGCCATGAAGATCATCGATTTCATCACCAGTCGCGGCAAGCGCCACTATGCGGTGCCGTCGCTCAAGGGCAGCGATGGCGACGATGCCGATGATGAAGACTGAGACGGCGGCTGCTGGTCTTGGTCTCCCGCCAGATGCCAGGGTCGGCATCATTGCCGGCGGCGGCAGTCTTCCGGTCGAAGTTGCGGCCGGCTCGGCCGGGCAGGGCTATCCACCCTTCATCGTCCTCATGGAAGGCGAGGCCGATCGTCTGCCGGAATTGCGCCAGTATGAGCATGAAACCCTTGCCCTGGAGGCGATCGGCTCGCTTGTTCCCTTGCTCAAACGACATCGGATCACCCATCTTGTGCTTGCCGGCGAGATCAAGCGCCGGCCAAGGCTGACGCACCTGCGCCCAAGCCTCAGCCTGCTGGCAGTGATACCGGTTGTCGTGATGGCACTGGCGCGCGGCGACGATGGGCTCTTGAAAGTGGTAGCGCGAGGCCTCGAGGCACGGGGGATAAAGGTCGTGGGTGCCCACGAAATCGTGCCGAACCTTGTCGCAGCCGAAGGGACCTTGACCAAGGTGGAGCCTCAGAAGTCCGACTGGCGCGACATTGAGGCGGGCTTTGCCGCGGCAAAGGCCATCGGCGCGCTGGATATCGGCCAGGCGGCGGTCGCGGTCGGCGGCCGGACCATCGCGCTCGAGGGTATCGAGGGCACGGCCGGATTGCTCGACCGCGCAAAACTCTTGCGAGGCCACGGCCGCATCGCCGGCAAGACGCGCGGTGTGCTGGTCAAATGCGCCAAGCCAGGTCAGGAACTGCGCGCTGATCTTCCGTCCATAGGACCACAGACGGTCGAAGCAGCGCATGCGGCCAGGCTCGCCGGCATTGCCGTCGAGGCAGGGCGCTCGCTGATCCTCGAAGGTCCCGCAACCCTGTCGCGCGCCAATGAGCTCGGCCTGTTCATCGTTGGCCTGGCCGCAGCGGAGCCGGCGCATGGCTGACAAGGCGCTGAAGATCGCGATCGTTGCGGGTGAAGAATCGGGCGATCTGCTTGGCGCCGACATTGTGCGTTCGCTTCGCCAGGCAACAGGCCGCCATGTGCAACTCGTCGGCCTCGGCGGCCGCCATCTCGGGGAATTGGGCCTGGTGTCGCCCTTCGACGCCGGCGAGATCGCGCTGATGGGTTTCAGTGCCGTCCTGCGCGATCTGCCGCGCCTTTTCAGGCGGATCGGCCAACTGGCCAAAACCATCGCTGAGGAAAAGCCGGATTGCCTGGTCACCATCGACAGCCCCGACTTTTCCTTGCGCGTCGCCAGGAAGGTGCGCGCGGCCAATCCGTCGATACCGATCATCCACTACGTCTGTCCGAGCGTCTGGGCCTGGCGGCCGGGCAGGGCGGTGGCGATGAAGCCTTATGTCGACCATATCCTCTGCATCCTGCCGTTCGAGGTGAAGGAACTCGAGCGGCTGGGCGGCCCGCCCGGAACCTATGTCGGGCATCGCCTCACGCATGATGCGGGTGTGCTCGCCGCCCAGAAGGCGCAGGCCTTGCCGCGCGATCTTGCCCAGGACCGCATCAAGACATTGCTGGTCCTGCCCGGTTCGCGGCGCGGCGAGGTGCGGCGGCTGGTCGACACGTTCGGTGAGACCGTATCGATGCTGCGCGGACGCGGACATCGTCTGCGGCTGCTGCTGCCGACGGTTCCGCATGTCACCGACCTCGTCAAAGCCTCGGTCAATCGTTGGGATGAAAAACCTGAAATCATCGTGGATCCGCAACGCAAATGGCAGGCTTTCGGCAAGGCCGATGCCGCGCTGATCGCATCGGGAACCGTGTCGCTGGAACTGGCGTTGGCCGGTGTGCCGATGGTCTCGTGCTACAGGCTCGATCCTATCGCCCGTGCCGTAGCACCCTATTTCGTTTCCGTCTGGTCGGCGCTGCTGCCCAATTTGATCGCGGATCGTGCGCTTATTCCGGAGTTCTACAACGAGTACGTCAAGGCGAACAATCTGGCTCGCCAACTGGAGGCATTGTTCGCCGACAGCGGCATGCGCGCCTGGCAGAAGGACGGCTTTGCGGAGATCGCCAGGCGCATGGCGACGGACAAGCCGTCGGGCGAGATCGCGGCGAGCGTTGTGCTTCGTCATATAAAAAAGGCGCCCTGAGAGGCGCCTTTTTCGATTCAAGAAGCTTCGGTCAGCGCTTGGCGATCGGTACGTAGTCGCGCTCCGGCGCACCGGTGTAGAGCTGGCGCGGGCGGCCGATCTTCTGGCGCGGATCCTCAATCATCTCTTTCCACTGCGCGATCCAGCCGACGGTGCGGGCGACCGCGAACAGCACGGTGAACATGGTGGTGGGGAAGCCCAGCGCCTTCAGCGTGATGCCGGAATAGAAGTCGACATTCGGATAGAGCTTCTTCTCGATGAAATAGGGATCGGTCAGCGCGATCTTTTCCAGCTCCATGGCGATATCGAGCAGCGGATCGTCCTTGATGCCGAGCTCGCCCAGCACTTCGTGCGCCGTCTTCTGCATGATTTTCGCACGTGGATCGTAGTTCTTGTAGACGCGGTGGCCAAAGCCCATCAGCCGGAACGGGTCGTTCTTGTCCTTGGCGCGGGCAATGAACTCTGGGATGTGATCGACATGGCCGATCTCGCCCAGCATGTTGAGCGCGGCTTCATTGGCGCCGCCATGCGCCGGGCCCCACAGGCAAGCGATGCCGGCGGCGATGCAGGCGAACGGGTTGGCGCCCGACGAGCCCGCGAGGCGAACCGTCGAGGTCGAAGCATTCTGTTCGTGGTCTGCGTGCAGGATGAAGATGCGCTCCATGGCGCGCGCCAGCACCGGGTTGATCTTGTACTCCTCGCACGGCACGGCAAAGCACATATGCAGGAAGTTTGCTGCGAAACCGAGATCGTTCTTCGGGTAAATGAAGGGCTGGCCGATGTGGTACTTGTAGGCCATGGCCGCGATCGTCGGCATCTTGGCGATCAGCCGCATGGAGGCGACCATGCGCTGGTACGGGTCGGAGATGTCGGTGGAGTCGTGATAGAAGGCCGACAGAGCGCCGACCACGCCGCACATCACCGCCATCGGGTGCGCGTCGCGGCGGAAGCCGGTGAAGAAGCGCGACATCTGCTCGTGCACCATGGTGTGGCGCGTCACGCGGTAATCGAAATCGTCCTTCTGCGCCTTGGTCGGCAGTTCGCCGTAGAGCAGGAGATAGCAGACTTCGAGGAAGTCGCCGTGTTCGGCCAGCTGGTCGATCGGATAGCCGCGGTGCAAGAGAATACCGGCATCGCCGTCGATGAAGGTTATCTCGGACTCGCAGCTCGCCGTCGAGGTGAAGCCGGGGTCGTAGGTGAAGGCGCCGGTCGTGCTGTAGAGCGAGGCGATGTCGATGACGTCGGGTCCGACGGAGCCGCTTCGCACCTTGAATTCATGGGTCTTGCCGGCGAATTGAAGCGTTGCCGTAGCCTCTTGGTTCGCGCCGCCCACATCCAGTTTTTTCGCAGCTTCGGTCATTGCAAACTCCTTGTTGTTTCCTCATGCCGGCAAAGGCAAATTCTGCAGAGCGACACGTCGAAATTACCGCAATGCGCGTATTCGCCACCGCATTTTAGGAGGTGCGTGCCAGATTGGGCCAAGGCCTAATGTTGCACTGCGAAACGCGCCTTTCAATGCCAATCTTCTTGGGCCAGTTTGCTCCTAATCGATTTGATCGGCTATGCGCGCCAGGCTCTCCTCGCGCCCAAGCACAGCAAGCACGTCGAACACGCCCGGCGATGTGCTTTTGCCGGTCAGCGCGGCCCGTAGCGGTTGGGCCACGGCGCCAAGCTTGTGGCCACCGGCCAGCGCATAGTCGCGGATCGCGGCTTCCGCCGCGGCAGCCGTCCAGTCGCTGGAAAGCACGTTCAAAGCTTCGTGAGCGCCACGCAGGATCTTGCGGGCATCGTCATTGAGCAGAAGCGCTGCTTTCTCGTCCAGCGCCAGCGGGCGCGTGGCAAACAGAAAGGCCGCGCCATCGACGAGCTCGACCAGCGTCTTGGCGCGCTCCTTCAGGCCTGGAAGGGCTGCCAGCAGCTGTGCCTTGTTCGTGTCGTTGAGACGCGCGGCCATCGCCGGACCACCCTCGAGATAGGGCAGAGTGGCGATGAAGATATCGAACAGTTCGGGGTCGGCCATGCGGCGCATATGCGCGCCGTTGATCGCTTCCAGCTTGGCGAAATCGAAGCGGGCCGCGCCCTTGTTGACGTCGCCGATGTCGAACCAGGAGATCATGTCCTTGATCGACATGATCTCGTCGTCGCCATGGCTCCAGCCCAAGCGCGCGAGATAGTTGAGCAGCGCCTCCGGCAGGTAGCCCATGGCGCGATAGGCCTCGACGCCGAGTGCGCCATGGCGCTTCGACAGCTTGGCGCCGTCGGCGCCATGGATCAGCGGGATGTGCGACATCGACGGCACGTCCCAGCCCATGGCGTTGTAGATCACGGTCTGGCGGGCGGCATTGGTCAGGTGGTCATCACCGCGGATGATATGCGTGACACCCATGTCGTGATCGTCGACGACGACGGCATGCATGTAGGTCGGGTTGCCGTCCGAGCGCAGGATGATGAAGTCGTCGAGATCCTTGTTGGGGAAGCGCACCTCGCCCTGGACGCGGTCGTGCACGACCGTCTCGCCCTCGGTTGGCGCCTTGATGCGGATGGCGCCCTTGACGCCTGTAGGCGCCTCGGAGGGGTCGCGATCGCGCCACTGGCCGTTGTAGCGCGGCGGTAGGCCCTTGGCGCGTGCTGCCTCGCGCATGGCCTCCAGCTCGGCCGGTGTCTCGTAGCTGTAATAGGCCTTACCCAGACGCACGAGTTCCTCAGCCACCTCGCGATGGCGCGGCGCACGCTCGAACTGCGATATGGCCTCGCCGTCCCAGAAAAGCCCAAGCCAGGTCAGTCCATCCAGAATGGCCTGGGTAGCCGCCTCGTTAAAGCGTTCGCGGTCGGTATCCTCGATGCGCAGCACCATCGTGCCGCCGGTGTGCTTGGCGTACAGCCAGTTGAACAGCGCCGTGCGCGCCCCACCGATATGCAGATAGCCGGTGGGTGAGGGGGCAAAACGGGTGACGACCTTGTCGGACATGAAACTCTCGGAAACCATCTGAAGCGGGGTGCGGCTGCGCGGACTTTCGCGCGCCCGGCGTTCATGTAGCATAGGGCGTCAGGGGTGCAAGGGGCAGACCCGATGGTTGGACGAGGGCGGGGCTCGGATCGGGGCGAGGACGCTAGTGTTGGCGTCAGCGAGCGATCCCTGTTTGCGATCCCGCCGCCAACCTCACTGCCGCCTTCAGCCGTTGTGCCTGCGCCAGGCGGCCAACCGCTGCAGGCGGATGTTCCGGCGCCACTTCCGTCCCCTGTCTTGGGCCGGATTGTGCGTGTCCGGCGGCAACTCGGCCAGGTCTCCCTGCCTCGCCTGCGCCATAGCGTGGCGATGGCAGCAGAACTGGAGCTTGACCGGGGCATCGCCTTCCTGCTGGTGCCGGTCTGTCTGGCTGCTGGAGCGATCGGCTATTACTCGCTGTCGGCGGAGCCCGACTTCGCAAGACCTGTCGCGGTCGTCGTGCTGATGGCGATCTGCGCGCTTGTCTCGCGCTCCTGGCCGAAAACCCAGCTGGGCTTCATGGCGGCATTGTTATGCGCGCTTGGCCTGCTTGCCGCCAAGGTCGAGACATGGCGGGCGGGTACCCAGATGCTCGGTTCGGAAATCTCTACGCAAGTGACCGGCCACGTCGTCTCGCTCGACCGGATGGAGACCGGCCGCATCCGGCTGACCATTGACGTGACGTCGACCGCGCGGCCGACGCTGCGCTATGCGCCGGAAAGGGTCCGGCTTTCGGCGCGCAATATCCCGGCGGACATGACCGCCGGCTCCCTGGTCACCGGCTACGCCAAACTGTTGCCGCCGACCGGTCCGGTGCGGCCGGACAGCTACGATTTCTCCTTCGACAGCTATTTCGCCGGCATTGGCGGCAGCGGCTTCTTTCTCGGCAATCCAAAGCTTGTCGCAGCCGATGATGGTGAGATGCCGCTCACGGCCCGCCTTTTCTCCGGCATAGAAAATGCCCGTGAAGCCATTGCCGATCATATCCGGGCCACGGTCGGCGGTGCCGAAGGCGAGATCGCGGCGGCGCTGATCGTTGGCGTGCGGGCCGGCATTCCCGACGAAATCAACGAAGCGATGCGGCGCACCGGCATCTACCACATCATCTCCATTTCCGGACTGCATATGGCGCTGGTCGCCGGCACCATCATGGGTCTGCTGCGCGGGGCTTTCGCGCTGTTTCCGGACTTTTCCGCGCGCCGGCCGGTGAAGAAATACGCCGCTGCGGCAGCCCTGTTCTCGATCGCCGCCTATCTCGTCATTTCCGGTGTCGTCGTCGCCGCCGAACGCAGCTTCATCATGCTGGGGGTGATGCTGATTGCCGTGCTGTTTGATCGCGCGGCGCTGACGATGCGCAATTTGGCGATCTCAGCGATCGCCGTCATCGTGGTGTCGCCGCATGAAGTCGTCGGCCCAAGCTTCCAGATGTCGTTCGCTGCGACTGCGGCTTTGGTCGGTGCCTATGCAGGCTGGGCTGATCACCGCACGGGAAAGGCAAGGCCGCCACCGCCGAAGCGATCGCTACCGGGCTTTCTCACGCGAAAATTCCTCGCGCTCACAGGAGGGGTGGCGATGACGTCCATCATTGCCGGCAGTGCCACGGCGCTGTTTGCAATATGGCACTTCCAGCGTGTGTCGCCGCTCAGCCTGTTCGCAAATCTGGCTATCATGCCAATTGTCTCAGTCGTCATGTTTCTGGCGGTTGTCAGCGCTTTGACAATGCCCTTTGGTTTGGACGGGCCTTTTCTCCACTTGATGGGCAAAGGCCTGACGGCGATGATCGCCATATCGGCGTGGATATCGGAACGCTCTCCCGTCGATGCGGTCGGGCTGATTTCGCAGCACTCCGTCCTGCTGGTGACGATTGCCCTGGTCATCGCGACGATGGCGACGACATGGCTGCGGCTCGCGGCACTGCCCTTCGCGCTTGCCGGACTGTTGACGGTGTCGGATACGCGCACGCCGGATGTGCTTATCTCGGAAGATGCGCGGCTGGTCGCGGTGCCGATCGGCGGCGGCGAACTCGCGGTCAGCCGGGCTCGCCCGAACGAGTTCACCGTCGACAATTGGAAACGCGCGCTGGTGTCCGAAACCATCGTCGCGCCGGAGATGTTCGACAAGGCGGACGGGCAATTCGGCATTGCCGATGCCGTCAACCTCCCGCCTGGAGCGCCATTCTATTGCACGGATGGTGTCTGTCTTGCCCGGCACCCGTCGGGTGCGATCATCGCACATGTCGAAGACCGCAAGGCCACCTGGAAGGCCTGCGGTTTTGCCGATCTGATCGTCGTCAATGACGCGACAGGCTATGATGCCTGCCACAATCCGCTGGTTCTTGTCGTTACCAGACGGCAACTGGCCCGAAAGGGCAGTGGCGCCGTCTTCTTCGACCGCCAATCGGCGACCGGTCCGCCAATCGTCAGTTTCGCGGTGGATGGACCGTATCGGCCCTGGCATGCGCAGCGAAAATTTTCACGCGAGGCGAGGGGGCTGGCGCCCTATCAAAAACCTGAAAAGAAGGCCGTGCCTGCTCAGTAGCGCCGGATCAACCCGACCAGCTTGCCTTGCACCTTGACCCTGTCGGGCCCGAAAATGCGCGTCTCGTAGGCCGGGTTGGCGGCTTCGAGCGCAATCGAGGCTCCCTTGCGGCGGAACCGTTTCAGCGTCGCTTCCTCCTCGTCGACCAGGGCGACGACGATCTCGCCCGGGCTTGCCGTGTCGGCGTTGCGGATAATGACCGTGTCGCCATCGAAGATGCCAGCCTCGATCATCGAGTCGCCCTTGACCTCCAGCGCATAGTGCTCGCCACCCATGATCATGTCCGGCGGCACCGAGATCGAATGCGTCTGATGCTGGATGGCATCGATCGGCACACCGGCGGCGATACGGCCCATCACCGGGATCGACACGGCGGAGACCGCGTCGTCATCATTGCCGGCGGAGGGCAGGCGCGATGGTGCCGGCTTGATCTGGCGGCCAAGGCCGCCCTGACCGAGACTGCCCTGGATGACGCTCGGCGAGAATTTCTTTGCCGCGTTGAGGCCGGGCGCGATCGAATCCGGCAACCGCAGCACTTCCAGCGCGCGTGCCCGGTTCGGCAGCCGGCGAATGAAGCCACGTTCCTCCAGTGCCGTGATCAGTCGATGGATCCCCGACTTGGAGGCAAGATCGAGCGCTTCCTTCATCTCGTCGAAGGAAGGCGGAATGCCGCTTTCCTTGAGCCGTTCATGAATGAACATCAGCAGTTCATGTTGCTTGCGTGTCAGCATGGCGGCCCCCAAGGCATTGAACGAAGGGTGTGAACCAGAATCGAAAAACAAACCCAGAACAAACACTATCTGTTCCAGTTGTGTTCTGCAACTGTTTAAAGTTTAGTGAATTTGTTAAGGCCCCAGAAATTTTCGCTCCGGGTGGCAGGCGTCAACCGACCACCTTCACCGTCGGCACGTGCATTGAAATCATTATGGTTAATAGCCTGTGGCGTATCCTCTTATCCTGTTTGGCATCAGGCGTTTGAAAGGCATTCTCAGGGTGGATTGTATGGCGAACGGATCCATTTTCGGCGGAACGAAACGAAATCAAAACGTCAACAATCGCTGGCTATGCGGGGATAGAACGCGTTCAGGCTCCCGGCATCGCTCCGGCCAGAACCTGCGCATAGGCGCCGGCATCGATTTTGCCGCCGGAGATGACGCGCCGCGGCAAGGTCATCCGGAAACCGCTTTCAGACTGCCGGCACGTGCGGCGTAGGTGTTGTTGGCGCCGCTGTCTTCGCTGTGCACATAGACGTGCAGCGTGTAGCCGATATGCGCCGTCATCAGTGCTTTTGCTCGCTCCACGTCGCGATCGAGCGCCGCTTCCATGATCTCGGTGTGATGCTCGATTGCGATCGCCTCGCGCAAGGCGTCCATGGCTTCGCCATAGCCATCCTTGAGGCCGGCCGCCGCCCGCAATGTCGGCGCCAGACCGAGAAAACGATGATGCCGCCGCAACTGATCGGCGATCGTCGAGCGGAAGCGCAAAAGCCAGTTGGATGTTGCCGCGCTCAGCAGCGCCGCATGGAAGGCCTCATGGCTCTCGTCCCATTTGTCGACGGCCGCATCGGAAGGGTCGTCGACCGCGGTCTTGCAGCGCGAGAGCCGGTAATGGGCGGTGACGACCGCGTCCTCCCATTCTCTGCCGCCATTCGCGATCGATTCCAGGAACAGCGGCATTTCGACAACCATCCTTGCGCGCGCCAGATCCTCGAGCTCGGCGCGCGACACGGGAGCGACGGCAAAGCCGCGATTGCTGATGGCGGTGACCAGGCGCTCGGCTTCAAGTCGGGACAAGGCTTCCCGCAGCGGCGTCCAGCCGACGCCGTATGTGGTGCGCAGCGCGCTCAGCTTGAGCGGCGCGCCCGGCATCAGGCGGGTGGTCAGGATATCGCGCCGCAGCAGCTGATAGGCCGCTTCGGTCTTAGTGGAGCTGTTCTGATCCTGCATCGCGATCCGTCCATCATCGGGCTTGCGAAAATTATATATGATGTGGAGGCATGGCAAGAATTATATATAATGTTTGACACGCGGCGAGGGACTGACCATGATCGCCGCAGTTGCCGCCCTGTGAGCGGCGCTGATCAAATCTGGGAGGAAATGATGTTGAAGTCGAAATCCGCTTGGCTGTCGGGATTGGCCCTGGCAGGCGCATTGATGCTCAGCGCCGGGAGCGCCGCAGCCGATCAGATCCGCATCGGCATCGCCAATTTCGGCGAGCATCCGCAGCTCAACGCTGCCATAGCCGGCTTCAAGAAGGCACTGACGGACAAGGGCTTTGTCGAGGGCAAGGACGTCGTCTACGCGGAAAGCCATACCAATTTCGACGCATCGCTGGTGCCGCAGATGATCGCCAAGCTGCAGGCGGAACAGCCCAAGCTGATCTACACCATCACCACGCCGGTCTCGCAGATCGCCAAGAAGGCGCTCGCGGGCTCCGGCATTCCGATCGTCTTTGCCGCGGTCACCGACCCGGTGGCGGCCAAGCTGGTGCCGTCATGGGACGCCGGCGACGATGGCATGACCGGCGCCAGCGATCTGCAGGATGTCGCCGCGGTGATGGCCTTCACCAAGAAGCTGCTGCCAAACGCCAAGCGCTTTGGCGTGCCTTACAATCCAGGCGAGGCCAATGACGTCGCCTTGGTCGAAAAGATCAAGGCGGCGGCACCGGCGGCCGGCTTCGAAGTTGTGGAAGTCGGTGTCGACAACGTCAATGACATCCAGCAACGTATCGCCTCGCTCGCCGGCAAGGTCGACGTAATCTACGGCCCGGCTTCGAACCTGATCCAGCCGGCGATCGCCGCAGTTTCCGCGGCTGCCCGCCAGGCCGGCATCCCGGTCGTTAACTCCGATGACAGCGCGGTCCGCAACGGCACCGTACCGGCGAGCTTCGCGGTCAATTACACGCAGGTCGGCATGAACGCCGGCAACATCGCCGCCGAGATCCTCAAGGGCAAGGATCCCAAGACGATCGCGCCGTCGCGCCCGGCCTACAAGGACCACATGGCAACGATTTCCCGCAAGGCGATGGCCGCGTTCGGCATCGAGATACCGGCTTCGTTGGCCGATTGCGGCTGCATCGTCGACTGATATCGGGCTGCGGGGGTGACGGCGTTGGCGCCGTCACCGTTTACGCCAGGGAGGAACGATGCTCGATATCCGATCCGCGCGCAAAGTATTCTACAAGGGCCAGGCCGACGAGAAGGTCGCGCTGGACGGCCTCAGCCTGTCACTGGCTACAGGTGAGTTCGGCATCGTCATCGGCTCCAACGGCGCCGGCAAGAGCAGCATGCTCAACGCCATTTCCGGAGCCCTTGTCCTGGATACCGGCAAGATCCTGATCAACGGCGCCGATGTGACAGCTATGCCGGTGTACAAGCGCGCCACAAGACTGGCGCGTGTCTTCCAGGATCCGATGCGCGGCACCGCCGCCAGCATGACCGTGGCGGAGAACATGCTTCTGGCTGATCTGCGCAGCCAAAAACGCACGCTGCGACAAGGGCTGAACGCCACGCGGCTTGCGTCCTACAAGGAGCGCCTGTCGATATTGGGCCTCGGCCTCGAAAATCGTCTCGACACCCGCGTCGACCTGCTTTCGGGCGGGCAGCGTCAGTCGCTGTCACTGATCATGGCGGTCGGCGGATCGCCGGACCTGCTGCTGCTCGACGAGCATACCGCAGCGCTCGATCCGCGCACGGCCGAGATCGTCATGCAGGCGACGGTGCGCGCCGTCAACGCGCTGAAGCTGACCACGCTGATGGTGACCCACAACATGCAGCACGCCGTCGACTATGGCAGCCGGGTGATCATGCTCGACGCGGGCCGGGTCCTGCTGGAAGTTACCGGCGAGGAGAAGGCCAGGGTCACGGTGATCGACCTGATTAGCCATTTTTCCGTCAAGACCGACCGCATGTTGCTGGCGAGCTGATCATCATGGGTTTTATTCAGGAGGTTCTCACCAGCTTCGTCGCGATCATGCCGGTCACCCTGGCGCAAAGCCTGATCCTGGCCTTTGTCGTGCTCGGCATCATGATCCCGTTTCGCATGCTGAATTTTCCCGATCTCACCAGCGAAGGCGCCTTTCCACTGGGCGGCTGCGTCTGCGGCGTGCTTCTGGCTGCCGGCGTATCGCCGCTGACCTGCATCGTGGTCGCATTCGTGGCGGGCTTCGCGGCGGGCTGCTGCACCGCCTTCATCCATCTGCGCTTTCGCATCCACACGCTGCTCGCGGGCATCCTGATGATGACGATGCTCTACAGCATCAACCTTCGCATCATGGGCAAGTCCAACCTCTCCGTTTTCGGCTCGCCAATGGTGTTTGACTGGGTGCCATTCGCGCGGCCAGGTTTCCCCGCCAGCAAGATCGTTGTCGCCGGCCTTCTCGCGCTCGTCGTCTTCGCCGCGCTCTACATGTTCTTCAGGACCGAGAAGGGGACCGCCGTGCGCGCCGTCGGCGCCAATCCAGACATGGCCGAGGCGCAAGGCATCAATGTCTGGGCGGCGACCATTGGCGGTGTCGGACTGGCGAGCGCGTTTTCGGCCTCGAGCGGCGCGCTGATGGTGCAGTCGCAGGGATTTGCCGACGTCAATATGGGGCTAGGTATCCTCATCAACGGCCTGGCCGCGCTGATGATCGGCGAGGCGGTCGTCGGCAAGCAGACCGTCTGGCGCCAACTGCTGGCGCCCTTTGCCGGCGCGATCATCTACTACCAGCTGGTGTCGTTCTGCCTTGCCGCCGGCATGCCGCCGCCTGACCTGAAGCTTGCCACGGGCCTGTTCGTGCTGGCCATGCTTGCTCTGCCCAGCCTCAAGCGCAGCCGGGGACCCGCGCCCGCGCGCGAAGCGATCCGTGAATAACCAGGGAATGTCACAAATCATGCGTGCAACGATCGATCTCGCCGCCGTCGAAGCCATGGATGCGGCGGACCCGCTGCGTGCCATGCGCGACCGCTTTATTCTGCCGGAAGGTGTGATCTACCTCGACGGCAATTCGCTGGGCGCCGCGGCGCCCGCCGTCTTCAACGAACTGCAGAAGGCCGCGACGCAGGAATGGGCGCAGGACCTCATCCGTGCCTGGAACACCGCCGGCTGGTTCGACATGCCGGTCGCGCTCGGCGATCAGCTGGGACGTCTGATCGGCGCCGCTTCCGGCCAGACGGTGGTCTGCGACACGACCTCGATCAACATCTACAAGGTGCTGCATGCCGCCCTCGGCATGCGGCCGAACCGCTCGGTCATCGTCGCCGAGGGCGACAGTTTCCCGACCGATCTCTACATGGCCGAAGGCGTGGCCTCGACGCGGCCGGGCACGGTGCTGCGGCTCGAAGGCGTCGACGCGCCAACCATTGAGGAGCTGATCGACGAGCGCGTCGCGGTCATCCTGGTCAACCACGTCAATTACAAAACCGGACAATTGCGCGACATGGCCGCCCTGACATGCAAGGCCCATCAGGTCGGCGCGCTGATCATCTGGGACCTCTGCCATACGGCCGGCGCGCTGCCGGTCGAGCTCGATGCCGCGAACGCCGACTTCGCCATCGGCTGCACCTACAAATATCTCAATGGCGGTCCGGGTGCGCCGGCCTTCATCTATGCCGCGAAACGCCATCACGACGATGTCCACCAGCCGCTGAGCGGATGGTGGGGCCATGCGCGACCCTTCGCTTTCGAGCAAAGCTACACGGCCGGCAGCGGCATCCGCCGGTTCCTGTGCGGCACGCAGCCGGTGCTGTCGATGCGGGCGCTGAAAGGGGCTCTGGATATCTGGGACGATGTCGACATGGCGGCGGTGCGCAAGAAGAGCATCGCACTCACCGACCTGTTCATCCAGCTCGTCGAAGCCAGATGCGGCGCCTACGGCCTCGAACTCGAAGGTCCGCGCGACGGCAATGCGCGCGGCAGCCAGGTGTCGTTCCTCCACCCACATGGCTACCAGGTGATGCGGGCCCTGATCGAGCGCGGCGTGATCGGCGATTTCCGCGCGCCGTCGACCATCCGCTTCGGCTTCACGCCGCTCTATGTCGGCTACAACGACGTCTGGCAGGCGGTTGAGGTGCTTGAAGACATCCTGCGCACCGGCGCCTGGCAGGAGGCGCGCTTCGCGGTCAAGACCGCGGTTACTTGAGACGTCGGCGCAATTTCAGGAAAAGTGTGAAGCGGTTTTCCGTCCGGAATTGCGCCAAAGCAAAAAGTCAAAGCCGGGTGCGGACCGTCCACAGTTCGGGAAACAGCACGACCTCGAGCATCTTCTTCAGATAGGACGCCCCCGAGGTGCCACCGGTGCCGCGCTTCAGGCCGATGATGCGCTCGACCGTGGTGACGTGGTTGAAGCGCCAGCGGCGGAAATAGTCCTCGAAATCGACCAGCTTCTCGGCCAGCTCATAGAACATCCAGTAGCGCTGCGGATCGCGATAGACGGTCTGCCAGGCGACCAGGACTTCTTCATTTTCACTGCGCGTCTCTCGCCAGTCCGTGCGCCTGGCATCGGCGCCGATGTCGAATCCGTTGCGCGCCAGAAGCAGTAGGGCTTCGTCATAGAGGGATGGCTCGGCCAGGATCGCCTCCAGCTTGCCGCTGAGGTCCGGCCGGTGCTTGTGGGGTCCGAGCATTGCGAGGTTGCGGTTGCCGGCCATGAATTCGATGGCGCGGTATTGCCAGGACTGGAAGCCGGAGGACTGGCCGAGCGCGTCGCGGAACTCGGTGTATTCGCTCGGCGTCATCGTGCGTAGCACGTCCCAGGCATTGTTCAGCTGCTCGAAAATGCGGGCGACGCGCGACAGCATCTTGAAGCTCGGCTCGAGCCGGTCGGCGCGAATCGAGCGGATCGCGGCGCCGATCTCGTGCAGAGCGAGTTTCATCCAGAGTTCCGAGGTTTGGTGCTGGATGATGAACAGCATTTCGTCATGCGCCGACGACAGCGGCGTCTGTGCCTCCAGCACTTTCTCCAGGTGCAGATAGTCACTGTAGGACATGCGTTCCTTGAACGACATCTGCGCGCCTTCAGACGCCGGATCGTAGGGTTCGCTCAATGGATTTTCTCCGTGCGCAGCCGGAATCGCTGGATCTTGCCGGTCTGGGTCTTGGGCAGCGCGGCGATGAATTTGACCGATCGCGGATATTTGTAGGGCGCGATCGTTGCCTTGACGTGGTCCTGCAGGCGCTTGACGGTCAACGCATCGGGCGCCACGCCTTGCACCAGCACGACATGCGCCTCGACGATCTGGCCGCGTTCGCCATCCTCGGCGCCGATGACAGCGCATTCGGCGACATCGGGATGCGACAGCAGCGCTGCCTCGACCTCGGGCCCGGCAATGTTGTAGCCGGCGCTGACGATCATATCGTCGGAACGCGCGGCGAAGTGGAAGAAACCGTCCTCGTCTTGGGTAAAAGTGTCGCCGGTGAGGTTCCAGCCGTCGCGCACATACTCTTTCTGCCTTTCATCGGCCATGTAGCGGCAGCCGGTTGGGCCACGCACCGCCAGCCGCCCGGTCTCGCCGCGCGGCACCTCACGCATCGCGTCGTCGACGATGCGCGCTTCGTAGCCGCCGACCGGCTTGCCGGTCGATGCCGGCTTCCTGTCGGCAAAACGGTTGGAGATGAAGATGTGCAGCATTTCCGTGGCGCCGATGCCGTCGAGGATCGGCTTGCCGGTCTTCTGCGTCCACTCTTCGAAGACCGGAGCCGGCAAGGTCTCGCCGGCGGAAACGGCAACGCGCAGCGACGACAAATCGGCACCTTCATCCATGGCCTTCAGCATGGCGCGATAGGCGGTCGGCGCGGTGAACGAAATGGTCGCTTTGTAGGTTTCGATGATGTGGATCATGTTGGGCGGCGTCGCCTGTTCCAGCAGTGTCGCCGCAGCACCAAAGCGCAGGGGAAAGATGGCGAGCCCGCCAAGGCCGAAAGTGAAGGCGAGCGGCGGCGAGCCGACGAAGATATCGTCCGGTGTGACCTGGAGGATTTCACGGGCATAGGCGTCGGCGATGATCAGCAGGTCACGGTGGAAATGCATCGTTGCCTTCGGCACGCCCGTCGTGCCCGAGGTGAAGCCGAGCAGCGCGACATCGTCGCGGCCGGTGTTGACGGCGCTGAAGGTGACCGGCTTGTCGAGGGCGATGCGGTCGAGTTCGGCGTCATGGTTGGCAGTGCCGTCGAAGCCGATGACCTGCTTGAGGAACGCGCTGTCCTTGGCACAGGCGGTCATCTCGTCCATCAGCCTGGTGTCGCAAAGCGCTACCGTTATTTCAGCCTTGTCGACAATCTTGGCGAGTTCGCCGGCGCGCAGCATCGGCATGGTGTTGACGACCACGGCGCCGACCTTGGTGGCTGCCAGCCAGCAGGCGACCATTGCCGGGTTGTTGGCAGAGCGGATCAGCACCCGATTGCCCGGCTTGACGCCGTAATTCTCGACCAGCGCGTGCGCCAGCCTGTTCGTCCAGTCGGACAGTTCCTTGTAGGTGCGGCGGCGGCCATTGCCGATCAGGGCGGTATGATCACCAAGCCCCTTCTCGACCAGCCTGTCGGTCAATTCGACGCCGGCGTTGAGGCGTTCGGGATAGTCGAAGCCGTCGAGCAGGAAATCCGGCCATTGATCCGGCGGGGGCAGATGATCGCGCGTGAACGTGTCGATATGCGCTGAAGGCCCAAGCATCTCGCCGCCATCCCATTTGCTGCCTGGTCAGATGCGCGAAGCACCTGTCCGAGGTGGTGGATATGAAGTTCCCGTCTTTTCGCGAGAGGCTTCGTGCGGCTGGCTACACCTGTTCGACGATGCCACCTTGAAGGGTGAACATCCGCAGGTTTGGACAGCACAGCAGACCTCCCATTGTCGGCTGTTTCGTCAGGCAGGATCGCACCAGTCGAAATTTGTTTCAAGCCTAAAATGTTTTTGCCACGAGGCATTGACGCATGGCATGGTGACCGCCATTGCTAGCGCCAAACGGATGCGCTTTGGGGAGGGTGCCGATGCTCGAACACCGCATTGCCGATTGGGACAATGCCTACGCCAATGGTGCGAATATCGCCGGGAGCGACCGTTGGCCGGCCGCATGGACCGAACCGGCGCAAGCGTTTCGGGACGGGCTATTGGCTGAGGGCCGGGCTCGCATTGACATTGCCTATGGCGAGCGACCGCGCAATCGGTTCGATCTTTTCCTTCCCGAGGTTTCGCCCAAGGGGCTCGTCGTGTTCATCCATGGTGGTTATTGGCTGGAGTCCGACAAGAACGACTGGTCGCACCTGGCCAGGGGCGCGGTCGGCAACGGCTTTGCCGTGGCGATGCCGTCCTACACGCTGTGCCCGGACATACGCATAGCCTGCATCGTCCGCGAAATCGGCGCGGCGATCGAAAAGGCGGCGGCAATGGTCGAGGGACCGCTGATGCTGACCGGGCATTCGGCCGGTGGACACCTCGCCAGCCGCATGGTGACAATGTCAACGCCGCTGGCAGCCGATGTGGCGAAGCGCATTCGCCACGTCGTCTCGATTTCAGGCCTGCATGATCTGCGTCCGCTTATGTTCACCGGGCACAATGCGGCACTGGCGATCGATGAACCGGAGGCGCTGACCGAAAGCCCGGCGCTGCTGCGGCCGATGGACGGCGTTCGCATCACTTGCTGGGTCGGCGGTGGCGAGCGCTCGGAGTTCCTGCGCCAGACTGCGTTGCTGGCCAACATCTGGACCGGCCTTGGCGCCACCACCAGTGCCGTGGTCGAGCCCGACCGGCATCATTACGACATTGTCGACGGCCTCGCCGATCCGGCGCACGCACTGACGCGAACCTTGATCTCGGAATAACCGAGATCATTTTTCCACATTATCAGCGGTTTATGTGGCGGTTCTTCAGCGCAGCATCAGCACGCTGCAAGTGTCGCCGGCAGCGGATGCGGGGGCATACGGTGCCCGCACGATCAGCCCGTTGGCGTCGGCCAGCATCCTCAGCATCGAGGAGTCCTGGATGCTGAACGGCGTCGCCACCAGCCCGTCCTTGTCTTCCCTGACTACCGCCCGCACATAATCCTGGCGCAGATCATTGGCCGGCATTGCGGCGCCAAGCCGCACCGGACGGATGTCCTGGTGATGATTGCGGCCGCCGAGCCTTGCCAGCAGCGGCTTCAGGAACAGTTGCGAGCAGACCAGGCTTGCCACCGGGTTGCCGGGCAGGCCGATGCACTTGATGGCGCCGAGGCGGCCGAACATCAGCGGCTTGCCGGGGCGCATGGCAATCTTCCAGAAGCCGAGTTCCATGCCTTCGCCGGTCAGCACGTCATGGATCAGATCGTGGTCGCCGACCGAGGCGCCGCCAAGCGTGACGATAACATCCGCACCGGCCGCGACCGCTTTTTGCACCAGCGCTGCAATGGCGTCCCTGCGGTCGGCGGCAATGCCGAGATCGAGCGCGCGAGCGCCGACCGATTGCGCCGCCGCAGCAACGCCATAGGCATTGGACGAGATGATCTGGTCGGGCCCGAGTTCGCTGCCGGGCGGCAAAAGCTCGTCGCCGGTGGCGATGATGGCGACCAGCGGGCGCCTGACGACCGTAACCGTGGGATGGTTGGCCGATGCCGCCAGCGAAAGCGCCGCCGGGTCGAGCACGCGGCCTGTTTCCAGCAGCACGTCGCCTTTGGAAAAGTCGAGGCCGATACGGCGGATGTTGCGCCACTCCGCCGTCGGCTCGGTCACTTCGATATGGCCGTCGCCGAGATCCCGGACGTTTTCCTGGATGACGATGGTGTCGGCGCCCTCAGGCAGCGGAGCACCGGTGAAGATGCGCACGGCCTGGCGCTCGCCAACGGAGCCGTCAAAGCTGCGCCCGGCCGGCGCCATGCCGATCACCGAAAGTCGCGCCGGCGCCGACGCGACATCGGCTGCGCGGGTGGCATAACCATCCATGGCCGAGGCATTGAAGGGGGGCTGGGTGCGCAGCGCCACGACAGGCTCCGCCAGCACACGATCGACCGCTTCGAGGAGAGCAACGCTTTCGCGGGCTAGTGGCGCTGCGCCATCCAGCAGGCGTTCGAGCGCCTCCGCGACCGGAACCAGCGCCATCAGGCGCCAGCCTTGTAGTCGCCGGACTTGCCACCGGTCTTTTCCACCAGGCGGATGCCGGAGATGACCATGGCGCGGTCCACGGCCTTGGCCATGTCGTAAATGGTCAGGCAGGCGACCGATGCTGCGGTCAGCGCCTCCATCTCGACGCCCGTCTTGCCGGTGACGCGCGCCAGCGCGGTGACTTTCAGGCCGGGCAGCGCGTGGTCGGGCTCGATGTCGATGGAAACCTTGGTGAGGAGCAGCGGATGACAGAGCGGGATCAGCTCATGCGTCTTCTTCGCCGCCATGATGCCGGCGATGCGCGCGGTGCCGAGCACGTCGCCCTTCTTGGCGTTGCCGGCGAGGATGGTCTTCAGCGTCTCGGGCTGCATCGACACGAAACCTTCGGCGATCGCCGTGCGCGTCGTTTCTTGCTTGTCGCCGACATCGACCATGTTGGCCTCGCCCTGCGCGCCGAGATGGGTGAGGGCAGCTGTCATCGTCAGACGGCCTCGGCCAGCGCCTTGCCCGTCAAAAGCAGGCGCGTTGCCGCGGTGACATCCTGTTGCCGCATCAGGCTTTCGCCGACGAGGAAGGTGCCGATGCCGGTCTTCTGCATCCTGAGGCAGTCGTCATGGGTGAAAATGCCGCTCTCGCTAACCAGCAGGCGACCGCTCGGCACCATCGGCGCCAGCCGCTCCGAGGTTTTGAGGCTGGTTTCGAACGTTCTCAGATTGCGGTTGTTGATGCCGATCAGCCGCGACGACAGTTTTACAGCGCGCAACGTTTCTGCCTCGTCATGCACCTCGATCAGCGCATCCATGCCGAGTTCGAATGCGGTCGCTTCCAATTCGCTCGCCAGGGCGTCATCGACGCTGGCCATGATGATCAGGATGGCGTCGGCACCCCAAGCGCGCGCCTCATAGACCTGGTAGGGATCGAACAGGAAATCCTTGCGCAGCGCGGGCAGGGCGACGGCTGCCCGTGCCTTGGTGAGAAATTCCGGAGCGCCCTGGAAGGACGGCCCATCCGTCAAGACAGAAAGGCAGGCGGCGCCGCCCTTCTCATAGGCCTGCGCCAGTGCCGGCGGATCGAAGTCGGCCCGGATCAGCCCTTTGGAGGGGCTCGCCTTCTTGATTTCGGCGATCAGGGCGAAGTTGCCCGATCCGCGCTTCGCCTCGAGTGCGGCGAGAAAGCCCCGCGGCGCGTCGGCGTCTTTTGCCCGCGCCTTGATCTCGGCCAGCGGCACGCGTGCCTTGGCCGCGGCGATCTCGTCGCGCTTGTAAGCCTCGATCTTGCGCAGAATGTCAGACACGGTTCACCCGTTTGAAATTTCGACCAGCCGGTCGAGCACCTGCAGCGCCCGGCCGCTGTCGATGGCTTGCGCGGCGAGCGCGATGCCGTCGCCGAGCGTCGTCGCCTTGCCCGCGATCACCAGTCCAGCGCCGGCATTCATCAGCACGGTGTCGCGATAGGCACCGGCAGCGCCGCCCAGCATGTCGCGCAAGGCCTTGGCATTGTAGGCGGCGTCGCCGCCACGCAGCTCGTCCTTGGTGTGGCGCTTCAGCCCAAATTCTTCCGGAGTGAGCGTGAAACTGCGGATCTCGCCGCCAACCAGTTCGGCGACATGGGTCTCGCCGGTGGTGGTGATCTCGTCATAGCCATCGCCATGGGCGACCCAGGCATGCTCTGTGCCCAGCGCCTTCAGCGTCTCGGCAACCGGCATGATCCATTCCGGCAGGAACACGCCGACCATCTGCCGCTTTACCCCAGCCGGATTGGAGAGGGGACCGAGCAGGTTGAAGATGGTGCGGGTGCCGAGCTCGACGCGGGTCGGGCCGACATGTTTCATCGCCGGGTGATGCGCCGGCGCGAACATGAAGCCGACGCCCGCCTCATGGATGCAACGGCCGATGAACTCGGGCGAGAGGTCGATCTTGACCCCGAGCGCGATCAGCACATCGGCGGCACCGGTCAGCGAGGACAGGCCGCGATTGCCGTGCTTGGCGACCGGAACACCAGCGGCGGCGATGACGAAGGCCGACCCCGTCGAAATGTTGACGCTGTGGGAATTGTCGCCGCCGGTGCCGACGATATCGATGGCACCGGCGGGCGCCTCGACGCGGAGCATCTTGGCCCGCATGGTGGCAACAGCGCCTGAAATCTCGCTGACCGTCTCACCGCGCACGCGCAGCGCCATCAGGAAGCCGCCGATTTGGCCTGGGGTCGCGTCGCCCGACATGATGATGTCGAAGGCCTCGCGCGCTTCCTCGAAGGAAAGCGCGGTGCCAGCCGCCACCTTGGCGATATGGGTTTTCAGCGCGCTCATCTTGTCGCGGCTTGGGCAACGGCGGCCTGGTCGATGCGGACGTCGTACTGCGTCTGCAACTGCGCCACCAATTGGTCGAGCAGATCGTCCGACATGCCGGAGGTGAAGGATTTCTGTGCGTCCTCCGGCACTGAGCTGGCATCGGCCCCGGCGGGCTCGAACACTTCGGCGACCTTGAACAGGATCTGTCCGTCACCGGTGGGCGAGGGGATCAACCCGGTGCCGCCTTCGCCGACGCCGAACATCACGGCAGCGCCCTCCTTGCCAAAATCGGCATCGTCGGCTTCGCGCTTCAGGCCGCGCTTGGTCTGCTTCTCCAGCTTGAGCTCACTGGCGATGACGTCGAGCGTGGCGCCGGCCTTGAGCCGCTTGTCGAGCTCGCCCGCCTTGGCGGCGAGCCGCTTGGTGGTCTCCGCCGCCGTCCAGTCGGCGACAACTTTCTTGCGGACCTCGTCCAGCGTCCGGTCGCGAGCCGGCGTGATCGAAGCAACCTCATAGAAGACGAAGCCGTTGTCGGCCGTGGTCAGCGCTTCGTTTTCGGTGTTGGGTTCCGCGTCGAAGACCGCCTTGATCAGCTCCGGCGATTCCGGCAGGTCCTTGACGATGGAGCCGTCCGGCCGGAGGCCACTGCGGTCGATTGCGTCGATGGTGATATCCTTCAGCTTCAGCTTGGCGGCCGCCTCGGCCAGCGAACTGCCGGAAGCCCGGGTGTCTTCGTAATTGTCGTGCACGTCCAGCAGGATGCGGCTTGCCTCGCCAAGCGCCAGGTCCTTGCGGATCTGGTCGGAGACTTCGGCGAGCGGCTTCACCACCTCGGGCTTGATCTCGGTGACGCGCAGCAGCACCGGACCGAAGGTGCCCTGAACGACCTGGCTGACTTCATTGGCGTTGAGCGCGAAAGCGGCATCGGCAACCGCCTTGTCGGCAATCTTGTCCTTGGCGAGTGTGCCAAGCAGCGTGTCGGCCGGGGTCTTGCCTTCGGCGGTCACCAGCTTTTCGAAGGTGGCGCCGGCCTTGAGCGAATCGAGCGCTGCCTTGGCCGCATCCGGCGTCTTGAACACAAGCTGCTCGATCGTGCGCATTTCGGGCGTGGTGTAGCGCGCCTTGTTCTTGTTGTAATCGTCGTTGACCTGCTGGTCGGTGACGGCGGTCGGATCCATGATGTCCACCGGCTCGAGGCGGACATAAGAGAATTTGCGGTATTCGGGGGCAGCGTAGGTTTTCTTGTTGGTCTCGAAATAGGCCTGAAGCACGCTGTCGCTCGGTGCCTCGATCGGCTCGACGAGCGTCTTTGGCAAGGCCAGATAGTCGATGGTGCGGTCCTCGCCGCGATAGAGCGCCAGCGCCTTGAAGAAAGTGTCCGGCGCCTTGAGCCCGTCAGAGACCGCTTCGACGATCTGCTGGCGCACGGCCACCTGGGCGCGGTTCTTGAGGTAGTCTTCGGGCCGCATGCCGACCTGGCGCAGCATGTACTCGAATGTTCTCTTGTCGAACTGGCCGCCTGGGCCCTTGAACGCCGGATCCTCGCGCGTCAGTTCGGCCAGCCGGTCCTTGGACAGGCCGAGGCCAAGCTTGCGGGCCTGTTCGTCAAGCACGGCGCCGGAAACGAGCTGCGCCAGCACCTGATTGTCGATGCCGAGCGCCTTTGCCTGTTCATGGGTGAGGCGCTGACCGAACTGCTGCGACATGACGGCAAGCTGGCGATCATAGGCGAGACGGTATTCGTTGATCGACACCTTGGTGCCACCCGCCGTAATCACCGAATCGTGGCCGGCAAAGCCGCCCATCAGCTTCCCGGAGATGCCCCAGGCGGCAAAACTGACCACCAGCAGCGAGAGCAATGTCTTCGCGACCCAGGTACCCGCCGCGCTTCTCAATATACCAAGCATCGTTACTTCCGATTTATGCGCATTTTCGCATGCGCCGAGTTTGAAACAAGCGCAATAGCGCCCTTCCGGCCCACTGTCGATTGCTTTGTGGCCTGATTTTGGTAGTGAGGGCCAGAGCTTGATATCGCCCGGAGAAGCAGACCATGACGCCAGGAATTCGCCCGCTTGTCGCCGGCAACTGGAAAATGAACGGCACCAGCGCCTCGCTGAACGAACTCAGGATGATCGGCAATGGGTTCATGAGCGGGCTCGACGCGGAGACCGAGGCCCTGGTCTGCGTTCCCGCGACGCTGCTTTCGCATGCCGCGGAGATTCTGTCGCGCACGCCGGTCCATGCAGGCGGCGAGGATTGCCACACCAAGGAAAGCGGCGCCTACACCGGCTGCATCTCGGCCGAGATGCTGAAGGACGCCGGCGCGAGCCATGTCATTGTCGGCCATTCCGAATGCCGCGAACAACGTGGCGAGGACGATGCGACGGTCCAGGCCAAGGCCTCCGCCGCGTGGCGCGCCGGGCTTGTGGCCATCGTCTGCATCGGCGAGACGCAGCAGCAACGCGAGGCTGGCGCCACGCTCGACGTGCTGGCGCGCCAGGTCGACGGCTCGGTGCCGCCGAGTGCTACGCCATCCAATACCGTCATTGCCTATGAGCCGGTATGGGCGATTGGCACCGGCCTGACCCCAACGGCCGCCGATGTGGCCGAAGCGCATGCGCATATCCGCGAAAAACTGTCGGAAAAGCTCGGCGCCGCCGCCGCCAGGATGCGCATCCTCTATGGCGGCTCGGTCAAGCCGTCCAATGCGGTGGAGCTGCTGGGCGTCAGGAATGTCGATGGCGCGCTGGTGGGCGGCGCCAGCCTGAAAGCGGCTGATTTCCTGGGTATCGCCGAAGCCTATCGCAGCATTTCAGGCTGATAATCACGACGATGGGCGGGTCGCATCCCGTCCAAATTCGTTGCAAAGGACGCGTTGCTTCCCATATTCCGGCCACGGGCTTGGAAATGCCGTGAAAGCATTGTATTGAGCCGCCTCCAATTCACCGGTCGTGTCCGCGGCCGGGCAAGGCCTTGCCAGGATAAACTATGCAAACCGTACTGATCGTCATCCATCTCATGGTCGTGCTCGCCCTCGTCGGCGTGGTGCTGCTGCAACGCTCAGAAGGCGGCGGCCTTGGCATTGGTGGCGGATCGGGCTTCATGACGGCGCGCGGCGCCGCCAACGCGTTGACGCGCGCAACGGCGATTCTGGCGGCGGCTTTCTTCGTCACGTCGCTCACCTTGTCGATCATTGCCCGCTACGGCGAGAAGCCCATCGACATTCTCGATCGCGTCCCCGCGACCTCGGACGGCAAGGGCGTGCTCAACCAGTTGCCTGGCACGACGACCCCGGCGCCCGCCGGCAGCACCACCCCGACACCGCCGTCGGGCAATGGCGCTGCGACGACGCCTGCGCCGGCAACTCCGGCGACCGCGCCGGCCTCTGGTTCGACGCCGCCGGCAAGCAACGGCACCACCAACACGGCGCCGGCGGCACCGCAGGTCCCGAACCAGTAAGCTCCATCTGGTCCAAACCGCGACCTGTGATCGTTTGAACACAGTCGCGGCAAATGCTGCGCGTTCACGAAGATTCGACGGGCAGCGGCGGGGTCTCGCGCTTGAGGCGCCCGCGCTTATTCGACTATAGATTGCACGCGGCATTTTCGGTGTCCTTGGGGGACGCCGGGCGACGCCGTGGGCAACAAGCATTGAACGATCGGATCTTCGCCATGCAGCTTCGCAGCTTCATTTTCTTGGGACTTTGCGCCGTACTCGGCCTGAGTTCCCCGGCTTTCGCCGGCGTGCCGGCCAATCTGGCCGCCAATCAGTCGGTCGACAAAACCGACGCCATCCCCGTCGCAGCGGTCAAAAGCGATGCGGCGCAACTGAAGCTTCTCAAGAAGAAGAAAAACCCGACACCGGACGATCTCGCCCAGATCAAGAAGATCGAGGCCAAGATCGTCGCCGACAAGGAAGACGCCAAGGCCAAGGCGCTCGAAGCCAGGAAGCTGGCGATGCGTGAAGCGGCCAAGGCCAAGGCCGACGCGGAACGGCAGGCCTTCCTGGCCAAGAGGGGCAAGCCAGCTCCAGCAACCGAAGTGGCCGAGGCCAAGCCAGCCAAGAAGACCACCAAGATCATTGAACCGCTGACGCCGGTGGCGCCGATCCAGTCGGCCGAGCCGCTTCCGGCCGAGGCGATGAATGTCGCCTTGACCGGCAACAATAGCGAACTGCGCAGCGAGGTCGTCGGCCAGAATCAGCCAAGCGGCGGCCTATTCGCCGGCCTGTTCGGCGGCACCTCGTCCGGCTCGTCGATCAGCTATCTGCCCGAGACGCGGGCTCTCGACCAGGCTCTTGCCAAGAGGGACGCCAAGAAGCCGTTCAAGGTGAAGCCGGAATTCGTACCGCAGGATGTCGAGTTCACCGGCTATGAGCCGGGCACCATCGTCATCGACACCAGCGCGCGCCGCCTCTATCTCGTCGAATCGTTTTCGACCGCGCGTCGCTACGCGATCGCCGTCGGTCGTGAAGGCCTGCAGTTCAAGGGCACGGTCGCGGTCGGCGACAAGCAGGAATGGCCGCGCTGGATCCCGACGCTCGACATGCAGAAGCGCGAGCCCAAGCACTACGGCCAGTACAAGGACGGCATGCCAGGCGGTGGCCAGAATCCGCTCGGCGCGCGCGCCATCTACCTCTATGACGGCAAGAAGGACACGCATCTGCGGATCCACGGCACCATTGCGCCGCAGTCGATCGGGACCAGCGCCTCAAATGGCTGCTTCCGTATGATCAACGAGCACGTCATGGATCTCTACAGCCGCGTCAAAGTCGGCACCAAAGTCGTCATCATCTGACGGTTCCACCATCCTGCCGAAAGGGCCGGCTCAGCCGGCCCTTTTGTTTTGCCTCGTTCACGATCAAGCCTGTTCGGTCGTGATCCCTGGACAAACGGAAACCGTTTGTCCGAGAAAACCGGATCCCGCTTTCGGGATCATGGTCCGACGCCTTCTTGGGAAAAAGCCTTCGCGGTGGTTTTTTCTCTGGCGGAATCAATCCGGCCGCGTTAAGCGATGACTCCCATGGCGCGATATGTATTCATCACAGGCGGCGTGGTTTCCTCACTTGGAAAAGGCATTGCCGCAGCGGCCCTTGGGGCTCTCCTGCAGGCGCGAGGCTATCGCGCACGCATCAAAAAACTCGACCCGTACCTCAATGTCGATCCCGGCACGATGTCGCCGTACCAGCATGGCGAGGTGTTCGTCACCGATGATGGTGCCGAGACCGATCTCGATCTTGGCCATTACGAGCGCTTCACCGGCCGCTCGGCCAATCAGCAGGACAACATCACCACCGGCCGCATCTACAAGAACATCATCGAGCGCGAGCGGCGCGGCGACTATCTCGGCGCGACCGTGCAGGTCATTCCGCACGTCACCGACGAGATCAAGAATTTCGTCCTCAACGGCAATGACGACTATGATTTCGTGCTGTGCGAGATCGGCGGCACGGTCGGCGACATCGAGGCGATGCCGTTCCTTGAGGCGATCCGCCAGCTCGGCAATGATCTGCCGCGCAACAATGCCGTCTATGTGCACCTGACCTTGATGCCCTACATCCCGACGGCGGGCGAGTTGAAGACCAAGCCGACCCAGCATTCGGTCAAGGAGTTGCGCGGCATCGGCATCGCGCCCGACATCCTGCTGGTGCGTGCCGACCGCGCCATTCCCAAGGAAGAGCGCAGAAAACTGTCGCTGTTCTGCAATGTCCGGGAAAGCGCCGTCATCCAGGCGCTCGACGTGCCGCATATCTACGACGTGCCGATGGCCTACCATAAGGAAGGGCTCGATTCGGAAGTGCTGGCCGCCTTCGGCATCGATCCGGCGCCGAAGCCGCGCATGGAGCCCTGGCAGAAGGTGTCGGACCGCATCCACAGCCCGGAAGGCGAGGTGACCATCGCCATCGTCGGCAAATATACCGGTCTCAAGGACGCCTACAAATCGCTGATCGAGGCGCTCTCGCATGGCGGGCTGGCCAATCACGTCAAGGTCAAGCTCGACTGGATCGAATCGGAGATCTTCGAAAAGGAGGATCCGACGCCGTGGCTGGAAAAGGTGCATGGCATCCTGGTTCCCGGTGGCTTTGGTGAACGCGGCTCCGAAGGCAAGATCCTGGCGGCGAAGTTCGCGCGCGAACGCAAGGTGCCGTATTTCGGCATCTGCTTCGGCATGCAGATGGCCTGTATCGAGGCTGCGCGGTCGCTGGCGGGCGTCGAGCACGCGTCTTCGACCGAGTTCGGCCCGACCAACGAGCCCGTCGTCGGCCTGATGACCGAATGGCTGAAGGGCAACATGCTGGAGAAGCGCCGCGAGACCGGCGATCTCGGCGGCACGATGCGGCTTGGCGCCTATCAGGCCGACCTTGCCAAGGGGTCGAAGATCGCCGACATCTATGGCGACACGCAGATTTCCGAGCGCCACCGCCACCGCTACGAGGTCAATATCGACTATAAGGAGCGGCTCGAGGATTGCGGCCTGGTGTTCTCCGGCATGTCGCCAGACGGCGTGCTGCCGGAGACGGTTGAGTATCCCGACCACCCCTGGTTCATCGGCGTGCAGTATCATCCCGAGCTGAAGAGCCGGCCGCTCGAGCCGCATCCGCTGTTCGCCAGCTTCATCGAGGCGGCGGTGGAACAGTCAAGGCTGGTGTAAGCCGGCAGCGCTGCCATGCAAACCTATGTCGCGCTCCTCTACAGCATCATCCTGGGTGAGGGGCGCCGGGTCGTCATGTCGGACCTCAAGGCGATGGCGGGAGGCCTTGGCCTGAAGAACCCGCGCACGCTGGTGGCGACCGGCAATCTGGTCTTCGAAGCGCGGGCGACCGATATCGGCAAGCTGGAACAGCGGCTGGAAACGGCCTTCGAAAAAACCTTCGGCCGCCATGTCGACATCATCGTGCGCACTGCCGAGGAATGGCTGAAACTTGCCGCTGGCAATCCGTTTCCGGCCGATTCAGCTGAATCGGGCGAGCAGGTGGCTGTGCGGGTGATGCGTAAACCCGCGCCCGTGGAGGGCGTCGCGGCGCTGCAAGCCTATGCCGCCGGGGACGAGAAGGTATTGCCGTCCGCCGGCGACATCTGGGTCGTCTTTTCGCGCGAGAGGCCAACGTCGCGGCTGCTGGCGGCAATGAACCACAAACGCCTCGGCATCGGCACCTCGCGCAACTGGAACACGGTTCGCAAGTTGGCGGAAATGGTAGAGGGTAGGCAGTAGGCAGTAGGCAGTAGGGGAAAGCGTTCTCTACTGCCTAAGCCCTACTGCCTTATTCCCTTGTTTAGGCCTTTGCCGTTTTCGCTCCGGCACCGACAGCGGCAGTGCGCAGCACGTAGTAGATGATGCCGGCGATGGCGACGCCGAAGAACCAGCCATAGACACCCCACCAGGACGGCAGCCAGTTGGTGAAGTTCGGCAGGATCGAGGAGAAGACTGCGCCGATGCCGGCGGCGATGAAGGCATTGACATGCCAACCGCCCTGGAAGCGGAACTCGCCATTCTCGCGGTACAGCGCCTCGACGTCGACCTCGCCCTTCCGGATCAGGTAGTAGTCGACCATCATCACGCCAAAGATCGGCCCCATCGTCGCGCCGATGATGCCGACGAAATGCGCTGCACTGCCTTCCCACGGCGCGAAGGGGTAGAGCACCAGCGCGATCAGAGCCGCGATATAGCCGCCCTTCTTGAAGTCGATCTGTCGCGGGAAGACGTTGGAGAAGTCGAAGGCCGGCGAGACGAAGTTGGCGACGACGTTGATGCCGAGCGTCGCCACCGCGAAGGTCAGCGCGGCAAGCGCAGCCAGGAACCAGCTGTCGAACTTGGCTGAGATCTGGTCGGGATGCAGCAGCACCTCGTGATAGACGTCATAGGCAGCGATGGTGGTGACGCCGGCAACCAGCGAGAACAGGATCAGATTGACCGGCAGGCCCCAGATGTTGCCCTTGCGCAGCGCGGCCTTGTCCGGCGCGTAGCGGGCGAAGTCGCAGAAATTGAGATAGAGCGCCGAGAAATAGGTCACCCAGATCGCCGCGACCCCGAAGAGTGCCGTCCACGATCCGGGATCGCCCGGAATGCCGGCGTCGGCGGTCTTTTCGCGCAGGACATCCATCGGAATATCGCTGGTAAAGGCGAAGCTCCCCGATTTGACGCAGAGATAGATGGCCAGGAGCAGCATCATCACCCAGACGGCAGGCCCCGCCCAGTCCTGGAATCGGCGCACCGTTTCCATGCCCTTCTGGATGATCAGCAGCTGCAGCGCCCAGATGATGACGAAGCAGATCACTTCCAGAGTGGAATGCCCGAGAAGATGCGAGGTCTTGTTGAACTCGTCGAACCATTGCAGGCGGGTGAGCAATGCCACGATGGCGCCCGATGCGGCGGCGGTTTGCGCGCCGTACCAGAAGCAGGCGACGATGGCGCGTACGAGTGCAGGGATGTTGGCGCCCCAGATGCCGAAGGACGCGCGGGCAAGCACGGGGTAGGGCACGCCGGTCTTCACGCCGGCATAGCCGACCATGTTCATCAGCGCGTAGATGATCAGCGAGCCGATGCCGATGGCGATGATGAAGTTGACGAAGCCGCCGCAGAACAGGAACAGGCTGGCGGCGAGATAGTAGCCCCACAGGCTGTGGACGTCCGACGTCCAGACGTTGAAGATCGAAAACGGTCCCCAGTTTCGAACCTTGGCCGGAGCGAGATCCTCGTTGTACAGGTCAGGCGATGCGCCTTCTATGGTCACTGCAATGTCCTCCCCTTGATTGGCCACGCGCCTCCACGCGATGGCCGTGCAGGTTAAGCCTGACGTAGGGGAACCGACAAGCAACCCATTTGCCGGCTTTGGCCTTAAAGATATTCAATGCGAACCGCGATTATCGAGGGGGCGCAATGGTGAGCCGCTGTTGAATTCCATGGGGCGAGTGATTCGAATTTTGGCTAAGCGATAGCCATCACTCGCTTGTGGTCCTCGACTTCGGACAACAGCCAATCCTGAAACAGGCCGGTGCCCGGCTTGTTGCCGATGCTGCGCCGCTGGTGCAGGTAGATGCCGGCCGGGTAGGTATGACGGGCGTCGAACGGCGCGACAAGTTTGCCCTGCTGCAGAAAATCCTGTGCCATCATCGTATCGGCAAGCGCTATTCCGGCGCCATTGATCGCCTCGCGCATGATTAGCGTGCAATCATCCAGCGTCGTGCTGGATTTCGGCGTCGTGTCCAAAACGCCTTCCTGCTCCAGCCAACGCCTCCATCTCATGGACTCGCACTCGTGGATCAGGTGATGGTTGACCAGATCGGCGGGTGACCGCAGCGGCACCGGTCCTTCGAGCAGCGAGGGCGCACAGACCGGCGTCAGGACCAGCGGGATCAGCAGCGTCAAGGCCGGGCCGGCCTTATAGACAAACTCGTCGACAATGGCCAAATCGAAGTTGGCGCGCTTGCCCGACGTCGAGATCTCCAGTTCCACCGCCGGATGCAGCTTGCGAAAGTTCGGCAAACGGTCCGCCAGCCAAAGGTTCAGGACTGCCGGCACGCAAAGGACCCGGACACGTTGCGTTCTGCTGTGGCTCGGGCCGTCGGCGAGGCTGACATCGTCGGTAGCGCGCCAGATGGCCTCGAACGCTTCGGAGAGGCTGCGCGCATAGTAAGAGCCCCGGATGGTCGGCGTGATCTGGCGAAAGCCGCGCTCGAACAAATCCTGGCCGAGATTCTTTTCAAGCGCGCGGATGTGGCGGCTCACGGCGGAGGGTGTGAGGTGCAATTCCTCGGCTGCGTCCTTGACGCTGCCGAGACGTGCGGCGGCCTCGAAAGCGCGCATGCCGTTGAGTGAGGGTAGGGCCATTGGCCAATCATGAATTGTCGATTGAGTTTTTGTCAATCGACTTGGGCAAAATTGGCGTTTGATCGCGTGGCCTGTTCAGGGATACCCAAAAGGCAAGAGCGACCAAGTCGCCATCTGAAAACAATTATTCGGGGCCTCCGGCACCATTCCACCAACGGCAGAGACCAGCCTAACCGGTTTCCGCCATTGGCGGGCGAAGCTTTGCGCGTAAGGCACGCTGCGCCAAGGCTGGAGGTCACAGGCAAATGGGAGAATGCCAGTCTATGCCTCAATCGCCAGTGCCGGTCTTTGAAACGGCGGACGAGATTTCCGCGGAAACCTCTGTCGTCGTGATCTTGCAGACTGCCCAGACAGGCTTTGGCCCCCGGGCAGCGGCACTGGACGCCGAAATGGGCGGCATTCTGTCCCGTGCCTGCTCCGACCCGGCCGTCTTGGCCGAATCCGGCACCTGCATCGATCTCATCGCCCCCCAGGGCGTATCGGCCCGGCGCGTCATCATCCTGGCCCTGGGCAAAGCCGAAGCCGTCAGCGCGCTGTCATTGGCACGCGCCGGCGGTTTGCTTGCCGCGCATCTGGAAGGCAAGTCCGAATGCGCCGCCACGCTTGTCCTCGACCCCATCGACGGCGTCGACCTGCCCGCAGCCGAAATCCTGGCGCGCGTCGCACTTGGCATGCGGCTGCGGCGCTATCGTTTCGACATGCGCAACCGGCGCCAGGGTGCGGGCTCGGATCGCACCTTGCGGGTGCAACTGGTCGGAGCAAACGGTGCGGAACTGACCCCGGCGCTGGCGCGGATCAATGCCATTGCGGACGGCGTCGAATATGCGCGCACGCTGGTCAATCTGCCGCCGAACCATCTCCATCCCGACAATTTCCACGATCATCTGGAGCCACTGCGCGAAGCCGGCATCGATGTCGAGATACTCGATACGTCGCGGCTGAAGGAACTCGGCATGAACGCGATCCTGGCCGTGGGCTCCGGGTCGGCGCGGCCGCCGCGCGTCGCTGTGCTGCGCTATCGCGGCAAGGGCGCTCCCTCGCAGCCGCTCGCCTTCGTCGGCAAGGGCGTGTGTTTCGATTCCGGCGGTCTCTGCATCAAGCGCGGCGAGCAGATGTTCGACATGAAGGCCGATATGGGCGGTGCTGCGGCGGTGGTCGGCCTGCTGATCGCGCTCGCCCGGCAAGCCAGCCCGGTGCATGCCGTCGGCGTTCTGGGTATTGCCGAGAACATGCCATCCGGCACCGCGCTCAAGCCGCGCGACATCATCACCACAGCTTCGGGTCAGACGGTCGAAGTGTTCGATACGGACGCGGAGGGGCGCCTGATCCTGGCCGATTGCCTCTACTATGCCGCCTCGCGCTTCAACCCCTCGGTGATCGTCGATCTGGCGACGCTGACCTATTCGGTGATGCGCGGCCTGGGATCGGTCTTTGCCGGTCTCTTCAGTACCGACGATGCCATCGCGTCGCAGATGATCGCCGCGGGGGAAACGGTCGGCGAGCGGTTCTGGCAACTGCCGCTCGACAAAGCCTATGACGAGGGCTTGCAATCGCCCTTCGCCGATATCCGGCACCACGCCAAGGACATGGAAGACGGTGACGCGCCCTACGCGGCGGCGTTCCTGCGCCATTTCACCGAGGATCGTCCCTGGGTGCATCTCGATATCGCCGGTAAGGAAATGGCTGACGCGGATCGGCCGCTCGGGCGCGAAGGCGCCACGGCGTTCGGCGTCCAGATGCTGGAAGAGTGGGTGCAGGCCAGGGTGAACTAGGCGCCTGCTGTTACGGACAACACGAAATGCGTTCAAACGGGATGGGAAATCGGGATGTCGTCTGAGATCATTGGCAGGGAAGGGCGTGCCACCTTTGGCAGCTATGAAACCTGGTATCGAATCTCTGGCAACCTCGATGCCGACAAGGCCCCGGTGGTAATCCTGCATGGCGGGCCAGGCGCTGCCCACAACTATGTCGATGCCTACAAGCTTCTTGCCCGACGAGGCCGCGCCGTCATCCACTACGACCAGTTGGGTTGCGGCAATTCCACATTGTTGCCGCAGAAGGGCGCCGATTTCTGGACACCCCGGCTTTTCATCGACGAGCTTGAAAACCTGGTCGACCATCTTGGCATCCGCGCGGGCTTCCATGTGCTCGGCCAGAGCTGGGGCGGCATGCTAGGTGCCGAATATGGGGTGACGCAGCCGAAAGGCCTGAAGTCGCTGACCATCGCCAACTCACCGGCTTCGATGAAGCTGTGGGTCGAAGAAGCCGACCGCCTGCGCGCCGACCTGCCCGGGGATGTGCAGGAGACACTGGCCCGGCACGAACAGGCCGGCACGACGGACGATCCGGCCTACCAGGAAGCGACGATGCGGTTCTACGAACGGCATGTCTGCCGCGTGCCGTTCCCGCCCGAGGTGACGGAGACCTTCGCCCAGATCGCACGCAATCCGACCGTCTATCATCTGATGAATGGGCCGAACGAGTTCCATGTCATCGGAACACTGAAGAATTGGAGCATCATCGATCGCCTACAGGCCGTCGATGTTCCGACGTTGATCATATCAGGTCGCTATGACGAGGCCACGCCAGCGACCGTGCAGCCGTTCAAGGACGGCATCAAAGGATCGCACTGGGAGATATTCGAGCATTCCAGCCACATGCCGCATGTCGAGGAGCAAGAGGCGTGCATGCGGGTGGTGGGAGACTTCCTGGACGACAACGACAACTGAGAAAAGGGGAACTAAGACATGAAGAAACTGCTTTTTGCGGCGTCAGCCGCGGCACTGCTGGCCGGTACGTGGCTCGCCCCGGCACAGGCTGAATACCTCAAGGAGCACCGAGGCGGCACCATCCGCCTGCTCGCCCGCTCCGCGGCGGGAACGCTCGATCCGCACATCAATTACACCGACCAGGGCTGGCAGATGTACCAGCCGATTTATGACGGCCTGGTGGCCTTCCGCAAGGCCGAGGGCATGGACGGCTTCACCATCGTCCCCGATCTGGCCGAGGCGCTGCCTACGGTTACGAATGACGGCAAGACCTTCACCTTCAAGCTGCGCAAGGGCATCAAGTTCTCCAGCGGCCAGGATATGGGCGTGAAGGACGTCGTCGCCTCCTTCCAGCGCATCTTCAAGGTTTCCGGGCCGACCTCCGGCACCTTCTATGCCGGCATCGTCGGCGCCGACAAATGCCTGGCCGACGCCAAGAGCTGCACGCTGGAAGGCGGCGTTGTCGGCGATGAAGCCGCCGGCACCATCACCCTCAATCTCACCAAGCCCGACGCCGAAATCCTCTACAAGCTTGCCTTGCCGCATGCCGTGGTCCTGCCGGCGGACACGCCCACCGACGACATGGGTTCCAAGCCCATCCCCAGCACCGGTGCGTACATGATCTCCGCCTTCGACCCCAACAAGGGCATGACGGTGTCGCGCAATCCCAACTTCAAGCAGTGGAGCGAGGAAGCCCAGCCGGACGGTTACCCGGATGTCGTACAATATGATTTCGGCCTGTCCGAGGAAGCGGCCGTCACGGCGATCCAGAACGGCGAAGCGGACTGGATGTTCGACGCGCTGCCGAGCGACCGCCTGGGCGAACTTGGCAGCAAGTCCATGGACCAGTTGCATATCTCGCCGCTTTCGGCCTGGTGGTATGCGCCGCTGAACAACCGTCTCGCACCCTTCGACAATGAAAAAGCGCGCCAGGCCGTTGCCTATGCGATCGACCGCAACACGCTGGTCAAGCTGTTCGGCGGCAAGGTGCTGGCCTCGCCGGTCTGCCAGGTGCTGCCGCCGGATTTCCCGGGCCACGAAGACTATTGCCCCTTCACCAAGAACCCCGTCGCCAAATGGTCGGCGCCCGATCTCGACAAGGCAAAGCAACTCGTCGAGGAATCCGGCACCAAGGGCCAGAAGGTGACCATCATCGCCGAGGACACCGCCATCTCACGCTCCATCGGCGTCTATCTGCAGAGCGTGCTGACCAGCATCGGCTATGTCGCCGACGTCAAGCCGATCTCGTCCAACATCCAGTTCACCTACATCCAGAACACCAACAACAAAGTGCAGATGTCCATCACCCAGTGGTACAAGGATTATCCCGCAGCTTCCGACTTCCTGAACATCCTGTTCAGCTGCGCCTCTTTCCGTGAGGGTTCGGATGCCTCGATCAACATCGCCGGCTTCTGCGACAAGGACATCGACGCCAAGATGCAGAAGGCGCTGGACCTTGGCGTAACCGACCAGAAAGCTGCCGACAAAATGTGGGCCGAAATCGACAAGCAGGTCACGGACAAGGCACCGGCCGTCGGCCTCTTCACGCCGAAGCGGCTTGACTTCGTCAGCAAACGGGTCGGCAATTTCAAGTTCAACCGGCAGTTCAACTGGATGATCACCCAGTCCTGGGTACAGTAACGACCTTTGGAGGGACACGTCCGTGTCGAACCAAGCTGTCGCCATGCCGCGCAAGACGCGAGGGCCCTGGGCCGTCGCGTTTGCCAAGCTGGCAAGGGACAGGGCTGCCATGGCATCCCTGGCCGTGTTCCTCCTCATCGTGCTGGCCTGCCTCAGCGCGCCTCTTTATGCGAAATGGGCAGGCGTGGACCCCTTCGCCTCGACGCTCGACGCCGTCATTCAGATCGACGGCGTTGACGTTCCGGTGATGGAACAGTCGACCGAGGGGCTCGGGCTTGGCTACACGCCGCTCGGTCCGACCTGGCGGCTTGGCAATTACTTCCTCGGCGCCGACAGCCAGGGGCGCGATGTCATGGCCCGGATGCTCTATGGTGGGCTGAGCTCGCTGCTGATCTCCGCGGCGGCCACCATCTTCACGCTGATCATCGGCACGGCGGCGGGATTGATCGCCGGCTATTTCGGCGGCATCACCGACACGGTGCTGTCGCGCCTGCTGGATGTGCTGTGGGCGTTCCCGATCTATCTGCTGGCGATCTCGCTTTCCATCGTCACCATCGCGCAAGGCATATCGATCGGGCCGATCGAGATCGAGTCCGGCAGCCTGTGGCTGCCGGTCATCATCATCGGCATCGTCTACATACCCTATGTGGCGCGGCCGATACGCGGGCAGGTGCTGTCGCTGCGCCACAGCGAATTCGTGCTGGCCGCGATCAATCTGGGGGTGCCGGGATGGCGCATCCTGTGGCGCGATATCCTGCCCAACATCACCACCACGCTGATTGTCTTCGTGCCGCTGATGATGGCGCTGAACATGCTGACGGAATCGGCACTTTCCTTCCTGTCGATCGGCGTGCAGCCGCCGGCAGCCAGCTGGGGCACCATCATCCAGGACGGGCAGGCGCTGCTTTACACCAGGCCGCTGGTGGCGCTGGTGCCGGGCCTGGCGATCGCGGTTTCCGTCATGGCACTCAATGTCTTCGGCGACGGCTTGCGCGACGCGCTCGATCCGCGCTCCAAAGTTCGGCTGGGGCGCGACTGATGTTTTACGCCATCCTGCGCCGTTTCGGTCAGATGCTGTTCGTGATGTTCGGCATTTCGGTCATCGTCTTCCTGATCTTCTTCGCGACGCCGGGAGCAGACCCGGCCGCGCGCATCGCCGGTCGCAATGCATCGCCCGAAGTGCTGGAAGCGGTGCGCCACAATTTTGGCTTCGACCGGCCGCTCTACGTGCAATATGTGAAGATGATGGAGAAGATTTTCGTCACCGGCGATCTGACCTCCTTCGTCAATCGCGGCTGGAAGGTGGTGCCGGCGGTCATGGATTCCATTCCCGTCACGCTCTCGCTGGTGTTCGGAGCGGCGATCCTGTGGGTGGTCGTCTCCATCATCATCGGCATCGTCGCCGCCGCCACGCGCGACAGCTGGCTGGACAAGCTTCTGATGGCGCTCGGGCTGCTCGGCATTTCCATGCCGGTCTACTGGCTGGGCGAGGTGATGAACCTGATCACCCAGAGCCGCTACCATGACAGTTGGGCGTTCTCGTGGGTACCGCCACTCGGCTACAAGAATTTCTCCGACGACCCCAAAGGCTGGTTCCTGACCCTGATCATACCATGGATCACCCTGGCCATCCTGTACATCGGCATTTACGGGCGCGTGCTGCGCGCCGCCATCATCGAATCCCTGCAGGAAGACTTTATCCGCACGGCCCGCGCCAAGGGCCTGTCGGAGACGCGCATCCTGCTGCGCCATGCCTTGCGCACATCGCTCATCGCGTTCGTCACTTTGTTCGGCCTGGATTTCGGCGCGCTGGTGGGCGGCTCGGCCCTTTTGACCGAAGTGGTGTTCGGACTGCACGGCATCGGCAAACTCACCTATGACGCGCTGCAGAACCTCGATCTGCCGATGATCATGGCAACGGTGATGTACGCGTCCATGTTCGTGGTCATCGCCAACGCGGTCGTCGATTTCGTCTACATCCTGCTCGATCCGCGCCTGAGGACATCATGATACTGTCGGTGCGCGACCTCAAAGTATCCTTCAGCACCAATGACGGCCTGGTGCGGGCCATCGATGGCGTGTCCTTCGACCTTGAGGAAAGCGAGATCCTCGGTGTCGTCGGCGAGTCTGGCTCCGGCAAGACGGTGTCGCTGCTGGCGGTGATGGGCCTCATCACCGATCCCAACGCCAGCATCGAAGGCTCGATCCGCTACAAGGGCCGCGAGCTCGTCGGGCTGCCGCCGCGTGAGCTCAGACGCCTGCGCGGCAACGAGATCGCGATGATCTTCCAGGATCCGATGACGGCGCTGACGCCGGTCTACACGATCGGCTGGCAGATCGCCGAGCAGATCCGCGCGCACCAGAAAATCAGCAAGGCCATGGCGATGGAGCGCGTCGAAGAACTGCTGGCCGAGGTGAACTTTCCCAATCCGCACGAAGCGATGTCGCGCTATCCGCACCAGCTTTCCGGCGGCATGCGCCAGCGCGCGGTGATCGCAATGGCGCTGTCCTGCAATCCGGCGCTGCTGGTGGCGGACGAGCCGACCACGGCGCTCGACGTCACCGTGCAGGCCGGCATTCTCGACCTCGTGCGCAAGCTGCGCGCCACGCACAAATCGGCCGTCGTGTTCATCACGCATGACATGGGCGTGGTTTCCGAACTCGCTGACCGGGTGATGGTCATGTATGCCGGCCGGGTGGTGGAACGCGGCAGTCGCATGGAGCTGTTTTCCGACCCGCGGCATCCCTACACGCGCGCGTTGCTCGGTTCGATCCCGCCATTGACCGGCGAGAAGCCGCGCCGTCTGCCGGCCATTCCCGGTTCGCCGCCGTCCCTGCTGCGCTTGCCGCAGGGCTGCGCCTTCGGCCCGCGATGCCCGGTGCACTACGAGCCCTGCGCAACAGGCAAGCCCGACCTCGGCGTCGGCACCCACGCCGCGGCATGCTTCCGGGTGGCACAAGCATGAGCGGACCGATGACCGACAGCCCGATCCTCGAAACGCGTTGCCTGGGGAAGCGTTTTTCGATCGGCTCTCGCTTTTCCGCCGAAGGCAAGCGAACCGTGCACGCGGTCGACAATGTCTCGCTCACCGTGCGGCGCGGCGAGACGGTCGGGCTGGTCGGCGAATCCGGATGCGGCAAGTCCACGCTGGCGCGCTGCCTGGTGAGGCTCTACGAGATCACAGATGGGGAGCTGCTGTTCGAAGGCGAAGACATCACCTCGAAGTCGCTGTCCGAACTGAGGCCGCTGCGGCGGCGCCTGCAAATGGTCTTCCAGGACCCGTCTGCCTCGCTCAATCCGCGCCGGCGCGTTGGCGACCTGGTGGCCGAGCCGCTGCGCATCCACGGCAAGCTTTCCTCTCGCGAGATCGCCGCGCGCGTTGCCGAACTGTTCGAGCTCGTCGGACTGCTGCCCGACCATGTCATGCGTTATCCCCATGAATTCTCTGGCGGCCAGCGCCAGCGCGTCGGCATTGCGCGCGCCATCGCGCTCAATCCCGATCTGGTCGTGCTGGATGAACCGGTCTCCGCGCTCGACGTGTCGGTACAGGCGCAGATCGTCAACCTGCTCGCCGACCTGCAGGAGAAGCTCAACCTCACCTACATCTTCATCGCCCACGACCTGTCCGTGGTGCGTCAGGTGTCGACCCGCATCGCGGTCATGTATCTCGGCTCGATCGTCGAGGAAGGGCCGGCGGAAGAGGTGTTTGCCGCCCCGGCCCATCCTTACAGCCAGGCGCTGATCTCGGCGGTTCCGGTCGTCGAGACGACGCCCAGCGGGACGCGCAAGCGCATCATCCTCACCGGTGATGTGCCGAGCCCGCTCAAGCCGCCATCGGGCTGCCGTTTCCATCCCCGATGCCCGATCGCGGTCGAGCGATGCCGCACCGAGCGGCCGGAGTTGAGGGAGTGTCGACCCGGCCGCAAGGTGGCCTGCCACTTCCCGACGGTTTAGAGCAATTCCAGGAAAAGTGTGAAACGGTTTTCTAGGGAAAGCGCGTAGCGCTTTCCCTAGGGAATTGCGTCGAAACAAAGAGATAGCGCAGTTCACCGTTTCCGCGAAACGGTGAACTGCTCTAGCCGACATCCATCGGCCAAAAGATTTTTCAAAAAACTGTTTTCTGGGTGGAACCAACCGCCTTACCGTGCGTTTCATAGGGTTCGATCGGGCGGCATCGCGATCGACCGGGAGGAAACGATGGACTACCTGCATTTCTTTTCGCCCGTGCGGATCTCGCGCGGGCAGGGACACCCTGTAGAAGAAGTGGATAGTGTCGCCGAGGCGATGGTTTTCTTGCGTAAATGGCCGACGGGACGACGTGGGCCAGTGTATCAGTGCGCGCTGAATTGCTGCTCGGCGGCCATGTCGGGACAAATGTCGGCGGAAGAGGCCAGGAAGGCATTCACCGGCTTTGCCC
The DNA here is from genome assembly GCF_057784245.1 of Mesorhizobium sp. CNPSo 4671. Classification (NCBI taxonomy): domain Bacteria; kingdom Pseudomonadati; phylum Pseudomonadota; class Alphaproteobacteria; order Hyphomicrobiales; family Phyllobacteriaceae; genus Mesorhizobium; species Mesorhizobium sp. CNPSo 4671. The sequence goes on along the minus strand of NZ_JBWLUW010000006.1, from coordinate 140,685 downwards.
GGATCACGCGGCTGCTGGACGACGACATGGCGCTGCCCGTCCCCGGCGAAACCATGGCGAGCGTATACGCGCTGCGGCGGTAGCCGCACCCGGATTGCTGAACGCAACGACTGCGGCCATCACGGCCGCAGCGTTTTGATGTGTCTGCGGGACGTCGGCGGCCGGTTTTCTGGACGACGCAGACGGTTGGTTCGGTCCAAAGGCTCAATCCCAAGCGACGGAATAGCGGTCGATCACCCAAAGCCAGGAGCCGTCGCTTTGCCGCCGGGCAACCTCGCTGGTGACGTCGCCGTCGGGGAGCCGGGTCGAGGTGAGGGCAAGGTCGCCGCAAATAAGGGCAGGGCGCTGTTCTCCCACGGCAAACTTCCGTCCAGACGCGACAATCTCGGCATAGTAGTCACGAATGGCTTCGCGGCCGCGCAGAAAACGTCCGTCGCCGCAGTCGATCACCGCATCCGCCTCGAACAGCGCGACCATGCCATCGATGTCGCCCGCATGCTGTCTCGCTATCAGCATGGGTTCCAGCTGCTGCGGGTCGTAGGCCGGCTTTCCCGCGTTCGGCTCGTTCATGGCGGAATCTCCCTTGTTGGGAGGCAGCCTATCGCAATCGGCTTCGGGATGTCCGCATCAGGTCGAGTCATCGTTTGGTTCAGCCCGGCAGTCGGGGAAGAAAGCGCACCACTCTTGCGAAATAGCGTTGGAAGTAATTGTGCGATTTTTCGCGTGGAGTATCTTTAAACCTGTGGGCGCGATCCCTACGTCAATTGTTGTAATGTCTATCAAGGCAACATCGATGTGAGATAGCTCACGGCCACGCCTCCCCTCACTGGGGACTCGGGACGCGCGGTCATTTTCCCATACAATGAGCAGCCCAAACGTTCGACACGCTCTTAGTGCGTCGGGCGTGTCGGTGCGCAATCTCCCCGCTTAGTCAATGAACACCAACCGGGTGGCGGTCGGGTGAACGAACCCGCGCGCCCATAGGAGAGAAGAAATGGATGCCCTACAATATCTCGGCCCGACGGAATGGATGGCGATCGAGGTAGCCGTGCTAGTCGTCGTGCTGGCAATTCTGTTCCGGTGGAGCGGCGTAGTGCGCTACATCCCGAACGACAGGCTCGGCATCCTGGAAAAGCTATGGAGTTTTCGCGGCTCCGTCAGCAATGGCTTCATCGCGCTCAACCGTGAGGCAGGCTACCAGCCGGAGGTCGTGCGCGGTGGCGTGCATTTCTTCATGCCGTTCCAATATTCGATGCATCGCGCCAATCTTGTCACTATACCGCAGGGTCAGATCGGCTATGTATTTGCGCGTGATGGGAAGCCGTTGCCTCCGACGCAGACATTGGCTTCCAACACCGAAGCCGATGATTTCCAGGATGTGCGCGGCTTTCTCGAAAAGGGCGGACAGAAAGGACCGCAACGCAAGATCCTGCGCGAAGGCACCTATGCCATCAATCTCGCGCAATTCATCGTGCTCACCGCCCAGTCGATCTATGCGGTTAATCTGAGCGCGTCGGAGCAAAGCCTTTTTGCCAACATGTCCAGCATGATCTCGGAGCGGCGCGGCTTTGAGCCGGTCGTCATCCATAATGCCGAGGACATGATCGGCATCGTCACCATCCATGACGGTCCGGCCCTGCCGGACGGCGAGATCATCGCACCGACCGTGGCCAACGATCCGAGCGACCCGAACTTCCACAACAATTTTCAGGACCCGGAGAAGTTTCTCAATGCCGGTGGTTACCGTGGCCGGCAGTTGCAGGTGCTGGCCGACGGCAGCTACTTCCTCAATCGCATTTTCGCGACCGTCGAATTGGTCGGGAAGACGATCATTGACGTTGGCACGGTGGGTGTCGTCGTCTCCTATAATGGCCGTCACGGCACGGATATCTCCGGGCAGGCATACCGTCACGGCGAGCTGGTTGAAATCGGCGCACGCGGTGTCTGGTCGACGCCGCTATTGCCAGGCAAGTATGCGTTCAATACCTATGCCGGCAAGATTATCATCGTGCCGACCACCAACTTTGTGCTCAAATGGACGAAAGAGCAGTTTGGCGAACACAGGCTGGACGAGAACCTGTCTGAAGTGTCGTTGATCACCAAGGATGCGTTCGAGCCGGTGCTGCCGCTCTCCGTCGTCGTGCATATCGACTATATGAAGGCGCCGCTCGTGGTGCAGCGTTTCGGTGACATCAAGCGGCTGGTCGAACAAACGCTCGACCCGATGGTTTCCGCTTACTTCAAGAACATCGCCCAGACAAAGACGCTGATCCAGCTTTTGCAGGAGCGTAGCGATATCCAGCGCAAATCGGGCGAGGAGATGCGCGAAAAATTCAATTCCTACAGCCTCGAGCTGCAGGAAGTGTTGATTGGTACGCCCCGTGCCGCCGATGGCCAGAACGGCATAGAGCAGATCCTGGTCCAGCTGCGCGAGCGCCAGATCGCAGTCGAAAAGGTCGAGACTTACAAACTGCAGGAGAAGGCGGCCATTCAGGAACGCACATTGCGTGAAAAGGAGGCGCTCGCTGAACAGCAAGCCAAGATCACGACGTCGGCCCTTACCATCGAGATCAGCGAGAACGAGGGCAAGGCGCAACTCGCCCGCACCCGCCAGCAGGCGGAAACCATCCAGGTCACGGCCAAGGCAGAGGCCGAGAAGGTGCGTCTCGGCGGCCAGGGCGAGGCCGACATGATCAAGGCTATCGCGCTTGCCGACGCCGAACGCATCAAGGCGACCGGTTTTGCAGATGCCGAGAGGGTGCGCGCCATCGGTCTGGCGGAGGCCGAGGCCACCGAGAAGAAGGTGGCGGCCTTCGGCGGCCCGGATTATCAGCTCAACGCGCAGGTTCTCATGCGCTTCGCCGAGGCGATCGAGAATGGCAGGCTGCCGATCGTGCCGCAGATCCAGATCGGCGCTACCGGTGGCGAGAAGGGGGCCGCCAATGGCCTTGTCGAGATGATGCTCTCGATGCTCGTTGCCGACCGGGTTGGACCGCAAAAGCTGCCGGATGCGATCCCGGAAGCCGTTGAGGAGGAATCCGTTGAGGAGGATTGATTGAAAATGGGCCGGTTGTACCGGCCCATTTTACGCTCCGTCGAAACGAGGGCGGCGGCCTTGGAGCGGCGAGGGGACTTGCCTACATCGCTCATGTCGTCGATATGAGGGTCGGTTGGTTCGCCGAAGGTTCCGAGAAATGAGCGGCTCGCCGAGGCCGGTCTGCCGTTCAGCATCTGTTGCCTAGAGTCGCGTATGGTCGCGCCGAAGGACTGTCTCTCGTGCGCGCTCGGTGTGAGCTAGCCAGTTGAGCTATTATAAAAATGAAGCAATACCAATCACATAGCATAGCCATTGCACCCATGATGGATGGGGCAGATACATAAATATAATCAGTTAGTTACGAGATGTTGTGTGCAAAAATCGCACACGAAAGTTCTGCTTCTCTTCTATTTTCGTTCCCACGACGGAGCCGCCGACAGTCCGATTCGGCCTGAACAACACCACGCCCTGTCCCTATGCCTAGCGCACGCTGAAGAAACCGCTTTCACGCGCTGCATCGAAGCATAACTTGCTTGGCCGAGGGCCTTTTTTAAACGCGGCCTCGAAGGCGGCAAAGCCGCGATTATAATCTTTTGAGCCTTGGTATTTGATAAATTTGCTCATAGAGCCAAATATCGCCGTAACAGGGCACGAACCAAAAGCCGCCATTATGTATCCGCCCTCATACGCGGCCGTTTTGGGGTCAGCGTTTGCTGACATGGGCAAACTAATAGTTAGTGCTACTGCCGTAATAACACTTAAAATAGTTGTTCCGATTCTCACTTTTTTATCCCCCGGTTCGCCCTACAACTACTGCACATTCTTTTACGCTGCCGGTCAAGTTCTCTATTGGCGCAAAAGCACGTATACGCTCAGGCCAGCTATGACCAAACTCGTCGTCATTCCGATCATGTCGCCCTGCCGGTGGTGCCAAATAGCGCTTGCCCTGGACTTAAGCGTAAGCTCTGAAATCGTTATGCGTCGAAGCCCTTAAAGGCTCCGAGCATTCCTCACGGCCACGCACGAAAGGTGTTGCCGGAACAGCGCTTACAATATAGGACGTTCGTTTTTTTGAGAGAGCGGCTGAAACTAGACAGTCCGCTACCGGCCCCAAGGCAGTCCGCGTACGGTTCTACAATCGGGAATCGAGTGAGGTTCCCAGAAGCTTTTCGAACTTTCTGGGTGGCGCCAAAACCCGAGTTGAGATGCAGCGCCCTGAGGTCTTTGGCGCGAGGCGCTTGGAACGAAGCGCTGCATAACCGAGGTTGGCGCCGAGCAAGTGCAAGAGACTAAGTTCACTTCCGCTCCTGGGCGACGGCGTGATTTGTGCCGCACGCAATCGGTGGCCAGCCAAAATTTCCGACTCTTATCTGCGCATGGCCTGCTCAAACGCCTTTTCCAAACCGATGAGCTCTGTTTCCATGGCGTCCTTGAGCTTCAATGTGGGCTCGACCATTAAGGTCAGAACATCAGGTGCCTTCAGACCTGCTTAAGGTGACTGGGATGGCAGGAGCAGGCTTCAGTGTCGACTACGGTGCCGGACGGCTCAACCTCGAAACCCTTCTGCGATGATTTTATGTCTGATGACAAACATACTCTTCACTTTCTCGGAGGCCGCCTCGGAACAATCGCAAACGGATCTCCGAAGCCGTCTCATGTCCAGGCAGGGCATAAAGGCCGTTGGTCGGATTAGCCCGGATGCCAAACGACCGTTTCTCCGGCGAATGTGGTATGCGCAGGTCTCTGACAACAAAACGGCTGAGGTTCTTACCCAGGAACTCAACGGCCTGAGTGAAATCGAGTCAGCGGAGGTACCACCGGAGCGCGGTCTGTCCACAGCGCGGTAGCAGCAATTGTGCAGATACCGAGCAAGAGCCAACTGCGGCCCGTAAAGCCGTTCCGAAACGTTTGGTAGACTACTTGCGATCGTTACACAGCGCCGAGTTCGTCATTTGGGGTATATTCTTTTGCTTATCGATCTCCATGAAATCCCACGTGTAGCGATCTTCGTAAAGGTCTATCTTTAGAATCCCTTGGACACCCTTTGTATGACCAAAAGGACCTCCCTCTGAATTGGGAGCCAAGTTGACGTAGTCGTCTTTTGTTAAAGTCGCGCCCCCCGTCCCGACCACGAACGACCGAATTCCGTTTTCCTTCCGTTGAGAGTTTTCGTCCTGGGGGGCGAACTGCTCATAATCGTGATCATGTCCAGCCAAAACGATCGAGCCGCCATGACTAAAGAGAATACCAAAGGACCGCTTCATGGAGGTTAAGTTTTCGAGAGCCGCATTAGCCCGTGGAGTAGCGTAGTTCACATGTCCGTGTTGTCCGGAGCTATAGAGCGGGGCATGCCAAAAAGCCAAAACACATCGCTGGTCGTTGCCAGGCTCAGCTAAATCCAACTGCTTTTCGAGCCAGGCATTCTCGTTAGCCATGTCCGATCCGTGCAGATTTTGCAGATTGTCGTTCATGCCGATAATACGCCATGGGCCGTTAGAGTTAGGAAAATTTAGGGAGAAATATCCCTTTTTGTCCCAACGCTTGTCGGTACCCTTTTTCGACGGCTGGTCGTTTTGGTGGACGAAATTATTATTTGCAAAGGCAGCAAAAAACGGCGCAGCGTTGGGGCTTTGGTATTCATGATTTCCAGGAACCGGCAGCAACAGATCTTCGAAGCCAGACCAATTTTCTGCGAAACATTTCAGCTGCTCTTTCTTGCCGCTTCCATATGCAAGATCTCCAAGCGCGAGAACGCGAACCGGCACTGTGGCCTCTTTTACAATTTGGCGTATCAATTCAGCGGTCTTTCGGGCCTGTGTTGCACCTTTGCCTGGACACCACGAAATATCGCCGGCAGCCAACAAGGTACCGATTTTCTTAGGCTCATCAGCGAAAGCGTTGGAGGAGAAGGCGAGCGCGAGCAAACAATACATCAACCAACTTTTCGGCATTTCCTTATCTCCGCTCCAGTCAATTTTCGCAATTATGGCTCCGTGGGCCTTGCCTCAAGCGCTCGCAGCTACCTGACAGATGCTGGTCCACGGGTGACTGCATCGACTAGTTTGGCGCTATGCCGCAAGACTCGGAAGTCTCGCCTGCTCCCAGGGAATCCGCGTTCATAAATTCGCTCCGCGGAGCTTGCATCGGTCCCAGCACCACTTGAGATCTGCCTAGCTGTGGGACTGGCACGTTTTACCGGTAGAGGCGAAGGTGCGAGCCTTGAACTCGAATAAACTGTCGTGTCCCGACTTCAGGGCATTTAGCATGGTCGTACGGGCGAGCTCCTGCCAGGCGGACGGTTTAAGGGTTCCCGTTGCTTGATTCGACAGGTACTCGCCCCAACAGTCCCGGCGAATGGCGGCTAGGCGGGCAACATTGTACACACTCGTCGCCGGCTCTGCGATAATCAGGTGCTTTTGTACATTGATTGGAATCGGGTCCGTCGTACAATAATAGATGGGTTGCGCGCCGCCCGAGCTTTCATTGAACTGGATGGTGACACCATCGCGAAACGCGATGAGTCCCTGCTTCTTGATCGCCTTGCCGTGCTGCTTGCACAGGCCGTCATTCGGGCCTTCGGACACAAATCCTGAGATCGGGTACTGTCCTCCACTATTGCTGATCATTCCGCTCACGAGTTGTCGCGCGCATCCGTCGAGTTTCGAAGGTGCCTCAGCCTTGCAGGCATTGTAAATCCATCGTCCGATCACCGACGCAGGGAGGTCAAGTAAGATGGCGTAGCCTTCTTGTTTCGCACCGCCGTCCATTGGTGAGTATTCATATGTACACTCTGCTATGCGCACGCCGTCAGCGTTGGATCCCGCTTCTGCGAGCGCCTCGACGTAGGGTGCTACGATTTCGTTCTGCTCTACTTCCTTGGTGGCCGTGGTGCACCGGTCAGGCTGTTCCATCATGTAACGCGCGAGATTCGCTTCGACATGAGCCACTACATCCGGCTCAGACAGGAGCGGCGCACCGGCGACAAATTGAACGCTCGCCATCAGAAATATCAGCCCGGAAGTAATTCCCCGGGCACTGGTAGTCGCCCCACTCAACACGCTCCAGCCCATTTGCTTTCCTCCTCGGTACGGCTAGCGCCGTTGTCATTGACTCAAAGAACAGGGCAATTGTTCACAGTCGCCCGAACTGTCCGCCGAAGCTATCGTGAGGATGCCGCGCATATTTAGGTGAGTTCCATGACCTCTAACTCTTGACTATTTAGCTACGAATCCCGTGGGTATGCAATCGAGTTTCGAGTTGATGCTTGCGCCCTTTGGCAAGAGCGGCATTGGCTACTGAGCCAGCGATGGAGTTGACAAGAGACTCTTTGTGTTTTTTGTCCTGGATGCAGTTTAATTCTAGACGCCAATCCCTTCGAAATTGTACAATAGAGCTTTGCCGCGATGTCGCCCATGACCTCGGTCCCGCCATGGTTTATATACCGTCGCAAAGTAGCGGGGCTAATCATCCATTTATGCACCAGGAATCCACAGGTATCAAATTTTTGAGCGTGAAGGAGGCTAGACTCGACACGACTCAAAAAATGGTTGGTACGAAGTTGTAAGTTCTCGTTTGACAAGCAATTTTAGCGCGTAATATTGTAGCGCGCACTAATTTTCTGCGCGTGCCTAGGAGGCAATCGCGTTGCGTATTTTGTTGGCTTTATTGTTTGCGTTATCGTTGCTGACCGGATGCGCTACTGCACCGGTAGAAGAAACGCGGGCGTTTGATAACGCGGTCGTCGCGATCAAGGATGCGGGCGATTTGCTACTTGACGCTGTTTCCGCGGCTGAACGCCGGACGTATGTAGCAAACCTAAAAAGGAAGAAGGGCGCCTACGCGTTTTCAACTGCCGACGCGCCATATTTCGCCACCGTCGGCGATCCACGAAACGTTGCTGCCTATCGACAATCCCTCAACGTTCTCAAGCAGTATTCTGCACTCTTGCTAAGCCTTGCCCAAGGCGATGATGTCAGCACGATTCACGCAAGTTACCTGTCTTTGGCAGGAACCGTTTCCGCCGCCGCCAAAGCGACCCAGTTCGTGCCATATGTTCAGGCCCTTTCGCCGTTTATTGATGCGGGACTGAAGGCCCAAAGCACTGCCGAGGCGCGAAGGATCGCTCTGCAGGGGTTGCCGGTTGTTCGCAGCCTACTGACTGCATTCCACGATCACGCCGGTGATATGTTCAGTGCGCTACTGGCTGATCGAGCACTCGCGAATGCACCGGCTTCGACCATCAATGCCGACCGGGTGATGGTCGCAAACTTCGTGGTTGTACTGGAAAGTTTGCAGACAACGCTCGATCAGCTTGCGCTCGCCTACGGCCGTAAGAGCAGCCCTGCAACACTCGCGACCTTGGTCGCGGCTAGTTCGCAACTCACCGCCGACGTTGCGAGTGCGCGTAAGACCTATGAAGCGATGAGAGGGACATAAAGGGCTTGGAGAGATCAACATGAGCGCTGCAGACGACGCAGAACAGGCAATCAGCCTTGCGCTTTCGCAGATCGACGACCGCTTGGCCCAAAAGCCGTCGAGTGACGAGGAAAAGAACCTGCTTGACGCAAAGCAGGCGCTCGCATTGCAACTCGCAGAGGTCGCCGACGGTTCGCTAACTGAGGGTGCAAAAGTTGTTGCTGCCGCTGCGGCCAAGCTTCAGCAAGTGGTCGCCACTGCGGGCTCAATACCGCTGGCCGACTACTGGGAAAATCTGAAGGATGCACTGCGCGGGATCGGACTAGCGCCTAGTTCAACCCCTCTGCCGGTTGAGTCCGGTTCCGCAACTGCTGATCAGATTGCTGATGCTATGAAAATGATCGCCGCGATTGAGAGCGGCACGCCACCTCCTTCGGCTGCAGCGCAACTTGCGATGGACGCAGCCTACCAGGATCTGGCGTCGGCCTTCAGACTGATCGCCCAGGATAGCTCTGGCGACGCCGCCAGCGCAGTGAGGAGTGCGGTAGAGCAACTGCAGGCTGCTATCGATTCCGGTGGAGCAAACTCCGACGCGATCCAGCAGATTCGAGGAACGCTGGGAGTTGCAGGCAAGCCGCTTGATGCCAGCGGCTCTCAACGGGCCCCGAACAACGTTCCCCCAGCGCCGAATTCGCCCAAGCCGGCTGCATCGGCGGGTCGTGTCGACGTAACACAACCAAACCGCGATTTGACTTTGTTGCACCCCATGATGCGCGATCGGGCTCAGAAGGTGCTCGCTGCTTGTACACAGCAGCAACTGCCATTTCGGATTTTTGAAGCCTGGCGGGCGCCGGAGCGCCAACAATATCTTTACGAGCAGGGCCGATCGCGCCCTGGTAGAGTCGTTACCTACGCCCAACCTTGGGAATCTTACCACCAGTATGGGCTCGCCGCTGATTTTGTCCTTTACTACGATGGGCAAGCCAATCCTTGGAGCTGGGACGACTCAGGAGCGAGAAAATCCCTCTGGGACAGCCTTCATCAGATCGGCAGAGGGCTCGATCTCGAGCCCCTCGGATTCGAAACCCCTCATCTGCAAGTCGCTGGTCTCAGGATCGGCGACCTTGAAAACGGCCTAATCCCGGATGGGGGCGATCAGTCTTGGCGATCAAAATTCGAGGCTGCAGCAAATCGATGGGTTGGTACTCCTCCTGCGCCAAATCTCGGATCACCGATAGTAGCAACCAACCAAGCCAGACCACCTCTCAGCAGCCCGCACCTAGATTGGGCAAGCTGCCCAACGGTTGGGGCCTCGGATTGGCATTCGCAGTTCGGCGGCCAGCAGTGGCGTTTCGATCAAAATGGCGTCTACCTTTCGTCCTCTTCGGCTCCGATCCGTTCGCCGGGCGCCCCAATAACTGTTCAAGATATTCTCGCGACCTATGGCAGCCAGATCTGCAAATCATCGATCGAACACGGCGTGCCGCCCGAGCTAATAGTGATGACGATCGGTGCCGAGGCCGGCATCTACCGCAACGTGGACTTTACAGGCCCAAGGACATTTCGATGGGAGCCGGCGGTCCTAGTGACCGACGTGTCGCCGCAGACCTACGGGGACTATAGCGCGGGCCCGATGCAGACACTGGCGACAACGGCGAGGGAAATCATCCAACGTCTCGGTCTTTCGTACCAACCCATGCAGACCGCACCGTACTACGCGCAACAGCCCAATCCTGCGCCGGCGAGCAACCCGCTCTATGATGGAACGGTCAACATTGACATTGGGACGGCCGAGATTCGCAGCCGACTTAGAACCAGCGGTTTCGATCCCGTGCTGGTGGCGGCCTGTTTCAACGCCGGCGGCCTATACGCGACAACCGCCAATGACTGGCACCTGCGAACATATGGAGATCATATCAACCGGGCGGTTCAATGGTTTGGGGATGCCTGTTTCGTGTTGTCCTCGCTGAGGACAACGACCTGAACCCCATTTGCGCACGGCGGTGCTGTGCGTCTTGCGTTCAAGAAATGTTCCTTGAGGGAGGAAGAAAATGGCCGATCCAACCGGCGGTGCGCTGAGCGGCAACTTGTCGAATATCGTGAACATCGTTGGGGCCGCCGGTGGGCTTGGCACCGCGGCGATGGGCCTCGTCGATGCGAGCAAGGCCTTTTGGGGCGGTCCATCCAATTTCGGCTTCGGATATATCTCTGGCGCACTCGATCCTTTTCTGGTGCAGCTCACAAGCAACCCGCCCGGCTTCAATAAAGCTCAGATCTTGCGCACCTTGAGGGCCAATTGGTTGAACGGTGTCGCCAAGGCGGATCAAAAGGCCAAGGCCAAGTCGCTGATCCACCTCGGACTGACCACTGGAAATGCAACTGGCCTTGCCAATGCGGCCGGCGTCAACGCTGTGAAGCTGCAGTCTCTCGCGCAGAAAACTGTCGACGGCGCCGACGTGTCCCAGGACGAAATTAACGTCCTAGGGCAGTTTGATGCGGTTCTGAGCGCCGCGCTCGACGCTGCCTACGAACGCGGCGATCAGAAGTACCGCAACGCAGCCAAATTCCTCTCGATGGCCATTGCGACCGTTCTCGCAGGTGTCGGCGGGTGGATTGTGTTCGGCGCCAACTACACAACCACAAACATCGCACTTTCGTTGTTGGTAGGCGTTGGGGCTGCTCCCTTGGCGCCAGTTGCGAAGGATCTAGCCAGCAGCCTTCAGGCTGCTGTCAGCGCGGTCGGAACATTGAAGGGTTGATGACCGGGAAATGACACTTTTTCTCAACTTTCGGACCCGTTCGGTCGGAGGGGCGGTTAATACCAACCCGCAGCTTTATGGGGGCTTGGGAGATCGCGCTGGGTCGGGATGGACGCTCATTCCGCAGGCACGACTTCGAGCAATGTTCGCGGGCAAGTCGGTCCTGTTCGGGGTTCACGGGTTCAACGTTACCCAGTCAAACGGCGTGGCATCGCTTGGACTACTCGACCATTACATGGCTTTAGGCGGTTCCAGCCTCTTTGTTGCCGTGCTCTGGCCCGGGGACAGCGTAATACCCCTTGTCGACTATCCATTCGAAGGCAGCGTCGCGATCGACTGCGGACGACGACTGGCAGCCTTCTGCAATGACTTTTGCGGCACGGCTCAAGACATATCCTTCGCATCTCATAGTCTTGGTGCGCGCCTCGTGCTCGAGGCCGTCTCGGGTCTCAGTCGGAAGGCCAGCACCGTTTGCCTTACGGCTGCCGCCATCAATCGCGACTGCCTGACTGCCGAGTACACAAGCGCGGCAAAGAACTGCTTGAGTATTTCGATCCTTTCGTCTCGTGAGGACAACGTCCTGAAGCTCGCATTCCCGATTGGCGACCCTCTCTCATTGCTCCTTCATGCCGACCACACGCCTTTCCAGATCGCTCTTGGATCCGAAGGGCCACCTACGCCGACGCCTCTGCAGGTACAGACTCCGTGGCAAATCAGCGACGCTGAACAGACTAACGGGCACTATGACCATGGAGACTACCTCCCCCCAAAATCGCCAGCTAAGTGGCCCCGCGTCGCCGAGTTCATGAAACGAGCCTTCCTCCGACAACCGCAAGTCTGGCCTTAACTTTGGCACCACAATGGCTACGATTGGCACTTTCTCCCGCACCACGAACGGCTTGTCCGGCTCGGTCAAACCCTCAACCTCAACGTCAAGACGGTAACGTTCGCTCCGGCCGATGGCGAAAATGAAAAGGGTGCCGCCTTCCGCATCTTCGCTGGCGTCACTAAATCCGGGGCGGCATGTAAGAAGACCTCGCGGGAGGGACGCGACTACCACTCCGTCAAGCTCGACGATCCGAGCTTCCCCGCTCTGATCTATGCGAGCCTGGTCGAGACCGACACCAAGGGCGACTTCTCGCTCATCTCGTCCCGCCCACCCCAGAATGACCCGACAAAACACCAAGCCCCGCTGCAAGGCGGGGCTTGGCCATGTTCAGGTCAAGTGCAGCCTAGGCTCTGTCAGACGCAGCAGGCTACGCTTTGGCCGGCGCCTTGCGCGCCTTCTTCACCGGCGACTTGATTGCAGCCGCAGTTGTTCTCGCTGCTGCCGCACGCACGGCGGGTTTGCGTTTTTCTGCCGCGGCAGATGTGGCCGCCGGCGCTTTGCGCCCGAGTCCAATTGATTTCGCCAAGGCCGACCGGGTCGCCGCATAGTTCGGCGCCACCATCGGATAATCGGCCGGCAGGTTCCATTTCTGCCGATATTGGTCGGGGGTCAGGTTAAAGTGCTGAAGATGCCGCTTGAGCGATTTGAATTTCTTTCCATCTTCCAGACAGATGATGAAGTCCGGCGTCACCGACTTCTTGATCGATACTGCCGGCTCCTGCTTGACCACCGGTTCTACCGCTGGCGTTCCGATGCCGTTCAGAGCGGCATGGATATCGCCGATCAGCTTCGGCAACTCGTCAACGCGTTCGGCCATGACCGATATGGCCAAGAGCCTAGAACGCGATCCGCAGCTTGAATCCCTACTTGCGAACCGCAAGCGCGAGCTTGGCATCAACATCGATTCCGGCCGGCGCCTCGGCGCGGAACTCGCATTCAGCCATGGCATCGGTGAGGGGCGAGGCCGTGGGCTCTGACACCCTCCGATTTGCCGCCGGCAACACGCCATGGATAGGTGCTGCGGGAACTTCGATTGCGTCGAGCATCGGTTCGCGCTGTCTGTCCCAGCACATACCAGCAACAACCCACTGAGGAGCAGGCGAGCTATGTCCGAGCCAGATCGCATCATACGCCTCAAAACCGTCCTGGTCCGGACCGGCCTGTCCCGCTCGACCATCTATCGCAAGATCGCCGAAGGCACGTTCCCCGCGCAGATCAAGATCAGCATCAACGGGGTGGGCTGGCGCGAATCCGATGTCACACGATGGATTGCTGACCCTGTTTCGTGGCGCGCCAGAGCAGGGACGGTACAGTAGTGACTAGCGGCAATCATCGGCGGGGATATCGCCGTCTTCGGCCTAGGTTCACCTCTTGCCAAATCCAATGACAGATTAGGAGCCGATCCGCTCCGGCCGGAAGGTGCGATTTGCCACCGGATTGGAGCGGAGAAGGCTTAAGGCGAGTTCTTTCGCCGGGCAATAGGGTAGGCGAATTCTTGCCCGCCAACCTCGTCGGTCACTCGGATCCAGTCCTTCGCCCATCTTTTAAAGACGGTCTTGGAAGCATTCATTTCAGATGCAGCCACAGCAGGACTACTCGCTTCGACTGCCTCAGACCGAATGACCGAATCTAAGTGCATTTCCTCAACAACATAGACTGGCATGTGACTCACCCTACAACGCTATATTTCCCCAACAGGTAGTATTGCGCAGCACACAATCGACCGCAAGTGGTATGCCACATTCGAGCCATCGCGGGATGTGCTATGGTTCTCTTCGTGGGCAAGAAGGCAAAGCGGACTGGCGAATCTCCATGATCCGACACGTGTTCCAGATGTCATCGGTTTGTGACCGGAGGCACCATCGGACGATCGGGTGCGTGCGCGCTATTTCGGAGTGGTCTGAGATAGTGGCTGCGCCGGTGAAACTGCGTTTGAGCTTCCGTAGCTTGTAGACAGTGGCCGCAAAGGTCCAGGTCGAAGAATGAACTCAGAAGTCGGCCTTTCCGATCTCGATGGCGCGGGCCCAATGTTCTTCCGCCAGGTTTAGTTCAGCAACCGACTTCCTGAGGCCCTTCCACACGATGTCGAAATCACAAGCGGAGAATTGTCAGTCCTTGTCCATAATGGCAGCCCTCGCGCAACCAGTTACCCTTCAATAATTTCGTCGAATACGGCTTTAACAAAGGCGCCGCGCTTACTGGGATGCGAGCCCGATGACAGGATTTTACAATTCTCCCGGAACAAGACGGGCATGCGGTTGCCGGTTGATGTCGCGGCAAACCCGAGCCGTAACCATCTAAGGGCTGTACGGAATCTTAATACTTCAAGCTCACCGTACCTGTTTGGGTTAAACAGGCCACATCCGACTGCGTCGCCTACAATTACTCAATCGCGGTCGCGCTTCGAAAGCCTACCGTATTGGAATGGACCCATCAGAATGCGCGACGTCACTCCTTGTCGACCGCACCCAAGGACCTTGGAATGGGCGGGTACGACGGCGCTCGCAATGGGAGGCAGCAATCAAAGCCTCTTTCTGATCGCCGCCCTTTTTGTCGGTCAAGGGAATATTCCCGGTCAAGGAAGCGCAGCGGTCCCGTTGCTCGTTGTTGGTCTGCTTCTTAGTTGGGCTGCGGCGCCGGCGTGGACCGAATTGGTTCTCATGTGGCCAAACCGCGTTGGCGGTATCTCTGCAGCGTGCGCGGAAGCTTTCCGGCCCTACAGTCCCGTCCTCTCGGCCTTGACAGGCACATGCTACTGGTGGGGTTGGGTCCCAACGTGCGGACTGACTGCGGTTCTTTCAGCGTCCGCAATCCAGCAATGGTACCTGCCGGACCTCCCCGTGGAGGCAGTCGCCTGCGCGCTCATCGGGTTTTTTACGGCGGTCAACCTGTGTGGAATCAAGTGGGTGGTACGACTGGCGATGCCGATCGCCACAGCCTCCGCGATGCTTGCGTTTCTATCATCCTTTATCCCGGTCATTAGCGGCGCGGTTGACTGGCGGCAGGCGACTGACTTTACACTGACAAGTCCGTTCGCCGGGCTGTTCGGCAACATCACGTCGGTAATGGCAGGACTATATCTGATCGGATTCGCCGCGCCGGCGTTTGAGGCCGCAGCTTGTCATGTTGGCGAAACCATCGACCCTAACCGCAATATTCCTCGCGCGATGTTGGCCAGCGCGGGAATGGCCGGTATCTATTTCTTCGTCCTGCCGGTTGTTTGGTTGGGTGTGCTTGGGCCAGGGCCGCTCGGCACGGACCTCGCGGTGGTCCTCGGACCCACGTTTGCTCCCCTATTGGGCAGTTTTGGCAAAGCCGCCGCCATCTGGTTCATCATGTTGAACATGTTTCATGGAACATTGCAGCCCTTGGCAGGCGCCGCGCGGACGCTTGCGCAACTTAGCGAGGACGGCCTGCTGCCGCGGTTCCTGGCCAGCCGCACCGCAACGGATTGTCCGTGGGCGGCAACCCTGCTCACCGCTGGCGCCGCCATCGGTTTCATGCTCTGCGGATACCCGCTCTGGATGATTGCTGCGGCCAATTTTACCTATCTGATTAGCATCTGCATGCCCAACATCGCAGTCTGGCTCTTGCGCCGAGACCATGCCGATGCCAAGCGACCCTTCCGTGCTCCCAGGGGAACGATCGTCCTTGGCTTAGGGGCGGCGGCAATATGGCTATTGACCGCCGTACTGGGATTCCAGCAGTTTGGCCTTCCGACAGTATTGTTCGGTCTGACGTTGGCATATTCGGGCGCTGCGCTTTACGCGTGGCGCGCCATGGAGGATCGGCACGCACTGGGTCTACCCTTGCTGGCGCGCACGCTTCACCTGAAGCTTACTGGAGCCATGCTTTTTGTGCTCGTGCTTGACGGTGCCGGCTATTTCTTGGCAATCAGCAGCGTTTCCCACGTGCAAGCTCCACTGATCGCAGCGCTGGAGGACATTTTTGTTGTCGTCGCGCTACTGACCATCAGCGTCGGCCTGGTTTTGCCGGGAATGATTACCCATTCGGCAAGCGAGGTGACCAATGCAGCGAAGCGTTTGACATCCGGAACGTTAAAGGACTTCTCTCTCGCCATGGCTGCTCTGGGGCGAGGCGACCTCGAAGCGGCGCACGCCTCGGTGAACATCTTACCGGTGAGGGTAAACTCTCGGGACGAACTCGGAGAGATGGCTGAAAGCTTCAACCTCCTGCAAGATGAAGTGAAAGACGCCGCCCACGGCCTGGACGAGGCGCGTGAGAATATGCACGTAGCGCGAACCGAACTTATGGCACGGCACAAGAAAATCGAGCATCTTGCCCATCACGACCCGCTTACCGGTCTGGCGAACCGCACCGCTCTTGCAGCGCACCTGGCCAGGGCGCTTGAGCAGGCGAAAGCATTGCACGGCAACTTTGCCATTCTCAGCATCGACCTTGACCACTTTAAAGAGGCCAACGACGTTTTTGGGCACGCGGCCGGCGACGATCTTCTGTGCGCCATATCCCGGCGCCTTGAAACTGCGGCGCCCGAAGCCTTTGTCGCCCGCATGGGCGGTGACGAATTCACACTTGTCCTGGCCATGGGTGAACAGCCCGCTGGAGCCCAGGGCGTCGCCGATCGTATGTTCGAATCGGTGGCAGGCGAATTCGAAATCCGGGGCCAGCACATTTCCATCGGGCTGAGCATCGGCGCGGCGATCTATCCGAGCGACGGAGAGAGTGCCGCGGCTTTGATGGCAAATGCCGACGCCGCTCTCTACCGTGCCAAGGCGGACGGTCGTCGAATGCTGCAGTTCTTTGATCCTGAAATGGACAGGCGGCTAAGAGAACGTTACGCCTTGCAGCGAGATTTGCGTTCGGCAATCGCACATGGCGAACTTGTGCTCCACTATCAGCCGCAAGCTCGGATAGACGGCGAAATCTTTGGTTTTGAGGCACTCGCCCGGTGGCACCATCCAAGACATGGACTCGTCTCGCCGACGGCGTTTATCCCCCTTGCCGAACAGGATGGCACGATCGTTGAAATAGGTGAATGGACGCTCCGGCAGGCATGCAAGGAGGCCGCGTCCTGGGCCGCCCCCCTACAAATCGCCGTCAATCTTTCCCCTGTGCAATTCCGATTCGGGGACCTGGTGGGGCTCGTTCATTCGATCCTCTACGAGACCGGCCTTACGCCAGGACGCCTGGAACTGGAAATCACCGAAGGGGTTCTCATCCGTGATCGGGCAACCGCGTTGTCGGTTTTGCGGCGATTGAAGGCGTTGGGCGTCAGGATCTCCATGGATGATTTTGGAACCGGATATGCCTCCCTTTCCTCGCTACAGGCGTTTCCATTCGACAAGATCAAGATTGATCGCAGTTTCGTTTCCGGCGTCAACTCGAATGCCCAGTCGGCCGCCATCGTACGAACGATTCTCAGCCTGGGAAATGCGCTGACCTTACCTGTCATCGCAGAGGGCGTTGAAACAGAAGACGAGCGTATTTTCTTGATGACCGAAGGATGCCCCGAGATTCAGGGTTATCTCGTGGGACACCCGCATCCAATAGCGCTGTATGAAGATGTGACGAATGGCTTGGATGCCCGATCTAAATTTCCTGGTGAAAAACATGATTTGCAAGTTGCTTTGCGCAAGCGAGCAAATGTCGCCAGCTAGCCTAGAAACCTTGCCGGGATAGGCGGCTCATGCCGGCTCGAACGCGTCTTTGCGAGTCAGTTCATGCGTTTGAAATTCGTTGGGCCCTTAATGCCGACCGCTGTCGAGCAGCCTCCGGAAGGAGACGACTTGATTGCCGAAGTCAAGTTTACCGACGCGCCTTTCGCCAGCCGGCCGCGCGCGCCTCTTCTTCGGTGCAAAACCACCGCTCGCCATACTGAGGGCTGATCTTAGTTTCCCAATAATGTTCCTGGCCGGGCACATGATAGATGTGCTCCCCAGTGTTGATGCTGATATTGCCTTTGATGTCGCAACCAATGGAAAAGAGCGAGGTGCTAGGAACCGCATCGACAATGCCTTCGGGTTGCATGAGGCTGGGAGCGGCGCCGATGACGTCGGGGTTATGCGAGAGGATAACGGCGACGGGCACTAGGATCAATGCGAACAGATACTCGAGCCGCCAAAAGCCGCGCCGCCGCTTCTTGGCGCTCTTGCGCCAGCGGTTAGCCTGATCAGCACCAATATTGTGCTGTTGCTGGACTTTGCCCACGTCCCATCTCCCCGCCGGCAGAATGCTCCATTGGCAAAAGAGTCCAGAGAGATTTAGCCATCGCTAATGTGAGGCCGGCGGACGATCGCCACGGCCGGAACGTTCTTAGCCGGGTGAAGTTCTGAATCGGCCTTGGTTTTAATCCCCGTGGGCAAAGGCCGGAGGCTGCCTTCAATCAGCTTCCACGGCCCGCCTCGGACGGGGGCAAAACTGTCTGGGGCGGGCTTCGTTCAGCCTTGCCTACCAAGCCGGGACTTCGCCGGCCGAAATGGACCTGAAGAACGAGCCCAAGGACTGGCAACCGCTGCATTCGTCAAGCGCTTGCTAATGTTAGCCTGGAGGCGCAAAGTTTCTGGACGCATATGAAGCTCATGTTGATAGCGCTCGCGGTCGCTCACAGTTGGTATACCGGCTACCATGACCCGGTCACCGGCTATGAATGCTGCGACGACAAGAAGGATTGTGGGGTCATCAGCCCACGCTTTGTCGAGCCGCTGCCGGGTGGCGGGTTCAATGTCCGCACAGGATCGGGGCCAAAGGACCGATATTTCATCCCTAAGAACCGCGTCATCGAGAGCGAAGACAGCCAGTATCATATCTGCTTGTCGCCGCCGTTTTCTTATATCCGCTGCTTCTTCGCGCCACACACGCAAGCCAGCCGCGCGCCGCTTAGTGGCTCGCCAGCGCGCGCGCCTTGGACGCCCGATGACACGACAACATTTGCGGTCGAGCGTTCGCAATAGGCGGCGAACTGCCCAAAATCCGTGCAGCAGGCTGCGACAAGGGCAAGGCGACCGGTCCTTCTGTCCCATCATGGATCAATTGCCACTGGCACAACAATTGCAACGGTAGCAATGCCGGCTGTTGGGACCGGTAATTGGGGCCGGGGCCTCGCCCGCTCGCAAATGGGGCGGCGAGGTTTCTGCGTTCGCCTGGCAAAAGGGACGTGCCCGAACGCGCGAGATGCGTTGGCGGCGTAAGATAGCGGCCGCAAGATCGATGGCTGTTGGGGCTTCAACCGGCCTTGGACTGAGTCCTTCCGGCCACCGCAGCCAGGAATGCCCTCGCTGCGGCGTCGCAGGCGACACGCGATGGTCCGTTCGCAAGCAAGATCACGTCCGCCGCCTTCAACGTTAATCCGTGCTTTTCGGCGAACCCTTCAATCTCGTAAGGTCGGTCGGCTGGATCGGTGTCCATGACGGGATGCTTGCTCATGAGCTATTCGTATTAGGATAGGCTAAATTACGCGACTTACGGATTCGTAAGGTTACTTGACCTCGTGCTCGCGCTCCTACGGCCTGGTAACACCGGCCCAAGGTGAGATCTGCCGGAGGCATTCCGAGCTTCCCAGCCCGTTTCGTAAGGTTGGGGCAGGAGGCGGGCATGAGCACGAGCGGCACCAACTTCCTTTATGAGTGGATCTCAACGAATGTCCCAAAGACCGGCGCCGACGTCATTTCCGTTGCTGACTTGACGCAAAAGCTATTCGCCGACGCGAAAGCACATCATGAGTTCCGAGATCGAAAAAGATACCGGAAGCGTCTATGAGGCGATCTTGGACGTGATCGTCCATCACGAGCCCCGCTTAACTGACTGACTAGTGCTCCGCTAATGATCGCCCTCAATGACAAAGGGCTGGACGTTCCAATCACTGGTCGACAGCAAGATATCGGCGACAGGGTGCGGGTCGAGGAGGATCACGCCGAAGGTAAAGGGCCTTTGCGGTACCATCCGCTTCGTCCACGGGGGATTGCTTCGGCAACTCCGCCCTATCGCTAGGTTCTGATGGCGGCATCGACCGTATGAGCGCTAGAAGTTGGGGACGGCACTCGAAAACGATCCGCTTTACGACCAGGGCCGGGCGCTCACAAAGATCTTTGAATTTACTTTCCGCGATCGCCAGGCAGACTTCATACGACCCTTTTGGCGTTTCGGCTGTTGCCGTGTCGATAGATATTGCCGCGACAACTAAGATATAGACCGCTGCCTTCATGATGCAGCATCGCGCGCGAGTTTCGCCCCCGCAAGGACGCGCTTGATGAAATCAGCGAAAAGGAGAGGCGCTTACTTCTTGGGCATGGGGCGAGGACATGAGGAGCGTCGATGCCGTTCAGGCGAATTTGTCGCCGCTGAATTTCGATTGTGTCCCGTCGACGACAGAGGCCATGCCTGACTACAAAACCAAGTCCCTTTGCGGATCGAAGCGATCGAGGTCTGTGTGGTAGCTGCTCCCACTCGCGTCAGCTATGCAGCCTTCGCCGCTTGGATAGTGTGAAGCATTTCCGGCTTGAGGTGGGTATAGCGCCGCAACATCTTCCAATCCTTGTGCCCTGTGACCAGCGCTACCTGTTCGATCGTGAATCCAGCTTCGAACAGGCGGCTTGTGCCTTCGTGCCGCAAATCATGAAAATGAAGGTCGTGGATGTCCAGGTCAGCGCACCCTCGACGGAAGGCTGTGCCCACTGACCTATGATTGAATGGGAAAATTCGATCATCATCGTTGCTTCGCTTGGCGCGCTGCTCCTCAACAATGGTCCATGCGTCGTAGCCGGTTGCCGCGAATAGCGGTATGCGCTGATTGTTGCCGTTCTTGTTCCGAGGGTCTTTGCGGTCGCGGATGAGAAGCATCCGCGTGCGAGATTCCAGGTCGGACCAACGCACCTTGCAGATTTCCTCCTGGCGCATCGCGGTTGCGACTGCGAAACGTACGATCTGGCCTACCGGTGCAATTTGACGAGGGTTTGTATCGAAGTGGGCGATGAGTCTGTCGAGTTCATCCTGCGTCGGCCGCCTGTCGCGCTGCTGGCCTTTCCCAACGAGGCCGAGCCGCTTTAGGGCGATACGCGCGAGATCAACCGGTTCGACCTTGACGGGCAGGCCGTGAACCGCAGCGGCATGGGCCAGAATGAGTTTTACAAAGCCAATGTCGATACCGAGAGTCATCGGTCCGGCGCCTTGGGCGGCCCGCTCGCGACCGAAACGAATGAGGCGTTCGCGATCAAGGGCTGCGATGTTGCACTTCCCCAGTTGTCTTTGGAGCATATCGAGGGCTGCGGCCTTGGAGCGGCGAGGGGACTTGCCTACATCGCACATGTCGTCGATATGAAGGTCGATGAGTTCGCCGAAAGTTTTTAGGCGCGCTATACGGGACTTGGTCGGCGTCTCACCGCGATCGACCTGGCGCTCGGTTTCGGTTGCCCAGCGCCGTGCATCGTCTCGGCGCAGGAAGGTCTCGCTGATGTAGCGACCTTTGCGACGGACTTGGACACGCCAGCAACCGGACGAGAGCTTTGTGTAGGTGGTGGCCATTTTTTCGTGTGCGCTCCGTGTGCACTGAGAGATCGAAACGTGGCGAAAAGGGTCGTATTCTGGCGTAAATTCGTGTGCACTCGGCAGGTTCTAACGATTTGATGTTAAAGAAAAAATGCTGAAAAATCAAGAGCATAGAATGGCAATTGCACCCATGATGGACTGGACGGACCGGCATTGCCGGTTCTTCCATCGCCAGCTGACAAGCCGTGCTCTGCTCTACACCGAAATGGTGGTGGCCGACGCGGTCATCCAGGGCGCGCGCGATCGGCTGCTCGGTTTCGATGTGGCGGAACATCCGGTCGCGCTGCAACTCGGCGGCTCGGATCCGGCAAAACTTGCCGAAGCGGCGCGCATTGGCGAGGCCTTCGGTTATGACGAGATCAACCTCAATGTCGGCTGTCCGTCAGACCGCGTCCAATCGGGCACGTTCGGCGCCTGCCTGATGAAAGTGCCCGACCTCGTCGCCGAATGCGTCGCGGCAATGAAAACGGCGGTGACAATCCCCGTCACCGTGAAGTGCCGCATCGGCGTCGACGAACAGGATCCGGAGCCGGCGCTCGACGCGCTGGCGGACGGGGTTTTCGAGGCCGGCGCCGACGCGCTTTGGGTGCATGCGCGCAAGGCCTGGCTGGAGGGGCTGAGCCCCAAGGAAAACCGCGACATCCCGCCGCTCGATTATGACAGGGCCTATCGGCTGAAGGCCAAAAAACCAAACGAATTCATTGGTATCAATGGCGGAATTCAGTCGCTTGAAGAGGCGCGGGCGCATCTCGATCATGTCGACGGCGCCATGCTTGGCCGCGCGGCCTACCACACACCGGGCATTCTGTCCGGCGTCGACGCCGCCTTCTACGGCGCGAAGCCCGAGGCATTCGATTTCGCAGCGCTGATCGACGCGATGGCCGGCTACGCAGCGCGTCACATCGAACAGGGCGGGCGGCTCGGCCATGTCACCCGCCATATGGTCGGGTTGTTTCATGGACTGCCGGGTGCGCGGCGCTACCGCCAGATCCTGTCCACCGACGCAAACCGGCCCGGTGCCGGGCCTGACGTGCTGAAGACGGCTTTCGCGGCGGTCGAATTCGGTAGAGGGGCGGCCGAAGCGGCCTGAGCTCAATCCCGCAGGATCATGCGGTCGCCGCGCACGTCGAAGCCCGACAGCGAGCCGATGAAGTTCATGCCGAGCAGGCTTTGGCTCAGCATGCCTGGGGCCGCGACCATGACCGACATGTCCTTGCGCACGATGCCGCCGATCGCCACCGCGTCGGTCTTGACCGCCGCGGCGCGCGCCATGCCGTTGGCGGTCGAAACCGGTATCGTGTAGTTGAGCGCGGCCGGGTTGAAGCCGGCGGCTTGCGCGTCTTCCGACGTCAGCACCGTGCTGGTCGCGCCGGTGTCGACAACGGCCCGTACCGGGTTGCCATTGACCAGGATGCGCGCTTCGAAATGACCGTTGTCGGCTTTATCGAGCGTTACCGTGGCATGGCCGTCCTCGACGTCAAGCGCCAGCGGGCTGCCGGGGACGAGGCCCGCGGTCACGCGGCTGGCGACGTCCTGCAGTTCGTAGCGGTACTGGTAGCCGGCGACCAGCGCCAGCACAATTGCCGCCCAGGCGCCGAGATTGCGCGCCATCGCACCCACCGGGCGGCCTGAGCGCAGCAGGCCGGCGCCGATCAGGGCGCCGAAGGCGCCAAGCCAGATCAGCCGGCCGAAATCGTAATTCTCGACGCCGAGCGTGCTGCCTGCGGAATCGTTGAGCATGAGCAGGACCGCTCCCACGCCGATCACTGCCATCAAAATCCAGAACAGCCGACTGCTCATCCGTGCCTCGCTAGAGCAATTCCAGGAAAAGTGTGAAACGGTTTTTCGTCCGGAATTGCGGTAAAACAAAGAGTTAGAGCGGTTCGCCGTTTCCGCGAGACGGTGAACTGCTCTAGATTGCGTCGCGTTCGCGGGCCATGCGGGTGCGGCGCGTTTCCCGGCGCGGCCGGCGCTCGACCGTTTCCAGCCGGGCCGGCAATTCGGCCATCACATTGCGGCGTGTTTCCGGCGTCATCCCCATCCAGTCGCCGATTTCCTCGCGCGTGCGGCCGCAACCGAAGCAGAAGCCGGTTTTCATGTCGATCGAACAGACCAGGATGCAGGGGGATTCGATGGCCGTCATGACTTTCTCTCGAGGGATCCGTGCGGAATCCGCTCTTCCACCTCCACATGGTGCAACGGCAAAGCCAATGCAAGCCCTCGCGATTGCGCCCTCCCGGGCCATCTTTGCGGCAATCAAGGCGGATGTTTGAGGGAGGTTGTGCCAATCACGCAACGCGGCTATGCCGCTCCCCAAATCCAGGAATGATTGCTCACGACATGACCAGCGCTCTGCCTTTCGACGATTTCCGCAACCTGCTCGACAATCTGCCGTCAGCCGACCTCAAAGCCGAAGCGCGGGTGCGCGCGCTGTTTGCCAAGGCCGACAAGCCGGGGCATTCGCTCGGCCGCATCGAGGACATCGCCGCGTGGCTCGCCGCCTGGAGCGGCCGGGCTCCGCCTGCCGTGACACGGCCACTGATGGCGGTCTTTGCCGGCAACCATGGTGTTGTCAGGCATGGCATTTCGCCACGCCCGGTGGTGGCGACCGCCAATGCGGTCGAGCTTTGCGCGGCCGGCGGTGCGGCGATCAACCAGATCTGCATCGCCAACGACCTCGGATTGAAGGTGTTCGATCTTGCCCTGCACATCCCGACCGGCGACATCACCGATGATGCAGCACTTGACGAGCGCGGTTGCGCGGCGACCATGGCCTTCGGCATGGAAGCCATCGCCGGCGGCACCGACCTGCTTTGCCTCGGCGATCTCGGCGTCGGCAATTCCACCGTCGCCGCAGCGGTGCTTGCCGCACTGTTCGGGGGTGGAGGTGCCGACTGGGTTGGTCCGGGCTCCGGCGCCGACGCGGCGATGCAGGCGCGCAAGGCGGAGGTGGTCGATGCGGCGCTGGCCTTTCATGGCGGCCATCTCGAAGATCCGCTGGAGGTGCTGCGCCGGGTCGGCGGCCGGGAGTTCGCGGCGATAGCCGGCGCCATCCTCGCCGCACGGATGCAAAAGATTCCCGTGCTCCTCGACGGCTTTGCGGCAACGGCCGCCGCGGCGGTGCTTTATGCCGCGAACCCCGCAGCGCTCGACCATTGTCTTCTCGCCAGCCTGTCGCCTGAGCCAGCGCACGCCAAGGCCGCCGAGTTGCTTGCTCTGCGCCCATTGCTTGACCTCGGCATCAGCCACGGCGAGGGGGCCGGGGCAGCACTTGGCGCAGGCCTGGTCAAAGCGGCGGCGCTGACCAGTTCGGGCATGGCGGCGGCTGTGCGGGGCTAGGGTCCTTGGTCCTCGGCGTATCAACTCCTGAGATTGGGGATGCGATAGACGACTGAGAGGTATTTGGGATTGGTGCGGCGGCTGACTATGACGCCTCCAAGGCTTTCCGCGATTCTTCTGCTCGCCACGTTCTCCTCGGCGACAGGATACTCGAAGCAATCTGGATTGAGCTCCTCGGACACCCACACCGCCATAGCGGCAACGGCCTCACGGCCGATGCCGTTTCCACGGACGTCCTCCCTTATCCAAATCCCGATCTCAGGACACGCCGTCCTCGCTGCGTGAAGGCCGACAAGTCCCAGGCAGCGATCGTGCGCCAACGAACGCGCAACGAAATGCAAATCCGATCCGTCAAGTATCGGCGCCAGCCAGGATCGCCATACCTCGGCAAAGGCCGTCAATGATCGAGGTGGTTCCCACTGCATGAAACGGGTGATTGCGGGCGTGATGGCGGCAAAGACCTCTTCAGCATCATCGGCCGTAAACAGCTTAAGGCGAAGCCGCTCCGATCTGATTTCGACGCGGCTGGCATCCCAATCTGCGGTCATTGCGGTCCCCGTTCCTCTTTGAGGCCGAGTGGAGGCTGGTCGCCAGGGTGGTCTAGCGCCGTCGCGACGCGACCGCGGCCGTCGGCAGTGCCGGCAGCTCTTCCATCACCCGGCTCAGCGGGAAGATGGCGATCGCCTCGGTGCCTTCGCGCAGCTTGGAATGAAGCTCGAACTCGCCGCCATGCATGGCAAGCAGGCCTTGCACGATCGGCAGGCCAAGCCCGGTGCCCTGTTCGGCGCTCTTGATGGCGATCGAACCCTGGCCGAAGGCCGAGAGCACAATCGGGATCTCGTCCTCGGGAATGCCGGGGCCGTTGTCCTTGATCGAAATGTATTGGCCGCCGCCCGCCGTCCAGCCGACGCGGACGCGGATTTCGCCTCCGGTGGCTGTGAACTTTATGGCGTTGGACAGAAGGTTGAGCGTGATCTGGCGCACGGCGCGCTCGTCGGCGAACAGCCGCGGCAACGTCTGTTCGAAATCCTGGATGACCCGGATATCCTTGTTGCGCGCCCTCAGTTCCATCATATGGCAGCAATCCTCGACGATGTTGAGCAACATCACCGGCTCTTCGTTGAGCTGGTAGCGGCCGGCCTCGATGCGCGACAGGTCGAGGATTTCGTTGATCAGATCGAGCAGATGCTGGCCCGAATCATGCACGTCATGGGCGTAGTCGCGATAGGTGGGATTGCTCATCGGCCCCAGCACCTCGTTCGCCATCACCTCGGAAAAGCCGAGAATGGCGTTGAGCGGAGTGCGCAGTTCATGGCTCATCGAAGCGAGGAAACGCGACTTTGCCAGATTCGCATCCTCAGCCCGCCGCCGAGCTTCGTCCGACATCGATTTCGCCGTCTCAAGTTCCGCGATCAGCGCGTCCTTTTCGGAGCGAAACGACAACAGCATCAGGGAGGAGCGGTTGATGTGTCGGGCGACATAGGCGAAAAACGGCAGCGACAGGACAAGCAGCCCGGCCATGATCGCCTCGACCGGCATCCACAGTCTGACGCCGAGATAGGCATAGAGCGCCACCGGCACGGCAAAGGTCGCCAGCAGCGCGCCGCTGAGCGACGAGGCCATGAGAGCCGTCCCGGCCATGGCAAACAGCAACACCACCGCCTTGACCACCTGGAACTGGTCAACGGCGCAGGTGCCGCAGCCGAGCAAGACGAACCAGGCCCAGCCGAGGCCGCAAAGGAAATGGCCGACCAGGAATTCCCGTCTCGCCTGCAAGGGGTTGAGCTCAGCAGCTTCCGTGCGCTCGATGCGCCGCGCCATGAAGGCGACGACCGTATAGCAGGTAAGCGTGAACAGCGCCCAGAGCCCGATCTCGTTGCCGACGCCGGCGAGCCGGCCGACGGCTGCGATCGCCAGGACAAGCAGGGGGATGACCACGGCGCCGCTTGTCATGGCACGGGCGTGGAGCTTCAGTAGTTCACGGTCGAAATCGGGATTGCCGGCCTGCTGCGAAAGACGGTCGCGCGTCTTGCGCACCGCGCGCGCCACATCGCTGTTGCGATGAGGTTTCCTGCGGTCCACAATGAACTTGTCCGCTGTGTTCGAGCGTTGCAAGGGCATCAAAAACTTCAATTTATGCGCGCAGCGATTTCAAGGTGTTAAGCTACGTTCGAATGATTAACCAACCGTTTGCCATATGAGCCGTTCCTGGTCGCCGAGATCGCGCCAACGGTACGCACCGGTGCCCAGGAGCCCGTGGCGGCGGCTTCTGGATTATGGGCTTACGACAGTCATTCTGGGACTGCTGATCCTGCTGGCGGCGCGCCTCGATCGGGTGGAAACGCGCCAGACGCAAGGTGCTGCCATCATCAATGACGGCGATTCGATCACGCTCGGCACCGAGCGCATCCGCATGCGCGGCATCGATGCGCCGGAATACACCCAGACCTGCCGCAGGAACGGTGCGGACTATGCCTGCGGCACGCTCGCGCGCCAGTCCCTGGTGCGCCTGATCGCCGGCAGGCCGGTCACCTGCAGCGGCTGGCAACGGGATCGCTATGGCCGGCTGCTTGGCGACTGCAAGGCCGGCGGGATAGACCTCAACCGCGCCCAGGTCGAGGCGGGTTGGGCCGTTGCCTTTGGCGACTTCGAAAGTGAGGAAGCGACCGCCCGCACGAAAAAGGCCGGAATCTGGGCCGGCACGTTCGATCAGCCGCAGGACTGGCGCGACAGTCATCACGGCGAGGTCGTGGAGCGAAAGCACGGCACGCTGGCGTCGATCGGCGACGCCGTGCGCGAGATTTTTCGCTTCTGGTGAGGCGTATCGGCCTGAAAGGGAAAAGGAGGATCGAATGAAGCTCTTCGACGGCGGCCGGGCGCCCAACCCCAGGCGGGTTCGCGTTTTCCTCGCCGAGAAGGGGATCTCGGTTCCATTGGTGTCCGTCGACATGGGCGCGCTGGAGCACAAGGGCCAGACGGTGAGTTCGCGTAACCCTTTGCAGCGCCTGCCGGTGCTGGAGCTTGACGACGGCACCGTCATCACCGAATCCGTCGCCATCTGCCGCTATTTCGAGGAGTTGCATCCAGAGCCGGCGCTGTTCGGACGTGGCGCGCTCGGCAAGGCGCAGGTCGAGATGTGGCAGCGACGGATGGAGTTCAACCTGCTGAGCTGCGTCGCACAGGCCTTTCGCCATATCCATCCAGCCATGAGGGAGTGGGAAATCCCGCAGATCCCCGAATGGGGCGAGGCCAACAAGCCGAAGGCGGTCGCATTCCTGAAGCTTCTCGATGGCGAACTGGCGAGCCGGGAATTCGCCGCCGGCGACAGCTATTCGATCGCCGATATCACCGGCCTGATCGCAATCGACTTCATGAAGCCGGCGCGCATCAAGGTGCCGGAGGAATGCACCAATGTGCTGCGTTGGCACCAGGCGATCTCCGGCCGCCCGAGTGCCGCCGCTTGAGCGTGGAACTGGACAGTTTTGCCGCGAGGGTCCGGGCCTGTCGCATCTGCGTCGAAAATCCCGTTGGCAAACCGCTGCCGCATGTGCCGCGGCCGGTGCTGCGGCCCTCGTCCAGCGCGCGCATCCTCATCGCCAGCCAGGCACCGGGAACCAAGGTGCACCTGTCGGGCATGCCGTTCACCGATGCCTCCGGCGACCGCCTGCGCAGCTGGCTTGATGTGTCCAGCGACGAATTCTACGACATCGACAAATTCGCCATCGTGCCGATGGGTTTCTGCTTTCCCGGCCAGGATGCCAAGGGCGGCGACCTCCCGCCAAGGCGCGAATGCGCGCCGGCCTGGCGCGCGCCTTTGATGGCGCTGATGCCGGCCATCGACCTGGTGCTGACGATCGGCATCTACGCGCAGTCCTGGCACATGGGCGCCGCGCGCCGTCCCTCGCTGACGGAAACGGTGATGGACTGGCGCGCCATCTGGGAGAACTCCGTTGGTGCGAAAGTGCTGCCGCTGCCGCATCCGTCCTGGCGCAACAGCGGCTGGTTGAAGCAGAATCCGTGGTTTGAAATGGATTTGCTGCCTTTCCTGCGCACGGAAATCCGCTATCGCCTCGGTTAGGCATTCAGCAAGAAATCACTCGCCTTTGTGGTGATCGGCAGAATTTCTTTCTTGTGAAAGCCCAAAATAAAGGGGAGTATAGACAAACATTCCTCCAGGAGCCTCTAATGGACCGCCTTGACCGAAAAATTCTCCGCCTCCTGCAGGAGGACGCGACGCTCGCAGTGGCCGATGTCGCCAAGAAAGTCGGCCTGTCGACCACGCCCTGCTGGCGCCGCATCCAGAAGCTCGAGGAGGAGGGCGTTATCAAACGGCGCGTCGCCATTCTCGACCACGAAAAGGTCAATGTGCGGGTCACGGTCTTCGTCTCGATCCGCACCAACTCGCACAGCCATGAGTGGCTGCGGCGGTTTTCCGAGGTCATCCAGGAGTTTCCCGAGGTGGTCGAATTCTACCGCATGAGCGGTGATGTCGACTATCTCTTGCGCGTCGTGGTGCCGGACATCGCCGCCTACGATGCCTTCTATAAGCGACTGATCGCCAAGATCGAGATCCGGGACGTGTCGTCGTCCTTCGCCATGGAGCAGATCAAATACACGACCGAAATCCCGCTCGACTACATGGTACTGGACAAGGAATCGGGCGCCAACGCGGCTTGAGGGACAAGCCCAGTCAATTTTTCTTCTTGTTGAGGAAAC
This sequence comes from Mesorhizobium sp. CNPSo 4671, assembly GCF_057784245.1. Classification (NCBI taxonomy): domain Bacteria; kingdom Pseudomonadati; phylum Pseudomonadota; class Alphaproteobacteria; order Hyphomicrobiales; family Phyllobacteriaceae; genus Mesorhizobium; species Mesorhizobium sp. CNPSo 4671. Next base: position 111,008 of record NZ_JBWLUW010000006.1, on the reverse strand, counting down.
TCCAGGGCGAGTTTACCGGCAGGGTGATGGTGTCCGGTACGCTGTCGACGCCGGCCACTTCGGCCTTGCGCATGCTGTAGCCTGACTGGATGACGCTGACGCCGTCGAGAATGAACAGCTGGCTTTTCTCCATGCCCGGCTTCAGGGCACCGGAGACGGCGACCGACTGGTAGGCTTGCGACATCTTGTAAGGATGGGCCGGCGTGACCAGCACGATCTGGTTGGGCGGTGGCGTCGGCATGTGGCTGCACGCACCGGTCCACGGCACCAACAGGAACTGGTAGACGAGGTCGCCATCGCGGTCCACAGGCAATGCATAGCCGGCTAATTGTATGGTCTTGTCCTGCAAACCGACGGACAGCGTCTCGCCACGATCGGGCAATTTCGCCGCGATCATCGGCAGGCCGGCGTCTTCGGCAACCGCCTGGCTCGCCGGCCGAAGATCCTTCCAGAAGATGTGCGTGGTCTCGGCCGAGGCGCCGGCAGTGGAAAGAGACAGCGCGGCCGCGAGCGCGAAGCTTGATCTGAAATGGTTCATGGCCGCTTCCTTTGCGCCGGAGTAAAGACGCCGAGGCCAATGACGTCAATGCTCGAGCCGCATCACATGTCGGCGAGAACCGGCCATGCCGGCCTCGTGGAAGCCGCGCGAGGCAAACATGTCGCGAAAGCCCATGAAACGGTAGCTCGGTGATGCCTCGGCCACCGGATAGGCCTCGATGATGCGCGCGCCCTTGGCGAAGGCATGGTCGATGGCTGCATCGAGCAAGGCCGATGCAAGGCCGCCGCCGCGCAAAACCCTCGGCACATAGAAGCAGACGATCGACCATACGCCCGTCTCGCTGTCGTCCTGCTGTTTTGAAAGCCTGCGATAGGTCTCGCGCGGCGCAACCGAGCACCAGCCAACGGTCTTGCCGTCAATATGGGCGAGGATGCCAACCGGGGTGCCGGCATCGATGGCCGCCATCATCTGACGCTTCTTTTCATCGTTCTGGATGTGCTCGCGGCCGGAGTGCCGCCAGGCCATGCACCAGCAGTATTTTGGCGCACCCGGCTGCTCGAACAGGGTCTCAAAGCTGCCGCGTGTTGCCGGCGTCACCTCGGTGAAGCGGATATTGGTGAGGTCAAGTTTTTCTGGTGGCGAGGCGTTCGAGCGTTTTGGCATCCGACAATTCCTTCACTGCATCCTTGCCGATCCAGCGCGCGGTCTTGTCCGGGGAGCCGGCGAGCTTCCGCGCCAGGACAAGGGCAGGGCCGTGCAGGCTGGTCGAGCGCTTGCCGATCTGCCGCAGCGACCAGTTGACCGCTTTCCTGACGAAGTTGCGCTCATCGCCGGCATGGGCTTCGATCAAAGGCAAATAGGACAAGAACGTTGCATCCGGTTCCTTTTTCAAATGCACGGCTGCCCATGCCAGCATGGCAAAGGCCGTGCGGCGAACGAACTCACGCTCGTCGGCCGCGAACTCCTCGATCAACTGGCGCCAAAACGGCGTATCGACGAACAGGTCGGAGACGGTATCGACGACTTCCCAGGAATCGAAATCGCCGGCCCACCGGCGGCACTCGTCGATAGAGATTTTTTTGGCCTCGCCGGTGAACGCCGCCAGCAGCCGTGCTTCGCGAATGCCGCTGGCCCACAGCGCCAGGGACCGCTCGTGATTGCGTTTCAGCTTGCGCGCCAGGGGCCGCAAATCCGTATTGCCGACACCGAGCGCGGTCGCGGTGTTGATGCCGAACCGCGCCATGCCGGCGCGGTTTTCTTCGGTGCCGATCGAGCGCAGGTGCGCGACGATGTCCTGCGCCGTCCAGTCTGGAGCGGGCAGGGACATGGTCGTCTACTTCTCCAGCCGCGCCAGCAGCGAAGACGTGTCCCAGCGCTTGCCACCCATGGCCTGCACATCCTTGTAAAACTGATCGACAAGTGCTGTCACCGGCAGCCTGGCGCCGTTGCGGTCGGCTTCAGCCAGGCAGATGCCGAGGTCCTTGCGCATCCAGTCGACGGCGAAACCGAAATCATATTTGCCGGCATTCATGGTCTTGTGGCGGTTTTCCATCTGCCAGGAACCGGCGGCACCCTTGGAAATCACCTCGATCACCTTCTCGATGTCGAGCCCGGCCCTCTTGCCGAAATGGATGCCTTCCGACAGCCCCTGCACCAGTCCGGCGATGCAGATCTGGTTGATCATCTTGGTCAGCTGGCCAGCGCCCGCCGACCCCATCAGCCCGACCATGCGGGCATAAGCGTCGATGACTGGCCTGGCCTTGTCGAAGGCAGCTTGGTCGCCGCCGACCATGACGGTCAGGACGCCGTTCTCGGCGCCTGCCTGACCACCGGAAACCGGCGCGTCGAGAAATGAAAATCCACCTGCTTCCGCTGCTGTCGCCAATTCGCGCGCGACTTCCGCCGAGGCCGTGGTATTGTCGATGAAGACCGAACCTTTCTTCATTGATTTGAAGGCGCCGTCCGGGCCTGTCGTTACCGAGCGCAGATCGTCGTCATTGCCGACGCAGGAAAAGACAAAGTCCTTGTCCTTGGCTGCCTCCGCTGGCGTCACCGCCAGGCTGCCGCCATGCTGACCGACCCATTGCTCGGCCTTGGCCTTGGTGCGGTTGTAGACGGTGACCTCGTGGCCGCCCTTGTTCCTGAGGTGTGCGGCCATGGGGTAACCCATCACGCCAAGACCGAGAAATGCCACAGATGCCATGAACTTGCCCTTCAGACGAAAACGAAATTGCTGCGAAAGCTCTAGGCTCTGCGCTCAATTCGTCAAGACGCCTGTAGTGCGATCGACTGGCACAGCCGAGAACGGCTCAGCGTTTCAGGTGTATGGTGATCCGGCGCTCGATCCACTCGATGGCATGGCGCAACAACTCGACCATCACGAGGTATACCAGGGCGACCCAGATGTAGGCCTGGATGTCGAAGGAATTGGCGAAGGCGAGTTTTGCATTGCCCATCAGGTCGTAGACGGTGATGATGGCGACGATCGCCGAAGCCTTGACCATCAGGATCAGCTCATTGCCGTAGGGCCGCAAGGCGACGATCAGGGCTTGCGGCAGGATGATCTTGCGCAGCGTCTGCAGTTTGTGCAGGCCGAGCGAGGCAGCGCCTTCCCATTGGCCCTTGTGCACACTTTCGATGGCGCCGCGCAGGATCTCGGCCTGGTAGGCGGCGGTGTTGAGCGCAAAGGCGAAGACGCCGCAGTTGAAGGCGTCCTTGAAAAAATCCCAGAGCCCGATCATCTGGAGCTGCGGTCGAAACGACCCCAAGCCGTAATAGACTAGAAATGTCTGGACCAACAGCGGCGTGCCCCGGAAGAAATAGACGTAGCAATAGGCAAGGCCGGATAGGATCCGGTTCCGGGACATACGTCCGTAAGCCACAGGCAAGGACAGAACGGCGCCAAGCACCATCGAAATGGCGACCAGCGACAGGGTGACGCCAAGTCCTCGCAGATAGGCCGGCGCATATTTGGCGAAGAACGGTGCGTTCCAGGCAAAGAAGAGGTAGGCGACGATACCGAGGCCGAAGGCTATCCAAAAGCAGACCAGCGCGTAGCCGACGATGCGTCCTCGCGGCCAGCCGCGGGCCCGCGGTGGTGGCCGTTCGACCAGGATGGCTGTCGCGCTCATCGTTGTGCCTCCCGTTTGCCGAGCGAGCGCAAAATGGCGCTGGTGGCGAAGGATGACACGATGGCCAGAGCAAGAAAGACCAGAGCCGCCACGCCATAAAACAGGAAGGAATGCTTGGTCACGCGAGCGGCCACGCCGGCGTTGCGCAACGTCTCTGCAAGACCCACGACCGACACCAGCGAGGTGTCCTTCAACAGGCTGAGCCAGCAATTCTCCAGACCGGGAAATGCAATGCGTAGCAGCTGCGGCAAGATCACCAGGCGCATTGTCTGCGCGTAGGAAAGACCGATGGCATAACCACCCTCATACTGGCCTTTCGGGATGGCACGGAAGGCCGAGAGGAAAACCTCGCTGGCATAGGACGAAAAGATCAGCGCGAGCACGATCATCCCGGCAACGAAGCTGTTGACGTCGATGGTCGCGTCGGGGCGGAAATAGCGGATGAGGTGCTGCAGCAGAATCGGCATGCCGAAGAAGAACAGGAAGAGCGTCACCAATTCCGGCAAGCCACGAAACACCGTGGTGTAGATATTGGCTGCGAGGCGCAGCGAGGGCTCTTCGGATTGCTTGCCGAGCGCGATGAAAAAGCCAATCGTCAGACCGATGGGAAGCGTCGCCAGCGCAAGCAGAACCGTTACAATGACGCCATAGGCAATATCGTCACTCCAGCCATCAGGTCCCCAACTGAGAAGTGTCCATATGCTTTGGGCTGGCATTGACGGATCTTATCTCCACGGCATTTCCGAGACGATTAGAAAGACGGCGGGGAATTGCCCCGCCGTCTTGATCTTGTCTATCAGGACTCGGCGCCGTAGACGTCGAACTTGAAGTACTTGTCGTTGATTTCCTTGTATTTTCCATTGGCACGGATGGCGTCGATGGCCTCATTGAGCTTGTTGACCAGGTCGGTCTCGCCCTTGCGCACGGCAATGCCGGCGCCCGGCCCGAAGATCTCGACCGGCTGCGGCGAGGGCTGGCCGAGAATCTTGCAGCAGGCGCCATCAGGCGAGTCCAGCCACTGCTGCAGCACGACGATATCGTCCTGGATGGCGTCGAGACGGCCATTGGCGAGATCTGCCTGCTCCTCGGGGCTGCTCGGATAACCCTTCACGGTGCTGTCAGTGTAGGTCTTGGAGGCATAGTTGAAATGGGTGGTCGTCGTGGCGACACCGATGGTCTTGCCGGCGAGATCTTCCTTGGTGACGCCCTTCAGCGTCGAGTCTTTCGGGACGGCGAGCGCCGAGGGCGTGTTGTAGTATTTGTGGGTGAAGTCGACCTTCTCCTTGCGCTCAGGTGTGATCGACATCGAGGCAACGATGGCGTCGAATTTGCCGGCCTGAAGCGCGGGGATGATGCCGTCCCAATCCTGGGCAACAAAGGTGCACTTGACCTTCATCTGGTCGCAAAGCGCCTGAGCGATATCGATGTCGAAGCCGACGAGCTTGCCGTCGGAGGTGAGGTTGTTGAAAGGGGGGTAGGCGCCTTCGGTGCCGATCCGCAGGGTCTTCTCCTGGGCCTGGGCGACGCCGAGCGTCAGCAGCGCGGCCGAAGCGGCGAGCGCGATACGCAGTGCAATACGCATGATAGTCCTCTCTTTATGGTCCCGGCCGTCGTTCCGAAACGGCTCTGTGGGGCGGTGCTTTTGACCGCCCGCTGGCGCGATACTCCCACTCTTTCCAAGAAAAAAGCAACTGCAAAACCACCGAAATCGGTAATGGGGTTCTGCCGTTAGGTTAGTTCTCAAGCAACGAGGCCGGTGGTGCGCTCGATGAAGTCGACGATGGATTTTACGTCGTCGAGGTCGAATACCGGCAGGCTCTTGTCGGTGACGACGAAATCCGCGGCAATGGCGACAATATTGGGATCCTCAGCCGATAGCGGCGTCCGCTCCTTCGCCTCCAGGCGCCGCGTTTCGATCTTGCGGTGGGATTCGCGCTTGTAGCCTTCCACCAGCACGATGTCGCATGGGGCGAGCCGCGAGAGGATGCTCTCCAGCGGCGGCTCATCCTCGCCGCGCAGTTCGTGCATCAGCGCCCAGCGATTGCCGGACACGATCGCCACCTCGGTGGCGCCAGCCTGGCGATGGCGGAAACTGTCGGCGCCCGGCTTGTCGATGTCGAAATCATGATGTGCATGTTTGACCGTCGAGACCTTCCAGCCGCGCCGCACAAGCTCGGCGACCAGCTTTTCGGTCAGTGTGGTCTTGCCGGAGTTTTTCCAACCGGTGATGCCGAAGATGTTCATGATGTCATGCTCTGCATCAGCCGCGCGGCCTCGGCAAGATCGTCCGGCACATTGATGTTGAAGAAAGGATCGAGCCCCGCGGGTTGCAGGACCGGGAATTCCACCTCGACATGACCATGGCGCTCGATGAACGCCGAAACCCGCCTGTTGTCCCCATCGACCAGGAAATGCCGCAAGGCATCGCGGCAATCGATTGGCCAGAGCGCGAAGGTCGGGTGCCGCCTGCCGGCCGAGGAGGCGACGGCGATCGAACCTGGATGTTCGCCGGCTGCCGCCGCCAGGCGCTCGACGAGATCAAGCGGAAGGAAAGGCGTGTCGCCGGCAGCGGTAACGACCGCCTTGCAAGATGTGCTGGCCGCGGCCCATTCGAGGCCGGTGAGGATTCCGGCAAGCGGGCCGGCAAAGCCTTCGATCGTGTCGGCGAGCACAGGCAGTCCGAAACGGGAGAAGCGTTGGGGATCGCCATTGGCGCTCAGCGCCAGGGTTTCGATCTGCGGGCCGAAGCGCGACAGGAGCTGGTCAAGCACGCTGCCGCTGCCGAGCGGCAACAGGCTCTTGTCGCCGCCGCCCATCCGCCGCGACTGGCCACCGGCCAGGACGATCCCTGCAATATCTCGCTCCATGCATCGAGCCTGTACGCCAGCCGCCGGAAATCACAAGACCCGGCTAGATTCCATCCGGTGCCATGGCCGGCCCGGTGGTTTCGGCGACGATCCTGCGCCGGCCGACCACCCGCTCGCGATAAAGCGCATAGAGACCCGAACCGACGACGATTGTCGCGCCGACGATCATCGGCATGTCCGGTATGTCGCCGAAGACGATCAAGCCTAGCAGGATCGACCAGAGGAGCGCGGTGTAGCGGAACGGCGCGATGAAGGAGATCTCGCCCGAGCGCATCGCCATGATGATGAATTGGTAGCCGATGACCACGAGCACCGCCGCCAGCGCCAAGAGCGCCGTGCTCTTGCCGCTCATCGGCGTCCAGCCACCCATCGGCGACAACAGCACCGCGCCGACGACGGTCATTGCCAGTGCAGTCGCAGTCGAGACCAGCATCGTCGGTGTGGTTTGAGGGATGCGCTTGGTGGCGAGATCACGCACGGTGCAGCAGGCAACGCTGGCCAGCGCCCAAAGGGAATAGACGGTGAAGCCGTCGAAGCCCGGCCGCACGATGACCATCACGCCGGCAAAACCGGCGGCGATCGCCAGCCAGCGCCGCCAGCCGACCGCTTCGCCGAAAAACAGCGCAGCGCCCATCGTCACCGCCAGCGGCAGCGCCTGAAGTACGGCCGAGACACTGCCGATCGGCAAATGGGCAAGCGCTACGAGGAATGACACGGTGGCGCCCGCTTCGCTTACGACACGGATCGCCACCAGCGGCTTCAGCATCAGGCGCGGCCGCAACAGCGCGCCGCGTTGCCAGGCCAGCAGGCCAACGAAGAGCGAGGCAAAGGCCCCCCTGATCAGCATGACCTGCGCCATGTTCATCGATTGCGAAGAGTATTTGGTGATGGCGTCGTTGAGCGTGAAGCCAACCATCGCCACCATCATGAACAACGCGCCGCGAAGATTTGGGGAAAGAGGCAAGACATCTACCGGTTGCTTGGGCAAGCAAGCCTGTAACAGCCCGCCACGAAACAGCAATGGCAAAGGGCTGGGCCAGAACCGGGGCATTCGTCATCGCCGGCGTGAAATCACGCCCTGGATTAGGCGCGATCTGGTCGGGAGACGCCGCCGTCTCCCGAAAGCGGTCTGGCCTCCGCGATGCCTATTTCTTCGGCGTCAGTATCTCGGTGCCGTTGCCTTCCTTGCCGGCGATGGTCCACAGGCCATGCAGCGAGCCGTCATCCTCGACCTTGTAGACGACGAGGCCGATATCCTTGCCCATGACATAGCCGGCGGAGAACGCGTCGTCGTTGCGCATGCAGATGCCGTCGGAAGATGAGCCACCCGTCTCCCAGTGGATCGTGCAGGTGGTGCCGCTGGTCAGCGTGATGGTGGCTTCGCCATCATAGGCCGAGCCATCGAAGTTGGTGCCGGCGACGGTGTAGGTGCCGCCGATCGACTGTGCGGCCGCGGGCAGGGCCGTGAAGCCAAGCAATGCAAGAGAAAGAATGAGTTTGCGCATGACGTATCCCCCTATCAGCGAAGAGCCGCTTCGGACAAAAGGCTAGGCCGGAACAGACTGGCCGTAAATCCGGCGGCGGTTCACGAACAAGACTTTTTCTGGGGTGTGATCCGAAACACTCACTGTCCCTTGAGACTGCCGGCAATGGCGCCGACCAGCGGGTCGTATTTCGTTTTGAGCGACGCCGGATATTCGATCCATACGGTGTGGATAACGTCCTCTTTTCCGAACACGCATCGCTCGTAGAAGATGTTGTCGCCCTTGATGCCCGACAGCACCGCCCAGTTCTTGCCCGTCTTGCTATAGGTTAGCTTGTAACCCGGCTCGGTGCTGGCTTTTTCGTCGTTCACGACACTATCGGGCGTGTCGTCACCGGCATTGTAGCTGCCGTAACAGGACAGGCTGGCGCCATCGGCGCTGAGCCATTGTTGTCCGTCGCCATTTTCCGGCTCGGGCTGGCGATCGGTGAAGATGTCGTCGGGAAAGGTGCAAACGGTGCCGAAGCGCGCGTTCACATAGGTGAACGGCTTGGCGATTGCCGTCGTTGTGATGATGGTCGCCAGGGAGATCGCTGTGGCCAGCGACCAAAAGCCGATTCGGTGAAGACGCAGCATGATGCCCCCCCCTTGGCCTGTGACCAAAGACAGTCTTGCACCAAATCGGAGAAAAAATCAGCCGCCGGTGACGCTCATATGCCGGGACACCGAGGGACGGCTGGTGCGGCGGTCGATGATGAAATCATGGCCCTTCGGCTTGCGGCCGATGGCCTCGTCGATCGCGTCGGCGACAAGTTCGTTGCCTTCGGAGGCGCGCAAGGGCGCGCGAAGGTCGGCGGCATCTTCCTGGCCGAGGCACATATAGAGCGTGCCCGTGCAGGTCAGCCGGACGCGGTTGCAGCTTTCGCAGAAATTATGCGTCATCGGGGTGATGAAGCCGAGCTTGCCGCCGGTCTCGGCGACGTGGACGTAGCGGGCAGGGCCGCCGGTCTTGAAGGGGATGTCGGTCAGCGTGAACTGGCGTTCCAGCGAGGCGCGCAGCAGCGACAGCGGCAGATACTGGTCGGTGCGGTCGGCGTCGATCTCGCCCATCGGCATGGTCTCGATGACGGTCAGATCCATGCCGCGGCCATGCGCCCAGCGCATCATGTCGGGCAGTTCGCCATCGTTGAAATCCTTCAGCGCCACCGCGTTGAGCTTGACCTTCAACCCGGCCGCCTGAGCGGCGTCGATGCCATCCATGACCTTGCCGAGATGGCCCCAGCGGGTGATCTGGTGGAACTTGTCGGCGTCGAGCGTGTCGAGCGAGACGTTGATGCGCTTGACGCCGCAATCGGCGAGCTCGGCGGCGAAGCGCGACAGCTGCGAGCCGTTGGTCGTGAGCGTCAGTTCTTCCAGCGCGCCGCTATCGAGGTGGCGCGACAGCTGGCGCACCAGATGCATGATGTTCTTGCGCACCAGCGGCTCACCGCCGGTGAGGCGCAGCCTCTTGACACCCTTTTCGATGAAGACGGTGCAGAGCCGGTCCAGCTCTTCCAGCGACAACAGGTCCTTCTTCGGCAGGAAGGTCATGTCCTCGGCCATGCAATAGGTGCAACGGAAATCGCAGCGGTCGGTGACCGACACTCTGAGATAGCTGATCGTGCGACCGAAGGGGTCGATCATGTTCATGTTCGAGCGTTTCCGTGGCCGTTACCGGCGTCGTTATATATGGCTATGTGATACGATCCAGCCCGCCATTCAAGATACAGCTTCTCGATCTTTGGTAACATCCCGAAGCCGACACGGTGTGTCGGTCGGCCTATCAGGACTTTTCCCGTTGCGCGAAGCGGCGTAGGGAAGGGCAATCGATACGGGATGAAACAGCATGACCGCGCCAAAAGAACTCAGGGTCTCCAAGGACCGCAAGCTGCTGTCGGTGACCTTTCCCAATCACCAGCCGTTCGAATTGCCGGCGGAGCTGTTGCGCGTCGCCTCGCCATCGGCCGAGGTGCAGGGGCACTCGCCTGACCAGCGTGTGACGGTTCCCGGCAAGCGCGATGTGGCGATCCTGAAGATCGAGCCGGTCGGCAACTATGCAGTGCGCATCACTTTCGATGATTTCCACGACACCGGCATCTTCACCTGGAACTACTTGCACACGCTCGGCCATGAGAAGGATGAGCGCTGGAATGCCTATCTGGCGGAACTGGCGGAAAAAGGCTTGAGCCGCGATCGCTAGTCTGGCGTCGTAAGGGCGTCACACATCTGGAGTAGCGCCGGCAAAGGTTCGGAGACGAAAAGATGTCGCTCATCACCACGGTCGAACAGCTCGAAGCGCTCTACGGCGTTCCCGGCGAAGCTTCGCTGGTCAAGGAACTCGACCACGTCATTCCCGAATATGCCGCCTTCATCGAAGCCTCGCCCTTTGTCGCGCTGGCGACCAGCGGGCCGGAGGGACTGGATTCTTCGCCGCGCGGCGATCTTGCGGGCTTCGTACGCATCGTCGACCCGAAAACGCTGATGATGCCGGACCGGCGCGGCAACAACCGCGCCGATTCGCTGCGCAACATCATCAGGGATCCACGTGTCGGGCTGCTGTTCCTGGTGCCGGGCTCCGGCACGACGCTGCGCATCAACGGGCGAGCCCATATCACCACCGATGCCGAACTTTGCGCGTCCTTCATGGTCGACGGCAAAGTGGCGCGTTCGGTAACCGTCATCGACATCGATTCGGTCTATTTCCAATGCGCCCGCGCCATCGTGCGGTCGGAGCTCTGGAATCCGGCCAGGCATATCGATCCGAAATCGCTGCCGACGCCCGGAAAAATTCTGGAAATCACCAGCCGCAAGAACATCGACGGCGAGGCCTACGACAAGGAATGGCCGGAGCGGGCGAAGAAGACCATGTGGTAGCCGGCTCACCGATATTCAGGTGAGGCTGACCTGAATCTCGGCACGCCTTGGGTGCTAGGCCTCCTTCAGCACCTCATAGATCTTGCGCATCTGCTCGCCGATCATGTCGCACTGCTCGGGTGTCGACTGGCTCATCGCCTTTTCGATCAGCGCCATGTGTACTTTCAGCGCCTGCATCAGCAGCGCCTCGCCGGCTTCGGTCAAGGCGAGCCGCAGGATGCGCTTGTCCTTCTCGTCGCCTTCGCGGCGCAGCAGGCCGCGCGCCTCCAACTGCGGCAGCAGCATGGTGATGTTGGAGCGGCCGACGAGCAGCTTGCGGGCAAGGTCGTGCTGCGACATGCCGGGATGGCGATAGAGGTTCATCAGCACATCGAGCTGCGCCGGCTTGAGGTCCAGCGGCGCGAGTTTCACCGCCAGCGTGCGCTCCAGCACATGGCAGGCGCGCGCCACCGCGACCCAGTTGCGAAAACGCGGGTTGTCCCAGGGGAGCTCTTGTTTATTGTTCATCTTTGAACTATTATGTTCATGCTTGAACGTATGGATGGATTCTCACTATGGCATCAATCGGGCTGAAGGTCATCCGCAGCGTATTTGGTGCGGCCGAGCATATTGCGCCACGCATCACCGGGCGCGCGGCTTTCGAACTGTTCTGCCGCACGCCCAGCGTCACGGCGCTGACCGACGGCGAGCGCCGCGCCATCGGCCGTGCCGCGGAGTTCATGACCGAAGCGCGCCATCATCGGCTGAAGACGGCAACCGGCTGCGTCATGGTGCACGAATTCCGACCGGAGCCGGGCAGGGCGGCGCTTGGCACCGTGCTTGTCGTCCATGGCTGGCGTTCGCGTACCGAATATATGCGCGCCTTGATCGAAGGCTATCGCGCGGCCGGCTACAGGGTCGTTTCACTGGACCTGCCGGGCCATGGCCATTCGCAGGGCCGGCACCTGAACATGGTCAATGCCGTCGAGGCCGTAAGGGTCGCCGGCGAATGGTTCGGCCCGTTTGTCGCGGCGGTGGGGCACTCCTTCGGCGGCGCCGTTGCCGCCAATGCCATTGCCGGTTCGGTCAAGAACATTCCACCGCTGGCGGCCGGACGTCTCGTGCTGATCGCCGCACCGAGTTCCTTGCCGGCGATCTTCGCCGACTTCAGCCGCATGCTCAATGTCGGGCCGCGTTCGCAGGTCGCGATGGCGGACCGTGTCCAACATTTGTCCGGCCGGCCGCTGCATGAATTCACCGGCGACCGTCAGCTCGCCCAGGCACCCGTGCCGACCCTGGTCATCCACGCGCCTGACGACCGCGAAGTGCCGGCCGAGCATGCAAAGCGCTACGCCGGCGCCGGCGATCATGTGCGGCTGCACTGGGCCGATGGGCTCGGCCATCGCCGCATTCTTGCGGACAAGGGCGTTGTCGAACGCGCCGTTGCCTTCGTCGCGGGGAACCACGAGCCGTCATTGCTGCATTGAGCCGCGGTCCTCGTTCCATGCATGTCGTTGTCTCAAACCCGGGACCACTTTTGAGCGACATGCATTGGGCTATTTCTTCTTCTCGCCGGGCTCGACGGGCAGTCCGGCCGCCTTCCAGGCGGTGTAGCCGCCAAGGATGTGCTTGACCGGCGCAAGTCCCATATCCTGCGCCGTCTTGGTGGCGAGCGCCGAGCGCCAACCGCCGGCGCAGAAGAAAACAAAGCTCTTGCCCGAGGCGAAGAACGGCTTGTGATAGGGGCTTTCGGGATCGATCCAGAATTCCAGCATGCCGCGCGTCACATGCTTCGCGCCCGGAATTTTCCCATCGCGTTCGACTTCGCGCGGATCGCGCAAGTCGACGAAGATGGTGCCTTCGTCCTCGAGCAGTCCTGCTGCCTCTTCAGGCGAAACCACCTCGATTTCGGCGTTGGCCTCGTCCAGCAGTTCGCGATACCCCTTTTTCACAGGCCTGTTTCCTCCCAACCGCGCATGTCTGAATTTCCACCACAACGGCCAGCGTTTGTCACGCTCTGTCGGCGCCTGCCAGCGTCTGCCAGGCTGCCATCGCGCCGGTAACCGTCGCCATCAGTGCGCTGCACGAGGCGCCGTCGCGCGCCTGCCGTGGCGATAGACAAGGCCGTCGATGACGCCGTTGGCGCCTTCGTCCGGCTCGACATATTGGTCAACAGCGCCGGCATCTGGCCCGCGGCACCCATCGACACGCTGTCGTTAGCCGACTTCGACGAGACCATGGCGGTCAATCTGAGAGCCCCGTTAATCGCCTCGAAGGCGGCGGCAAGGCACTTGGGCGAGGGCGGCAGGATCATCTCGATCGGCAGCAATCTTGCCGAACGTGTCACCGACACCAGCCTCGGCGCCTATTCCGCCAGCAAGGCGGCGCTGGTCGGTTTGACCAAAGCTCTCGCACGCGACCTCGGTCCGCGCGGCATCACCGCCAATGTCGTTCATCCCGACTCGACCGACACCGACATGAACCCGGCTGATGGGCCGCATGCCGAACACCAGCGCCAGAAGATGGCGACGCCGCGATTCGGCAAGGCCGACGACATCGCCGGCATGGTTGCCTGGCTTGCCGGCCCGGAGGGACGTTTTGTCACCGGCGCCGCATTGACCATCGATGGTGGTGCCAACGCCTGATTTTCATGGATTGCTTGGGCTGGAGCGAAACACCCGCGCTCCAGCCGTCACGATGTTGTGAAACCGTTCTGCAACAGGCTTTCCGAAATTTATGAAAGCTTAACGAAATCGGTATGAATCGGTATAGTCGCGCCTTACATCCGCCATGCGGTGAGCGAGACGGTCTAGCGTGCGGAACGGGAACCGGTTGCGGCCGGAGCGGGTGATCCATGAAATTTCTCGGTAAAAAAGCAACCGCGATGCCGCTTGTGGCGATCGCGGCAACGCTCGCCCTCGGCGCGCCTCAAGCTGGTGCGCAAGGGCTGTTCGACATGCTGTTTGGCGGCGGCGTCAGGCATGAGCCGCAGGGCGAGTTTCCGCCTCCGCCGCCAAAGCACAGACCCAAGGCACCGGCCGGCGGCGGCGGCGTGAAGATCAGCGGCCCATCCTACTACACCTACAAGGCCGACAAACTTGTGCGCGTCGATTTCTCGGCGTTGACCGCGGCACCGCAGCCCGCGGCGGCGCAGGATGCCGCGTTCGTTCCGTCGGCCACTGGCGCTGCCTTCCACGACGCAATTGCCAGCTTGAGCGACTACGAGCTCTATGCCGAACCCGATATCGCCAAGGCACTGATCGCCTATTATTCAGCCAATCCGGACTTCATCTGGGTGAACGGAACCAGCCTCAACAGCCGAGCCCAGGATGCGGTGCGGGTGCTGGGCGAGGCCGCAAGCTACGGGCTCACGCCCGCCGACTACACCGTCGATGTGCCGGCCGCCAATTCGGCCGCAACAGACGACGCGGCCAAGCTCAGGGAACTCGTGCGCTTCGAGATGGCGCTGTCGGCGCGCGTCCTGCGCTACGCCCATGACGCCCAGAGCGGCCGTGTCGAGCCAAACCGGATGACCGGCTACTATGATTTCCCGGCCAAGCCGCTCGATATGGTCGGCGTGCTGAAGACGCTGGCGCATACGCAGGAAGTGCGCACTTACCTCGAATCGCGGCATCCGCAGAATGCGGAATATCAGGCGCTGCGCGTCGAACTGGAGGCGCTGCAGGCCAGTGCCGAGAACGAAATCGTCGTCGATCCCAAGCTGCTGCTGAAACCGGGCGAGACCAGCCCCGAACTGCCGAAACTACTGTCGCTGATCGCGCGCAGCCTCGATGACGATATGGGCGGCACTTATGGCGAGCTGCTGTCGCGGCTGGCGACCAGCGAGGTCTACGTTCCCGAGCTGGTGCCGCTGATCAAGGCGGTGCAGGTGAAGGAAGGCATGAAGGGCGACGGCGTCATCGGTCCGCGCACTGTCGCCTTGCTGGCCGGAACGTCCAAAGCCGACAGGTTGCTCAAGGTGCAGGTGGCGCTGGAGGAACTGCGCTGGCTGCCTTCCGATCTCGGCAGCCCGCGTGTCTTCATCAACCAGCCGGCGTTCACCGCGAGCTACATCGACAATGGTGAGGAGAAGCTGAAGACGCGCGTCGTCGTCGGCCGGGTCACCAACCAGACGGCTTTCTTCTACGACCAGATCAAGCAGGTCGACTTCCATCCCTATTGGGGCGTGCCGCAGTCGATCATCGTCAATGAGATGCTGCCCCGGTTGCGCAGCGATCCCGGCTATCTCGATCGCGCCGGCTATGAGGTGACGGATTCGCGCGGCAAGCGCATTCCGTCGTCGGCGGTCGATTGGGGCGCTTATGGCGCCAACATTCCCTACAGCGTGCGCCAGCAGCCGAGCGAGGCCAATGCGCTGGGTGAACTGAAGATCCTGTTCCCCAACAAGCACGCGATCTACATGCACGACACGCCGCAGAAATCGTTCTTCAAGCAGGATATGCGCGCGCTGAGCCATGGCTGCGTGCGCCTGCAGGATCCGCGCGGCATGGCGGCGGCGGTGCTTGGCACCTCGGTCGACTATATCGCCGAGAAGCTGAAGCACGGGCATTCGACCGAGGACGTGACGCGCAAGATCCCGGTCTATGTCGCCTATTTCACCGCGTGGCCCGACATGTCCGGCAAGGTCGAGTATTTCAGCGACGTCTACGACCGCGACTCCCGGCTGAAGCAGGCCCTGGACGCCACCGAGGCGGTTCGTTCGCCGTCGAGCTGATCGTCAGAATTGCGCCAACGGGCGGCGGAACCCCGCCTCCCGCCCGGCGATCAGCCAGTAGATCAATCCGGCGACGAGGCCGGCGGCGGCGATGATGCCGATGTCGGCCCAGCGCTCCGGATCCATGTCCTCCGTCGGAACCGGCCAGATCAGGAAGAAGCCGCCGGCGGCGGCAGCGGCGCCGAAGACCATGTGCATCAGGACATTGCGCAACGAGAAGAACTCGGCGATCAGCGCGAAGATCAAGGTCTGCAGCCCGGTCACGACAATCGTCAGGAAATAGACGAACATACCGAGCGGCGGCACCACTAGGACCGCGATTGGGCTGATGCCCAAGACGTCGAAATACGCCGGCGCGTTTGGCAGGGAACTGAGCGCGGCATAGATCGCCACGACAGCGACCAGGCCGACCAATACCGCGACCAGATAGCCGGCCAGCATCATCAGGATGCGCTTCATTACATACTTCGTCGTCGCCATGCCCATGCCCCATGCGGCGCAGTCAACCGTTTCAGTCAGCCATCAAAGACGATCCGGCGCAAGGGCAGGCACAGAGTGGGCCGCTTTGGCAGGCTTCGTGGATCATGAAGCGCGCCGATCAGGCGCCGCCACACAGATGCTCGGAGTCCGGCAAGGCCCAGGAACCTTTCGCAACCAGATCGATCGAATAATAGACCCGGCCACGGTCGTCATCCCTGGGACAATCCCTGGGAATCGCGATCAGGCACATCACGACGGGTTCGCCGACCTTCGAGGCGGCGAGCCCCGGCTCGCGATCATAGGAGACGGCCCCGCCGCCATTGGTGAAGGTGGCGGCGCTGCCGGCATCGGGCGTGGCCGTTTCCAGCGGGTCATCGCCGAGCCGCGTGGTCAGCGTCTTGATATGCGTGGTCGCGCATTGCCCGACGGCCGAGGGCAGGGGCTGATCCGTGTTGCCGGGGTTGCGCGCGGCGGCATCCAGCGCCTTCTTGCCGATCAGCGCGATGTTGTAGTCCTGCACCCATGACGGCGCATTGCCATAGGTCTGCAAGGCATTGTTCAGCGCGCTGACGATGCAGGCGGTGTCGCTCTTGCAGGCATTGCGGTCGGCGATCAGCCCGCGGGCGATCTTGTGCTTGTCGCCGCCAAAGGCCGGTTCGAACCCCTTGTAGGCCTTGGCCACCAGCAGATCGATGGCTGACAGCTGCGGATCGGCGCAGATCGCCTTTTCCGCCGGCAGGCTGGCCTTGGCGCAATCGAAGGATGGCCCGTCGGCCCGCGCCGAAGTTGCCGCAAGCATGCCGCCGGCCAGGATGACGGCAAGCACAAGCAGGACATCGGTTCGAACGGAAAATCTCATGACTGCCCCCAAGCCAACAGGCGCTGCCCCGCACCTTAGCGTGCATATCACACGCCAAGGATGGACAATTTGCGGCAATTCGATTGGCCATCGAGGCGCGTGGAGAAAACGGGCCGGCCCGTCGAATGGTCTGCCTGCGGCTCTTATTTGGGTTCGGCCGTCACCGGATCATAGGTGATTTCGACCTTTGCCTTGTCCGACGTGTAGTAGGTGACGACATAGGCGTCCTTGTCCCAGTCGACCTCTTTCACGTAGCGAAAGCCGTCGCGCTGCTCGACCTTGGCGAGGATCTCCGACAGCTTCTTGGCGTTTTGCGGGGGGAGCGGATTTTCATCCGCGGCAAAGGCCGGTCCGGCGGCGAGAAGAACGGCAACGCTGGTTGCCACAAGAATTCTGGACATGGTTTTCCCTCAAGTTTCGACGCAAGGAAACTCGCTGGCGTGGTGGTTGGTTCCAGATGGGATGCGGGACCGCTCAGCCCATCTACTTGCGGCAGCGCTGAAGAAAAGAGAAAGTCCGCCAAAAACCATGATGCGCCGCTTCAATATCCCTAGCCATAAGTTCTGGCGGTTTATTGGGGGCTCTATGCGCACGCGTCACATCGTCATGCTTGCACTGTCAGTGCTTGCCATCCCGGCCGTTTCCATGCCCGTGCAGAAAGCCAGGGCGCTCGAACCCGAACGCTACACGGTCTACTGCGCCGACGACCGCATCGAGGTGCCGTTCTGGGATCTCGAACAGATGAAGGTGCGGAACGGCTCCAATGTGTGCCAGTTCCAGAGCTACACGAGCTATAGAAGCGCGTTGAACTTCGCCCAGAAGAATTTTGGCGGGGAAGGGGCGAGTTGTAGTTGTTAGCTGGTCCGGCTTGGAGTGTGATTTCAGGAAGGTAAGTGGTGGGCGATGCAGGGATTGAACCTGCGACCCCACCCGTGTGAAGGGTGTGCTCTCCCGCTGAGCTAATCGCCCGCTCGTTGCCCGAAGGCCAAGCGAGCCGCGATATAAGGGAGGCTGGCCGGTTAAGTCAAGGCGCTGTCTGGCGTTCTCACAGAGATCGGATTCTGCGCCATTTCGGGGCCGTCCCGACGGAATTTCTCGCCGCTGTCCGTTCAGTGTCCTGCGGCGCTGATCAGCTTTTCCGCCAGATCCACGGTCAGCGCGTCGAAATGCGAAATCACCGCCGAGGGTTCGAATTCGCGGACATGCCGGTCGGTGTAGCCGAAATCGACGGCGACGACCGGAATGCCGGCGGCCTTGGCGGTGTCGATGTCGGTTTGCGAATCGCCGACCATCAAGGCGCGGTGCGGATCGCCGCCGGCCAGCCTGATGGTTTCGGTCAGGTGGCGCGGATCGGGTTTGCGGAAGGCGAATGTGTCCTGGCCGGCGATCGCCGCGAAATGTCTGGTCAGGCCGAGCGCTTCGATCAGCGCCAGCGAGTTGGCTTCGTATTTGTTGGTGCAGATGGCCAGGAGATAGTCTGCCTTTTCGAAGCGGGCGATCGCCTCGATGACACCGGGGTAGGGGCGGGATTTGCCGGGGATGTTGTCGGTGTAATGATCGAGGAACAGTTTTAACAACCGGTCGTGCTCGGCGACATCGAGCGAGCGCTGCTGGGCGGCATGCGCCCGCTCTATCATCACGCGCCCGCCATGGCCGACGAAGCGCCTGAAGCCGGCCTCGTCGACGGCCGCGAGTTCGCTGGCGGCCAGGCTGTGGTTGAGGCTGTCGAGCAGGTCCGGCGCCGTGTCAACCAGCGTTCCGTCGAGGTCGAACACGATGATCGGGCGAGTCATGATCCATCCTGCGCAGGTTTGTGCATCGGCAGGCGATAGCGGCTGCGGCGCGTCAAGGCAAGCAGAGCGGTGGACAGGCGCCCAAGGGCTTTGACCCGACCGGCAAAAATGCTAGGAGCCCGAACACTCAGTTTCATGCATGTCGTTTCCCCAAAACCGAGGTCACTTTTGGGCGACATGCATAAGGTTCCCGGGGCAGCAAGCGGCATGGATGCAAGACAATTGAAGGTCGAGGCCGCGCGGGCCGCCCTTGCCCATGTCAGCGATGGCATGCGGCTCGGCATCGGCACCGGCACCACGGCGGAAGAATTTGTACGGCTGCTCGCCGACAAGGTCGCCACCGGCATGACCGTCATCGGTGTGCCGACATCGGAGCGCACCGCAGCACTTTGCCGCGAGCTTGGCGTGCCCCTGTCGACATTGGAGGAAACGCCCGAGCTCGATCTCACCGTCGACGGCGCCGATGAGGTCGACCCGGAACTGACCCTGATCAAGGGCGGCGGCGGCGCGCTGCTGCGCGAGAAGATCGTCGCCGCGGCCTCGCAGCGCATGATCGTCATCGCCGACCGCTCGAAGATGGTCGAGACGCTCGGCCGGTTTCCGCTGCCGATCGAAGTCAACCAGTTCGGCCTGCGCGCCACCGAGATCGCGGTGGCCGCGGCGGCTGCAAATCTCGGCCTTGCCGGTCCCATTACATTGAGGATGACGGGAGGCCAGGCTTTTGTTACAGACGGCGGCCATTTTATCCTCGATGCATCTTTTGGCCGCATTCCGGATACAAGAGCGCTTTCGAATGCTCTCCACGCCATTCCGGGCGTGGTCGAGCATGGTCTTTTCATCGGGCTGGCGTCAGCGGCCATCATCGCCGGCGGCGACGGCATCCAAACCGTCCATGCCGCCCGAAAACCAGGGAGTTCTACCAACCATGTTGCATAACCGGGTTCGCAGCTTTTGCGTCGTTCTGGCGGCTTCGGCCGTTTTCGCCTTGTCGTCGCCGGCGTTTTCGCAGGACGTCACCGAATCGCACCTGAAGGCTGCCCGGGCGGCGGTCGCGGCGATCCATGCGACCGATCCGTTCGACAACATTCTGCCGCAGGCGGCCGCAGCGCTCGAATCGCAGCTGATCCAGAAGAACCCGGACATGCAGGAACTGATCGGCAAGACCGTCAACGAGAAGGCGCTGGCATTGGCCTCGCGCCGCGCCGATCTCGAGAAGGAAGCGGCCCTTGCCTATGCGAAGGTGTTTTCCGAGAAGGACCTCAACGACATCGCGGCCTTCTACAGTTCCGACGCCGGCAAGAAGCTGCTCGACAGCGGTCCGACCGTGACGCGTGATTTGGTCAAGGCAGCCGATATCTGGCAGAACGGCCTGGCCCGTGATCTCGCCCAGCAGGTCGGCGAAACGCTGGCCGCGGCTGCCAAGGCCGCGGCACCGGCTGCGCCCGCGCCCGCTGATGCTACCGCTCCGGCCGACAATGCGGCTCCGGCGGATGGCGCTGCGCCCGCCGACGGTTCGGCGCCTGCCGACGGCACGCAGAACTGATTTCATTTTTCGAGGCGGCGTAGCGGCCTCTGGACCAGAAAGCCCGGCTTTGTCCGGGCTTTTCTTTTGGCGTTTTGCATCCTACCTCTGGCTTGAACTTTCCCTCTCCAGGAGTCCCATCATGGCCGGTTACGACTACGATCTCTTCGTCATCGGCGGCGGCTCGGGCGGGGTGAGGGCGGCGCGCGTCGCCGCGGCACTCGGCAAGCGCGTCGGCATCGCCGAGGAATACCGTTTCGGCGGCACCTGCGTCATCCGCGGCTGCGTACCGAAGAAGCTCTATGTCTACGCCTCGCAATTTCCGGAGCATTTCGCCGACGCGGCCGGTTATGGCTGGACGGTGCCGGAAGCCAGTTTCGACTGGCGCACGCTGGTCGCCAACAAGGATCGCGAAATCAGCCGGCTGGAGGCGATCTACAAGAAGAATGTCGAGGGCGCCGGCGGCGAGCCCTTTCATTCCCGGGCGATGATCGTCGACCCACATGTGATCCATCTTCTGGGCGAGGACCGCACCGTCACCGCCGACCAGATCCTGATCGCCACCGGCGGCCGTCCGGCCGCGCATCCGGCACTCCCCGGCCACGAACATTGCATCTTCTCCAACGAGGCTTTCGACCTCAAGGAGCTGCCAAAGGCGATCATGATCGAGGGCGGCGGCTATATCGCGGTCGAGTTCGCCAACATCTTCCACGGCCTCGGCGTCGACACCACGCTGGTCTATCGCGGCAAGGAGATCCTCAGCCGCTTCGACATGGATCTGCGCCGCACATTGCACGAGACCATGGAAAAGAAGGGGATCAAGATACTCTGCCACGCGGTGAGCGAAGAGGTGCGCAAGCGGCCGGACGGCCAGCTCGACGCGCGTCTCACCAGCGGCCAGACGCTGACGGTTGACCAGGTCATGCTGGCCATCGGGCGCATCCCCAACACCGAGAATATGGGCCTGGAAGGCATCGGCATCGAGATGACCGCGGCCGGCGCGATCAAGGTCGACGACTATTCCCGCACCAACATCGACAACATCTGGGCGATCGGCGACGTCACCAACCGCGTGCAGCTGACGCCGGTGGCGATCCACGAAGCGATGTGCTTCGTCGAGACGGCATTCAAGGGCAACCCGACCGCGCCCGATCACGAGACGATCGCGACCGCGGTCTTCTCACAACCGGAAATCGGCACGGTCGGCCTGTCGGAAGATGACGCCGTCAAGCGTTTCGCCGACATCGAGATCTACCGCGCCAGCTTCCGGCCGATGCGGCATACGCTGTCCGGACGCGATGAGAAGATGCTGATCAAGTTGGTGGTCGATGGCGCGACCCGCAAAGTGCTTGGCGCCCATATATTGGGGCCGGATGCCGGCGAAATGGCGCAGCTGCTCGGCATTCCGCTGAAGGCTGGGCTGACCAAGGATGATTTCGACCGCACGATGGCCGTGCACCCGACCGCCGCGGAAGAACTCGTCACCATGTACAAGCCGACCTACCGCGTGAAGGACGGCCAGCGCGTCTGACTTTTCGGAAGCCGCCAGCACTCGCCGCCAAGGGAGCAATCCATGTCCGTGGCCACCAGCTCCACTCCGCTCGACCACGAGTTCGGCGGACGCGTCGATCAGGTCGTCGACAGGGCCGTCGCGGATGGACGCATCGTCGGCGCCGTGATCCTTGTCGCCCGGCGCGGCGAGATCCTCTACAGCCGCGCCGCCGGCCTTGCCGACCGCGAAGCGAAGAAGCCGATGGCGCCGGACGCAATCTTCCGGCTTGCGTCGGTCACCAAACCCGTCGTCGCGTCTGCGGCACTTGCCCTTGTCGAAGCCGGCGACATCGGCCTCGATGATCCCTTGGTAAAATTCATCCCGGAGTTCCGGCCGAAGCTCATGGATGGCAGCGAGCCGGTCATCACCATCCGTCATCTGCTGACGCACACCGCCGGGTTGGACTACCGCTTCCGTCAGGCGGCGGACGGGCCCTATCATCGCGCTGATATCTCCGATGGTCTCGACCAGCCCGGCCTGTCCATGGCCGAGAATCTCCGTCGTATCGCCTCGGTGCCACTGTCCTGTGCGCCGGGAGCGGGCTGGGGCTATTCGGTGGCGATGGATGTGCTGGGCGAGGCCATGGCGAGAGCCACGGGCGCCTCCTTGCCAGAGCTGGTCGATCGCCTGGTCGTCCAGCCGCTCGGTATGCATGACGCGGCCTTTGCCGTGCGCGATCGATCCCGGCTGGTGACGCCCTACGCCGATGGACCCGGCAAGGCCATCGTGATGGGAGAACATCACCGTGTGCCCTTCGGCGACGGTTTCATCTCATACTCGCCCGGCCGTGTCTTCGACCCTGCTTCCTTCGCCTCGGGCGGCACCGGCATGAACGGCACCGCCGGCGATGTGCTCAAGCTGCTCGAGGCGCTGCGTTCGGGCGGCGGACCCGTCATCCGCCCCGAAACGGCAGCGGCGATGACTGGGGATGCGATACCGGCCTCGAAACCACTATGCCCGGCTGGGGCTGGGGTCTCGGCTTCAGCGTCCTGCGCGACCCGCTCGCCGCATCGACGCCTCAGACCGCCGGCACCTGGCGCTGGGGCGGCGTCTACGGTCATTCCTGGTTCGTGGATCCGGCGTTGGACCTGACTGTGGTAGCGCTGACGAATACGGCCATCGCCGGCATGATGGGCACGTTTCCCGATGCACTGCGCGACGCCATCTATGGCAGGCAGGCCTAGGCAACTCCACGAAGGGCGGGACCCGCCGCCGGCCATGGCCGGCGGCGGAGACAGTTGCGCCAGATCGGTTCATCGTTTCACGGAAACGCAGAACCGATCTATCTTCTGTTAACGCAATTCCGGACGGAAAACCGTCTCACACTTTTCCTGGAATTGCTCAAAGCAGCGTGCCGCGCAGGATCACCAGCGCCACCGAGAAATAGATCACCAGCCCGGTGACATCGACCAGCGTGGCGACGAACGGCGCCGATGCGCTGGCGGGGTCGAAACCGACCCGTTTCAGGGCGAACGGCAGCATCGATCCCGACAGGGAACCAAAAGTGACGATGCCGACCAGTGCCGCCCCAACCGTTGCGGCGATCAGCGGCCAGTGCGGGCCGTAGTCGTAGAAACCGAAATACTGCCAAAGCGCGATGCGGCAGACGCCGACAACGCCGAGGATCGATCCCAGGACGAAGCCGGTCGGCAGTTCGCGCAAGGCAACCCGCCACCAGTCGCCGAGGCCGATCTCGCGCAGCGCCAGCGCCCGGATGACCAGCGAAGTCGCCTGTGAGCCGGAATTGCCGCCGGAGCTCATGATCAGCGGGATAAACAGAGTGAGCACGATCGCCTTCTCCAGCTCGCTCTCATAGCTCTGCATGGCGTTGGCGGTCAGCATTTCGCTGAGGAACAGAGCGCACAGCCAGCCGGCGCGCTTCTGGATCATGGCGAGGAAGCTCATCTTCATGTAGGGCTCGTCGAGCGCTTCCATGCCGCCGAAGCGGTGCACGTCCTCCGTCGTCTCCTCGATCATCGTGTCGATGATGTCGTCGATGGTGACGATGCCGAGGATCTTGCCGTGGTCGACGACGGGGACGGCGAGCAGATCGTATTTGGAGATCGTCTGCGCCAGGTTTTCGCGATCGGTCAGCGGGGTGACGGTCACCGGCGCACGGTCCGGTGCCACCGACAGGATCGGGTCGTCCGGTTCACCGGTGATCAGCCGGCGCAGGCCGGTCGACCGGACCAGTAGGTGCGTTTGCGGATCGACGATGTAAATCGCGTAGACGGTCTCGCGCGTCCGCTCGACCTTGCGGATGTAGTCGAGCGTGCGCCCGACGGTCCAGTCCGAGGGAACGCTGACGAATTCCGTCGTCATGATCGATGCGGCGCTGCCTTCGGGGTAGCCCAGGATCGACAGCAGGGTCGCGCGCAGCGGCGGCGCCAGCGCACCGAGCAGTTCGGAGCGTGCCGGCTCGTCGAGTTCGCGCAGGATGTCGGCAGCACGGTCGACCGACATGGCGGTGAGGAGCTTGCTTGCCTTGGCGCGGGGCAGGGCGTCGGCGAGTTCGGGGGCAGCTTCGAGTTCAGGCTGATCGAAAATCTCGACCAGCCGCTCGAAGGGGACCGCGCAAAGCAGGTCCCCCGCGGTTTCGCGCGATTCATGGTTGAGCGCCTCGACCACGTCGGCAACGTGGTCGTTTGCAAGGATGCGGGCGATGGCGACGGCCTCGTCGTCCGCTACGGGAGAAAAATCGTTCATGGCTCACTCCTTGCCGTCCGGCAGGACATGAACCATTCAGGTCACGTCTAGGCGGACGGCGGTTGCGTTCGACTAATACTGTCGCCAGGCATGGCGCGGTGACCTTTCCGCTTGCGGGTTCGCGTTTGACTATCAGCAAGCGGGCGCAACATAGGAGTGCGTCTTGCCGAGTCAATCGTGGTGAGTGAGGAAAACGGCGCCTTATGGCGCCGATCGCGATACTGTGATCGCCGACCGCCGCGCCGCCCGGCAAGTCGCGGTGAAACCATCGTTATTTCTGTTTCAGCCGACGCGAGAAACGCAGCCATTTGTCCTCGACTGGCCGTGGCTGCGCCAGAATCGTGGTGAGTTCGACGGGCAGGGTCGGAGCCAGCGGTTTCTTGGTGGCGACACCGTCGGCGATCAGGACGATCGAGTGGTAGAACTCGGTGCCGGCAGCCGATCTTGGCGCCACTGCTTCGTGCATAACGCTGATCACCGTGACATCGGGGCAATTGTCCTTGATCGCCTGATGGAAGGCAATCTTGCCCTCCGGGTCGAGCGCACCGGTCGCCTCGTCGAGGAACAGCAGGCCCGGCTGCTGCAGGATGATGCGAGCCACCACCAGCTTCTGCTTCTGGCCGCCCGACAGGACCTGGTCCCAGCTTTTGCCCTCTCGGCTCTCATGGGCCATGTGTTCGATGAAGTCGCCAAGGCCGGCCTTGTGCAGCGCGGACGCGACCTGGGCATCGCCATGGTCGCGCTCGGAGCCCGGCAGGCAGACCAGCTGTTTCAGCGACACCTGCTGCAGCTTGACCTCCTGGGCGGCATAAAAACTCTTCACCCCGTCAGGGAAGACGATGGTGCCGTGGCCATACGGCCAGAGGCCGTTGATCGCCTTGATCAACGAAGTCTTGCCGCAACCGGATTCGCCCTTCAGGAACGTCCACTCGCCGCGCCGGAAGCGCAAATTGGCGGCGCTGAGGAACGGTGTTGCGTCCTCGCCCTGATGCGCCAGTTCGAGCTTCTGGATGGTCAGGCCGAAAACCGGATTCTGGCTGGCATAGTGGAAGTCTGAACGACCGGTCTGGCTGTAGAACGCCTGCGGGTGCTGAACATTCTCGATCGCATCCGCCAGCTCGGTGACGCGCTGGCTGTTGGCACGCAACGTCGCAATGGCCGGCATGACATGGATGAACCACGAGCACTGGCTGATCAACTGGGCGACCATTTCAGAGCCGGTTATGTAGCCTTTGTAGTCCAGGCGATTGTGGATGAACGACACGAGACCGGGACCATAGGCGACGATCCGGGCGCCGATGAAGTTGTAGATCAGCTCGAACGAGGTGTAGCTGTTGTTGACGACGTTGAGCCGGCCCCAGGTTTTGTCGATATCGACATAGAGCCTGTCGTGCATCGACTTTTGCACGTCCTCGCCATGCGAGGCAGCGACATGGAAGCTGCGGCGCAGGAATGTCGTCAGTTCACTGCGGTAACTGCCCTCGGCCTGCTGCATGCGGATATTGAGCCGCTCGAGTAGGCGCCCAAGCCTGACCGCGATCCAGGTGTTCAGGGGCACGTAAATGGCGACGGCGAGGAAAGCCAGCACTGCGCTGCCATAGCTGCCGAGGAACTCCAGCCCTTTAACCTCGACCGAGGATCCGATCAGATTTTCACCGATAAAATACAGCGAGGTCGCGACACCCAGAACGCCCATGGCGAGACCGATCGCCCCGCCGGTCATGTCCTTGATGGATTCCTGGATGCGCTGGTCGATGTTGTCGGGAGCCACGATACCGCCGGCCGCCGAACCATGCTGGGCATGGAAATGGGTATGATTGCCGTCGAGCAGAGCCTGGTTGAACTGGCTGTTCAGCCAGCCACGCCATTTGCGGTGCAACGTTGCGGAGACAAGACCGCGCACGCCGGTGAAGCCGGCATCCTTCAGCACGACCAGTACCACCAATATGCCGGCATTGGTCAGAATTGCCCGCAGCGGGCTGGTGTTGGCGGCATCGTGGAAGAAGGCGATCGAATTGCCCAACTCGCCCAATGCCAAGGCAAACCAGACGCCCGCCTTGCTGGAAAGCGCCGTCAGCAGGGCGATGACGATGGTGAGTGTCCAGGCCTCCTTCCAACGGTCGGAGAACCAGTAGGCCCGCATCAGGCCCCAGAAACTGCGCATCGAGGATACCGGCGTCAAATGCGACGGCCCTGTGGCGCCGCCGTGTAGTTTATCCGGTACTGACTCCTGCGATCGTCTGCCGATCCGAATCACGATCCCGCCCAAACCTTTTTTGTTTTGTTACGGATGGTAACACCAATTGATCATTTTCCATTAATTTTTGTAGGGGGTCAGAGAGATTGAAGTTCCGGCCGTGTCGGCAAGGCAACAGAACGGCCCTTCCGGGCATCGCATGAAGGTCGGCGAAACAGCGATTTAAGATAACGATGTCATATGGTTATCGTGTGACGCGCAGAGCTGCATATATCTTCCCTTGGGGAAGGTGTCCACACGATTTTGTGACTCGTTTTGGCCTGTCGGATCGGCCGACTTTTCATTGCGGGCTAACCAAAATTCCCGAAAACGAGCCGTCCTTGATATCTGCTTTGACAATTCCCGCGTCCGGGATTGAACCTTCCAAGGCGTTGTCGACACCCAGGGTTGTCCAACAGGGGAGCTCTCTCATGCTCACGCGCGTAACCGCAGCTTTCGTCCTCTTCGCCTGGCTGCCCCTCCCTTTGGCGCATGCAGCCGAACAGAGCATCCCGGCCAGCGTCGGGGGCCAGATCGAGTTCAACACACCGTCCGACAACATTGGCTGCATCTACACGCCGAAAGGCGGCACCGGCACCTATGAGCCACAGGATGGCGGCCCGGAACTGAGCTGCTCGCGCGTCGAGCCGAGCTACATCACCATCATCCTCGGCCCCAAGGGACCGGCGATGCTGATCAAGAACCCCGGCGAACAGCCTTGCTGCAGCGATGTCACAAGGCTCGCCTATGGCAACAGCTGGGGCGCTGGACCCTTCTTGTGCCAGTCATCGACCAAGGGGCTGACCTGCACCGCCACAAATGGCCACGGATTTTTTATCAGCAAGGCAAAGGCGACGGTGAAGTAACCGTCGCTCTTTTGCACACGGCGAGGGGCGGCTGGCCTCAGCCGACCTTGTCCAGTTCGCCCCGTGCCTTGGCCGCCGCTACCTGGCGGATGGCATCAGCCAGCGTGTCGGCGTCCTGAGCACCCATCACGGCATATTTGCCTTCAAGCAGAAAGCACGGCACGCCTGATATACCCATGCGCGATGCAGTCGCGATCTCGGTGCGCACCGCTTCGACATCGGCGTCGGTCGGCAAGAGCGAGGCGACCACGGACGCGTCCATGCCCGCCTCGCGGGCGGCTTCGACCAACACGGCATGGTCGCCGATGTTGACACCTTCCTCGAAATTCAGCTGAAACAGGCGACGGACCAGCCTATTCTGCACGGCTTCACCGGCAGCACCCGCCCAGCGGATCAGGCGGTGTGCGTCCAGCGTGTTTGGCGCCACCCTGATGGCATCGAAGGCAAAGGAAATGCCCTCCGCCTCGCCGAGTGGTTCGATCCGGGCATGGATCTCGCGAATGCGCTCGTCGCTGCCGAACTTGGCCAGCATATACTCCCGGCGGTCCTTACCTTGCGGCGGAATGGTCGGATCGAGCTGGAACGGCCGCCAGCGTATGTGCACATCGACATTGCCGGCCGCGGCAACCGCCTTGTCCAGCCGCTTCTGGCCAATGAAGCACCACGGGCAGACGACATCCGACACCACATCGACGGTTATGGCGTTCGCTTCGCTCATCTCGATCTCCGGATTTTCAGTTCGGTTTGCGCCACCAGGTTGGCAGCTGATAACCGAATATGGGCGTCTTCTGCGGATGTTCCAGGTAATTCCAGTACGCAAGCCACTGCTGCGTGTTGTACTGCATCGGCACCATGTAGTTGCCTGAGATCAGCAGCCGGTCGAGAACGCGGACGGCGGCGACATACTCCTCCTTCGAGCGGGCGCGCAGCATCGCCTCGATCGCCGCGTCAACCGCCGGATCGGCAACGCCGGCGAGATTGAACGAGCCTTCGGCCCTGGCCGCCTCGGAGCTCCAGCGTCCAAGCTGTTCGAAGCCTGGCGACAGTGAATTGTTGAAGCCGCTGGATCCGATCAGAGCCTCGAAATCGAAGCGCTGCTTGCGTGATTGGATCTGGTCGCCGTCGAGGCTACGGATGCTGACGTTGATGCCGATCTTCTCCAATGTGCGCTGGTAGATGCCGGCCAGGCGTTCCTCGTCCTGCGAAGCGGTCAGGATCTCGAATCCGAAAGGTTTGCCGTCGGGATCGAGCATCGTGCCGTCCTGCACGTGGTAACCAATGCTTTTCAGGAGATCGAAAGCTGTCTTCAACACCTTGCGGTCCTGGCCCGAACCGTCGGTCACCGGTGGTTTCCAGGTGCCGTCCATGACATCAGGCGGCACGCGGCCGGGGTAGGGGGCGAGCAACGCCTTTTCCCTATCGTCGGCCGGATGGCCAAGCGCGGAAAGCTCGGAGTTCTGCCAATAACTCATCGTGCGGGTGTATTTGCCGCCGAACAGGTTCTTGTTCGCCCACTCGAAGTCGTAAAGCATGCCGAGCGCGCGCCGGACCACCGGATTGGAGAATTTCGGCAGCCGCGTGTTGAACAGGAAACCAGTCACAACGGGCGGAATGCCGGTGTCGAAGGTTTCAGAAACCACCTCGCCCCTGTGAAAGGCCGGGAAATTAAGGTCGCGCTCCCGTTTGACCGGATCGCCGTCGTCGTCGATGGCGCAGAGGCCTTTCTTGAAAGCCTCGAGCTTGGCGTTGGCGTTGAGGAAATATTCGATGGTGATCTGGTCGTAATTGTCGAAGCCGCGTTTGGCCGGGACATCCTTGCCCCAATAATCGGGGTTGCGCTTGAACACGATGCGCTGGCCCGGCGCCACCTGGGCAATGGTGTAAGGTCCGCTGCCAATCAGCGGCTTCAGCGTCGTCTTGTCGAAAGTCTCCTTGTCGAAGGCGTGTTTCGGCAGGATCGGCGTCAGCGCGATGATCAGGGGCGTTTCGCGATTGGCCTTGTCATTGAAGGTGAAGCGCACGCTGTGATCACCGGTCTTTTCGAGCTTGGCGATCAGGCTCATGCGTGCGTTGTAGGGCGGGCGGCCCTTGTCGGTGAAGACATCATAGGTGAACAGCACATCCTCCGGCGTCACCGGCTCGCCGTCCGACCACTTTGCATTGGGGTTGAGGTGGAATTCAATCGACTTGCGCTCGGAATCCATGTCCGCGCTGTCGGCGAGCAGGCCATAGAGACTGAAGGCCTCGTCGTAATTGCGCTGCATCAACGGCTCGAAAACGAGGTTACCGTAGGTCAGATCCATCATGCCGCGCGCCGTTGTGCGCAGGCTCTTCAGGATGAAAGGGTTGAGGTTGTCGAAGCTGCCGACAACGCAATAGGTGATGTTGCCACCCTTCGGCGCATCGGGATTGACGTAGTCGAAATGAGTATAGTCGGGCGGCAGTGCCGGCTCGCCCTGCATGGCGATGGCATGCTTCGGTTCCGACATGGCCGGCCGCAGCGAAAGGGTGAAAAGCGATATCGCGGTGATCAGCCAAACAAGAACGCGGCCCATGACCGTCTCCTTAACAGGTCGGCTTGATGATTCGGTGTGCACCCTAGCATGAGGCGGCTGCGTGCCGGCCAATGGTGTCATCAAGAATTACAAGTGAGCGGGCTGGATTCGGCACCGCTTGCAGTGTAACACGCCGTCCGAAGTCATTCTGTTGCCTCATTTCGGCAACAGGTAGCTGGACCATACGGCGCAGAGAAGCCGGTTCCGGGATCATTTGAGAGGAAGTGCACGACATGACGAGCCTGAACAGCAACGCATACCGCCTTTCGGTCATGGCCGCGGGCGTGGTCGGCTTTCTGGGCGCGGGACTTCCCTCTGCTTCCGCACAGCAGCAGCAACAGATCCCACAGGGCTGGTTCAAGGCCTGCACCAAGCAGGAAGACGTCGACATCTGCAACGTCCAGAACATCGTCACAGCCGGCAACGGCCAGCTCGTCACCGGTGTCAGCCTGATCGAACTCAAGGGCAAGGTGAACCGCAAGGTGTTTCAGGTGACGGTCCCGACCGGTCGCCTGGTGCCTCCGGGCATCGGCCTGCAGATCGATACCGGCAAGGCCGTAAAGCTCGACTATGTCATCTGTTTCCCGGATCGTTGCGTGGCCGAAGTGCCGCTCACCGACCAGCTCGTCGCCGCGTTCAAGAAAGGTCAGGGGATCACGCTGACCTCGATCAATTTCCAGAACCAGGCCAACCCAATCAAGATCGCGCTCCAGGGCTTCAGCGGCGCCTATGACGGCCCGCCGCTGCAGCAGTCGGACATCGAGGACCGGCAGAAGAAGCTCCAGGACTTCGTCGCCAAGAACAACCAGGACTTCGCCAAGAAGCTCAAGGATGAGCAGGACAAGGCCAAGACCGCCAACTGATCGCGGGATCGGGTCACCCTCCAGTCAAAGAAAAAGCGGGGTCATGCCCCGCTTTTTTCGTTCCAGGTCATGGCTGGATTTCCCAACGGTAGCCGCAAACTCAGTGCCTTGACTGGCGTTTCGGCTCGTAGCGCCCGTCCGGCTTCTTGTCGAACATCTCCTTGATCTGCGGGTGGCGGACTGGCTCGCCCGACCGATCCTCGAGCAGATTCTGCTCCGACACATAGGCGATGTATTCGGTTTCCGAATTCTCGGCGAGCAGGTGGTAGAACGGCTGATCCTTGCGCGGCCGCACGTCGGCGGGAATGGCTTCGTACCATTCGTCGGTGTTGGCGAATTGCGGATCGACGTCGAAAATGATGCCTCGAAACGGAAACAGCCGGTGGCGAACCACCTGTCCGATCGCGAATTTGGCCGTTTTCATCGTACTCACCACTGAATTCCTTGACTTTATTTGGCGCAGACTCCGAGTCAATTCAATCCCGAAGCGTTTGAGCGCCTTCAAGCTACGCAAAATGCGAAGCAAAGGTTTTGATTGATGCCGCGATGCCGCGATAAAATCCGCAAGATCGCTACTGCTGCCGCATTGGTTTTCGCAGGCCGCCCGCAAGTGCCGAAAAACCGCTGCCGGGACGGAGCCCCTCGCGCATGAAGAAGGCGCGGAGCGGTGCAAAGCCGCCGAGTGCGCTCAGACCGGCGCCACGCGCCATCTGCGCCGGCAGCATGTCGGAAAGCAGCGACATGTTGAGCAGATTGACCGCGCTGCTGCGGGCCAGAATGTCGGGCCGGCGCTTGAAATCGTAGGTGGCAAGGACTTTGGCTGCGCCTGGATCGCCACGATTTTCATTTGCGATTCCAACCAGATCATCGATATCCCTGATGCCAAGGTTGAGGCCCTGCGCACCGATCGGCGGAAACACGTGTGCGGCTTCGCCGACGAGCGCCACCCTGTCTCGTGCAAAACGCAGGGGCGTCACGGTCGAAAGCGGATAGATCTGGCGGCCTGGTTCTACCGTGACGCGTCCAAGCATCGACTGCATTTGCTGCTCGACCCGCAGCGAGAGTGTTGTGTCATCCAGAGCGGCAAGCTCGTTGGCGCTCTCGGGCTTCACCACCCAAACGAGGCTTGAGCGGTTGCCGGGCAACGGAACTTGTGTGAACGGACCGGTCTCTGTGTGGAACTCGGTCGAAGTGAAGGCATGCTCGCGACTATGGCCGAAATTGAGCACGAGCGCAGCCTGCGGATAGGCGCGCGAGCCGGTCGAAATGCCCGCCGCCTCGCGCGCAGGCGATTGGCGTCCGTCGGCGGCGACCGCCAGCGATGCGCTCACCTCGCTGCCGTCGGCCAGCGCGGCATGAGCCTTGTCGGCATCGAGACGCCAGGTCTTGACCATCGATCGGCGCCACTCGATCCCGGAATGGGCGGCCACCTTGCCGACAAGCGCCGGGCCAAAGACGCTGTTGGGCAGGTTCAGCCCGAACTGGTCCTCATCGATCTCGCTGGCGCGAAAGGTGACGACGGGGCTGCGGATCAGCCGGCTGGTCGCATCGACGATGCGCATCACTTTCAAGGGTGCGGCCTTGGGCCTGATGGCTTCGAGGACATCGAGCCGTTCAAGCACTTTCAGGGCAGGGTTCATCAGCGCCGTGGTGCGGCTGTCGGAGGCCGACGCCTCAGGCCCGACAAGCGTCACCGGGAAGCCGGCATCGGCGAAAGCCAGCGCCGCAATCAGCCCTGCCGGCCCGGTGCCGGCAATCAGTATCGGCGCTGTTTCCTGGTGCTCCAAGGTCGGCTTCCGGCTTGCAATGCGGGGCGGGCCACCAGACCTGCCACTCAAGCAGCATATAGGTCAGTTCATGCGGCTTGATCAACGCGGCGATTCGGCCCATTCGGGTGTCATGACCGGCCACCAGGACGATTTCAGCCATCTCGACCGCGCCGGCCGCGCCACGGCTGACATCGTGCGCAACCCGCGCCTGACGGTCAATATCGTCGTCGGCGCGAGCATTCTGCTCGCCTGGTTGTTGTTGGCCGCGATGGCGATTCGCGGCGCGGAGGCCAGGGGCAGCGTGCCGGGCGACACGCTGCTGCGTGGCCTGCCGCAGCTGCCGCTGCCTGATTTCCTGGAGCGGTTCTTCACGCTTTGCCTGTCGCCGGTGCCTCTGGACGCAAGCCTCGGTTGGCGCGCCCTCGCGCTCATCGCGATGTGGTTCCTGATGGCGATCGCCGCGATGCTGCCGTCAGCAGCGCCAATGATCCGCACCTATTGCGAGATCGCCGATACCGCCCGGATCAAGGGCGAGCCGGTCGTCCATCCGCTGGTGCTGGTTGCCGGCTATCTCGGCGTCTGGCTCGCCGCTTCGATGCTGTTTTCCGCAGTGACACTGGGCGTGCACGCATTCGCCGCGTCCGGCGAAATCTACGACCCGCTGCTTGGCATTGCCGGTGCGCTCGCATTGTTGGTTGCCGGCCTCTACCAGTTCAGCGGCCTCAAGCAGGCCTGCCTGAAGAAGTGCCGCAACCCGTTCTCGATCCTGTTTTCGAACTGGAGCGCCAAACCAATCCGCGTCTTCCGACTCGGTGTCGTGCAAGGCATCTGGTGCCTCGGCTGCTGCTGGGCGCTGATGCTGGTGATGTTCGCCGTCGGCGTGATGAACATCTTCTGGATGGCGCTGATCGGCGTATTCACCCTGATTGAAAAACAGACGACAGGCAGTCTTCCAACCCGGCTGGCCGGTGCGATACTGCTTGTCTGGGCAGCCGCCCTGCTAGTAATCTCGCTGTGAGTGGGGGAAATTCAATGACAGATCAGGGCTGGGCAATGAAAGGAGAGCTCGTACTCTCCTGCAATTGCACGGTTTTTTGCCCTTGCGTGCTGTCGCTCGGCAGTCACCAGCCGACCGAAGGCTACTGCCAGACCTGGGCGGGTTTCCGTATCGATGCCGGCCATTTCGGCGAGGTCGACCTCTCCGGCCTCAACCTCGGGCTGATCATGGAAATCCCCGGCTACATGAGCCGCGGCAACTGGACTGCGGGCCTGTTCATCGACAAACGCGCCTCGGTCTACGCGGTCAAGGCATTGACGAAGATCTTCACCGGCAAGGCGGGCGGAACCACATCGCTGCTGTCGATCCTGGTCGGAAAATTCCTGGGTGTCGAACAGGTGCCGATCACCTATGAGACGCGCGACAAGACGCGTATCTTCCAGATACCGAAGATCATCGATGGCGCGGTCACGCCAATCGCCGGCAAGGATCGCGAGAAGGATACGGTGATCACGAATTCGGAATACTGGATCGCGCCGGAGATCATCGTGGCCAAGTCCGACAAGAGCAAGATGCGGGCCTTTGGCCGCAATTGGAATTTTGCCGGCCGCTCGGCCGAAATCTGCAAGCTGGATTGGCGAGGCCCGTGAGCAAGAACACATCCGCCAGGAATATGGGGGCCAGGAACCTGGCGGCACGGAAAGCCGCCAAGAAGATCACGGACCGGATTCCGCGACCGAAGAAGAAAGTCACATGGCCGCAAGCGAGGGCGTTCTCGGTCCATCTGCTGACGGCCTCAGGCTCGTTCCTCGCCTTCCTGTCGCTGGTGGCGGCGAGCGAGGAACGGTGGACGGCGATGTTCTGGTGGCTCGGACTGGCGCTGTTCGTCGACGGCATCGACGGACCGATCGCCAGGAAGCTCGAGGTCAAGGAAATCCTGCCGACCTGGTCGGGCGAACTCCTCGACAACATCATCGACTACGTGACCTATGTGCTGATCCCGGCCTTCGCGCTCTATCAGCGCGGCTTCATGGGCGAGGGCCTTTCGTTCCTGTCGGCGGCGATCATCGTCGTCTCCAGCGCGATCTACTATGCCGACACCGGCATGAAGACGAAGGAGAATTTCTTCAAGGGATTCCCCGTGGTCTGGAACATGGTGGTGTTCACGCTGTTCGTCATCGAGCCGGGACAATGGGTGTCGTTCGCGGTGGTGGTGGTGGCCGGCATCCTGACCTTCATCCCGATCAATTTCATTCATCCGGTGCGGGTGGTGCGGCTGCGGCGCATCAATCTCACAATGACCCTCTTGTGGTGCGCCTTCGGCGCGCTTGCGCTTGCGCAGGCGGCGCTCGCCGCCTTCTACGATCAGATCGGCGTGCTGGGCGAACAAGTCAGCACTTTCATCAAGATCGGCATCACCATCAGCGGGCTTTACCTGGCCTGCATCGGTGGCATCATGCAGTTCTTTCCCAATCTCGGTGCCAAGAAGGCCTGATCAGCCAGTCCCATAGAAAGCCTAGCCCATGTCCAAAGCGATCCGCATCCATGCCCATGGCGGCCCGGAAGTTCTGACCTATGAGGATACCGATCCCGGCCGGCCGGGTTCCGGGCAGATCCTGGTCAAGCATACGGCCATCGGCCTCAACTTCATCGATGTCTATCATCGCTCCGGCCTCTATCCGCCGCCCGGCGGCTTTCCGCTCATTCCCGGCAGCGAAGCCGCCGGCGTGGTGCTGGAGGTCGGTGAGGGCGTCGACTGGCTGAAGCCGGGCGACCGCATCGCCTATTCGACGAATGTCGGTGCCTATGCCGAGCAACGCGTCATCGCCGCCGCCCATGTGGTGAAGATTCCCGAAGGCATCGGCGACGAACAGGCCGCTGCGATGATGCTGAAAGGCATGACCGCCGAATATCTCCTGCGCCGCACCTTCAAGGTGAAGGCCGGCGACACGATTCTGTTCCACGCTGCGGCCGGCGGCGTCGGGCTCATTCTCGGCCAATGGGCGAAACATCTCGGCGCAACGGTCATCGGCACGGCGAGCTCGACCGACAAGATCGAACTCGCCAGGGCGCATGGATTCGAGCATGTCATCAACTACAAGGAGCAGGATTTCGTCGCCGGCGTCGCGGCCATCACCGGCGGCAAGAAATGCGACGTCGTCTACGATTCGGTCGGCAACGACACGTTCCCGGCCTCGCTCGATTGCCTGAAGCCGCTCGGCATGTTCGTCAGCTTTGGCCAGTCCTCGGGGCCGATCCCGCCATTCTCGATGTCGCTGCTGGCGCAGAAGGGCTCGTTGTTCGCCACAAGGCCGACGCTGTTCGTCTACAACGCCAAGCGCGGGGACCTTGATGCCTCCGCGGCGGCGCTGTTCGAGGTGGTGCTCAGCGGCGCCGTCAAGATCCAGATCAACCAGCGCTACGCGCTCAAGGATGCGGGCAAGGCGCATGCCGATCTCGAGGGCCGCAGGACGACAGGGACGACCATTCTCATCCCTTAGTCCCGCCAGGCTTGCTATCCCTTGAATTTCCGCTGAAATTCTTGAAGCTCTTTCAAGACGCGTGCCGCTTTCCGTTGAGAGGCGGCGGCGCCTACGATGCTTGCGGGAACACAGAACATATCTGGCGAACCAGATGGGAGGCACTGTGAGTGCAAATCATGACGGGGCGAACCTGCTTGAGGTTCGTGGCCTGACCAAGATATTCGGCACGCTGACGGCGTGCGACCATATCGACCTCAACATCGCCAAGGGTGAAATCCACGCGCTGCTCGGCGAGAACGGCGCCGGCAAGTCGACGCTGGTCAAGATGTTGTTCGGTTCGCTGGAGCCCAATTCCGGCGAGATTTTCTGGAACGGCCAGGCGGTGCGGATCACCAGCCCGGGTGCTGCCAAGAAGCTCGGCATCGGCATGGTGTTCCAGCATTTTTCGCTGTTCGAGGCGCTGACCGCGGCCGAGAACATCGCGCTGTCTCTGGACGACGGTTCGCCGATCAGCAGCATCGCCGCGAAGGCGAGGGCGCTTTCCTACAGTTATGGCCTGCCGCTCGATCCGGACACGCTGGTCGGCGATCTGTCGGTCGGCGAGCGCCAGCGCATCGAGATCATCCGCTGCCTGCTGCAGACGCCGCAGCTCATCATCCTGGACGAGCCGACCTCGGTGCTGACGCCGCAGGAAGCCGACAAGCTGTTTGAGACGCTGGAGCGGCTGCGCGCGGAAGGCAAATCGATCCTCTACATTTCGCACCGGCTCGAAGAGGTCAAACGCATCTGCGACCGTGCCACCGTATTGCGGCATGGCAAGGTGGTCGGCCACTGCAACCCGCGCGAGGAGACAGCGGCGTCGCTTGCCCGCATGATGGTCGGCAACGAGGTGCAGGCCGTGGTGCGTGCTCCGGTCGAGGGGATCGAAACCGCGCAGCCGCTGCTCGAAATCCGCAACCTCAGCCGGAAGCCGGCAACGCCTTTCTCCATTCCGCTCAAGACCATCAGCCTCAATGTCCGCGCCGGTGAGGTGATCGGCATTGCCGGTGTCGCCGGCAACGGCCAGGGCGAATTCTTCGAATCCGTCTCCGGCGAAGTGTTGCAGCAGGATGCCGCCTCCGTGCGCATCCGTGGCAAGGATGCGGGTGGCCTGACCATCACCGGACGGCGCCTGCTGGGGGCCGCCTTCGTGCCCGAGGAGCGCCTCGGCCATGGTGCCGCGCCGCGCATGAAACTCTCGGAAAACCTGTTGCTGTCGCGCCATGCCACCGACGGCAAGGCCTTTGTCGGCACCGGCGGGATGGTCAAGAGCGGTGCTATCTACGCCGCCTCTCAACGCATCATCGAGGCGATGGACGTGCGCAAGAGCGCGCCGGATCCGGAAGCGGCAGCACTTTCGGGCGGCAATCTGCAGAAATTCATCGTCGGCCGCGAACTTGACCGCCGCCCAAGCGTCATGGTGGTCAACCAACCGACCTGGGGCGTCGATGCCGGTGCCGCCGCCCACATCCGGCAGGCGCTGATCGAACTGTCGCGCAGCGGATCGGCGGTGCTGGTGATCAGCCAGGACCTCGACGAACTGTTCGAAATCTCGGATGCGATCGCAGTCATGCACAATGGCGAATTGTCCAAGCCGATGCCGATCGCCGAAGCGACCTTCGAGAAGGTCGGCCTGCTGATGGGCGGCGCCGAGCCCGGCCACGCCGAACACACGCTGGAGACGGCATGATGCGCCTCGAACTCGTCAAACGCCCGCAGCGCTCTGCGCTGTTTTCGGCCCTGTCGCCGTTCATCGCCTTCGCGCTGACGATCATCGCCGGCGCCATTATGTTCGCGCTGCTCGGCGTCAATCCGCTGACCGCGTTCCGGATCTACTTCGTCGAACCGGTCAGCCAGGTCTGGCAGCTGCATGAGTTGGCGATCAAGGCGGCACCGCTGATCCTGATCGCGGTCGGCCTGTCGGTCTGCTACAAGGCCAACATCTGGAACATCGGCGCCGAAGGCCAGTTCATTTTCGGCGCCATCTTCGGCTCCGCCATTCCGGTGCTGTTTCCGCAATTTGAAGGCCCGCTGGTGCTGCCACTGATGCTGCTGCTCGGCATGGTCGGCGGTGCGGCCTATGCGGCGATACCCGCGTTTCTGAAGACCCGCTTCAACACCAACGAGATCCTGACAAGCTTGATGCTGGTCTATGTCGCGCAGCTCTTCCTCGACTGGCTGGTGCGGGGCCCGTGGCGCGATCCGCAGGGCCATGGTTTCCCGCAAACGATCCAGTTCGGCGACTCCGCCGTATTGCCGGAACTGATGCCGGACGCCGGACGCGCCAATTGGGGTTTTGTCTTTGCGCTGGTTGCCGCGGTGCTGATCTGGATCATGATGGGGCGCATGCTCAAGGGCTTCGAGGTCCGCGTGCTGGGTTCCAGTCCGCGGGCAGGGCGCTTCGCCGGCTTCGGCCTCAGCCGCATGGTGTTCTTTGCCTTCCTGCTGTCAGGCGCACTGGCCGGCCTTGCCGGCATCTCCGAAGTCTCCGGCGCCATCGGGCAGCTGCAGCCTGTCATCTCGCCCGGCTACGGCTTCACCGCCATCATCGTGGCGTTCCTTGGCCGCCTCAATCCGCTTGGCATCATCGCGGCGGGTCTGGTGCTGGCGCTGACCTATCTCGGCGGCGAGGCGGTGCAAAGCGCGCTCGGTATTTCCGACAAGGTGGCGAGGGTGTTCCAGGGCATGCTTTTGTTCTTCGTGCTCGGCTGCGACACGCTCATCCACTACCGCATCCGCCTGATCGGCCTGGCGCTGACGAAACCAGAAGGCGCGGCGAAGCTCGACGCCGCGCCGAAGTTGAAGGAAGCCCGCTGATGGACATCACCGTCAACATCCTCCTGACCATCGCCACGGCGGCGACACCGCTGTTGATCGCGGCGATCGGCGAACTGGTGGTCGAACGTTCCGGCGTGCTCAATCTCGGCGTCGAAGGCATGATGATCATGGGCGCGGTCGGCGGCTTTGGCGCCGGCTACCTGACCGGCTCGCCCTGGCTCGGCCTTTTGGCGGCAATCGTCATGGGAGCCGTTTTCTCGCTGCTGTTCGCCGTGATGACGCTGTCGCTGGCGACCAACCAGGTGGCGACCGGCCTGTCGCTGACGCTGCTCGGCCTCGGCCTCTCAGGCATGATCGGCACGAGCTTCGTCGGCCAGCCCGGTGTTAGGCTGCCCAATCTCGACATTCCCGGCCTCAGCTCAATCCCGGTCGTGGGCAAGCTGCTGTTCGGCCAGGATCCTGTCTTCTACATCTCGATCGCGCTGACCGCCGCCGTGATGTGGTTTCTGTTCAAAACGCGCACTGGCCTCACGCTGCGTTCGATTGGCGACAGCCATGCCTCGGCGCATGCGCTCGGCATCAAGGTCATCCGCTACCGCTATCTCTCGGTAATCTTCGGCGGCGCCTGCGCCGGTCTCGCCGGCGGTCATCTGTCGCTGGTCTATACGCCGCAATGGGTCGAGAACATGACCGCAGGCCGTGGCTGGATCGCGCTGGCGCTGGTGGTGTTCGCGTCGTGGCGGCCGTGGCGGGTGCTGGCCGGCGCCTACATCTTCGGTGCGGTGTGGATCGGCCAGCTTCATGCACAGGCTTTTGGCATTCCGGTGCCCTCGCAGATGCTTTCTTCTTTGCCCTATCTGGCAACCGTCGTGGTTCTCGTTCTAATCTCGCGCAACAAGCGTCTGACGATGATGAACACGCCTGCATCGCTGGGGCAGCCATTCGTTCCGGATCGTTGACAACAACAAAAAGACGGGAAGCTCCAAGGCTTAACACAGAGAGGTAACACGATGAAAAAACTGCTTATTGCCCTGATGACGACGGCAGCGGCATTGTCGCTGGCCGCGTCCGCAGAGGCTGCCGACAAGTTGAAGGCCTGCTGGGTCTATACCGGCCCGATCGGCGATTTCGGCTACTCCTACCAGCACGACCAGGGCCGGCTCGAAGTCGAGAAGGCACTCGGCGACAAGGTCGAGACCGCCTATCTGGAGAATGTCTCGGAAGGTCCCGATGCCGACCGTGCTTTCGAGCGCCTGGCGCGCGAAGGCTGCAAGCTCATCTTCGGCACCTCGTTCGGCTTCATGGATGCCGAGGTGAAGGTCGCCAAGAAATTCCCGAAAGTGATGTTCGAGCACGCCACCGGCTACAAGACCGGCGACAATCTCGGCATCTACAATGCTCGCTTCTATGAAGGCCGCTACGTGCTCGGCCAGATTGCCGCCAAGGAATCGAAGTCCGGCGTCGCCGGCTACATCGTCTCCTTCCCGATTCCCGAAGTGGTGATGGGCATCAACTCGTTCATGCTCGGCGCGCAGTCGATCAATCCAAACTTCAAGGCCAAGATCGTCTGGGTCAATTCGTGGTTCGATCCGGGCAAGGAAGCCGACGCCGCCAAGGCGCTGTTCGACCAGGGCGCCGACATCATCGTCCAGCACACCGATTCGACCGCCGCCCTGCAGGTCGCCGAGGAGCGCAAGCTGCACGGCTTCGGCCAGTCGTCCGACATGATCAAGTTCGCGCCGAACGCGCAGCTGACCTCGCTGACCGACGAATGGGGCCCTTACTACATCAGCCGCGTGCAGGCAGCCATCGACGGCACCTGGAAGCCGGACAATGTCTGGCTTGGCATCAAGGACGGCGCGGTCAAGCTCGCGCCCTACACCAACATGCCCGACGACGTGAAGGCGATGGCCGAGGCGACCGAGAAGAAGATCGCCGGCGGCTGGAACCCCTTCACCGGGCCGATCGCCAAGCAGGACGGCTCGGCGTGGCTGAAGGACGGTGAAGTCGCCGACGAC
This sequence comes from Mesorhizobium sp. CNPSo 4671, assembly GCF_057784245.1. Taxonomy (NCBI): domain Bacteria; kingdom Pseudomonadati; phylum Pseudomonadota; class Alphaproteobacteria; order Hyphomicrobiales; family Phyllobacteriaceae; genus Mesorhizobium; species Mesorhizobium sp. CNPSo 4671. The sequence continues at coordinate 69,885 of NZ_JBWLUW010000006.1, read as the reverse complement.
GGCACGCTGCTCGGCATGAACTTTTACGTCAAGGGCGTCGACGACAAGCTGCCGCAGTAAGCGGCGCACCCGAATAGGAAAGGGCGCCGCGAGGCGCCCTTTTCATTTGTCTGGAGAAACCGACTGAAGGCTCAGACAGCCGAACCGTAGAGGTCATAGGCGTCGGCACGGTCGATCTTGACGGTGACGATGTCGCCTTGGCGCAGCGGACGGCGCGACTGGATGTGGACCGAGCCGTCGATCTCCGGCGCATCATATTTGGTGCGGCCCTTTGCCGAGGTGCCGTGCGCCTCGTCGATCAGCACCGGCAGGCGCTTGCCGACTTTCTTTGCGAGCTGCGTCGCCGAAATCTTCTGCTGGCGCTGCATGAAGCGGTGCCAGCGTGCTTCCTTGATCTCCTGCGGAACCTGCTCGAGGCCGAGGTCGTTGGAGCGGGCGCCTCTGACCGGCTCGTATTTGAAGCAGCCGGCGCGGTCGATCTTGGCCTCGTCCAGCCAGTCGAGCAGCATTTCGAAATCCTCGTCCGTCTCACCGGGAAAGCCGACGATGAAGGTCGAGCGGATAGCGAGATCCGGGCACACATCGCGCCAGCCGCGGATGCGTTCCAGCGTCTTTTCCCCATGCGCCGGCCGGCGCATGTTCTTCAGCACCTGTGGCGAAGCATGCTGGAACGGGATGTCGAGATAGGGGAGGATTTTTCCTTCGGCCATCAGCGGGATGACATCGGCGACATGCGGGTAGGGGTAGACATAGTGCATGCGCACCCAGATGCCGAGCTTGCCCAGTTCCTCCGACAGATCGAGGAACTTCGCCCGCACTTCGCGATCGCCGAACATGGAGGTCTGGTATTTGATGTCGATGCCGTAGGCGCTGGTGTCCTGCGAGATGACGAGCAGTTCCTTGACACCGGCCTTGGCCAGTTTTTCGGCTTCGCGCAGCACATCGGCTGCCGGGCGCGAGACAAGGTCGCCGCGCAGGGCGGGAATGATGCAGAAGGTGCAGCGGTTGTTGCAGCCTTCCGAGATCTTCAGATAGGCATAGTGGCGCGGCGTCAGCTTGACGCCCTGCGGCGGCAGCAGGTCGATATAGGGATCGTGGCTCGGAGGGGCAGCCTCATGCACGGCGGCCATCACGCTCTCATAGGCCTGCGGCCCGGTGATCGCCAGCACGTTGGGGTGTTTTTCGCGGATCACATCCGGCTCGGCGCCGAGGCAGCCGGTGACAATGACCCTGCCGTTTTCCGAAAGCGCGGAGCCGATGGCATTGAGCGACTCGTCGCGGGCCGAATCGAGAAAGCCGCAGGTGTTGACGACGACGAGATCGGCGCCGTCATGCTTGCGGGCGATCTCATAGCCTTCGGCGCGCAGGCGCGTGATGATGCGCTCGGAATCCACGAGCGCCTTCGGACATCCAAGGCTGACGAAACTGACGCGAGGGGCGGACATAGGCAAGTTTCCAATGGGGGCACGGGCCGAAACGCTGGTCCGGCCTCAAATCGCTGTAAATGTCGGTCTGTGGCGCGTGGCAAGCGCCAATACGCGCGGCGCAATAGCATGGGTTACGCAATCAAGCAAACCGGCCGACAACTGGTCCGCGCCATCGGGATGGTTCAGTGGCCTCCCGAGCCGAACCAGGGCGCCAGGAAAGCGAAGTGCTCGGGAAATTGCTGCACGGCCCCATCAAGCAGCATCTTGACCGCGACATAGAGGATGATCGCCAGGCCGATATAGGCAATCCAGCGGTATTTGTGCAGCAGGCGCGCGACGAACGACGCGGCAAAGCCCATCAAGGCGATCGACAGGGCCAATCCGATGATCAGCACCGTTGGATGATTCATGGCCGCGCCGGCTACGGCCAGGACATTGTCGAGCGACATCGACACGTCGGCGATGACGATCTGCCAAGCGGCCTGCGAGAAGGTCTTGCGCGGGCCCTTGCCGCCAATGACGCCATCCTTGTCGAAATCGCCATTCGATAGCGCTTCGGTGGCGTTGCGCTCGTCATCGTGGCTGACGCGCAATTCGCGCCACATCTTCCAGCAGACCCACAGTAATAGCAGGCCGCCGGCGAGAAGCAGCATGGGGCCAATGGTCAGCAGCCATTGCGTGATCAGGGCGAAGAAGATGCGAAGAACGGTGGCCGCCGCGATGCCGACGAGAATGGCCTGCTTGCGCTGGCTGGCCGGCAGGCCGGCCGCGGCGAGGCCGATGACGATGGCATTGTCGCCCGCGAGCGCGAGGTCGATGGCGATGACCTGAAAAAGAGCCGATATGCCCGCGGTGGTAAATATTTCCATCGACCGGGAAGCCCTTCGCCGAGTGTTCGTTGCCGATTGTCCAGACGGGCCTAAAGGCATGGTCCGCTGGCGTCAAGACGCTGCCGCAGACAACACCGGAAAACCACTTTCGTGGCAGGGGTATTACAGGGGATTTTCAGCCACCGCCGGCTCGTGAGCCGAAGCGGACGAGCGCCTGCGAAAAACTAATCGTAGAGATTGTACTTCGCCCAGTCGGCTTCCGGAATTTCATCGCCGATCCGGTAGCGCAGTTGCAGGACTTCCATGTGGTCCGGACCGGTCTGGCATTTGAATTTCAGCCGATACCACTGTCCCTTGCTGCGGAACGCCGCACCGGGGCTCCTGATCGCATCGGCGCTCATCTCGGGCGTCGCGAAGGCGTAGGCGACAACACGGTCGGCCTTGAACTTGCGGTCATCGTGAGTGATCCGGTCCAGGACTTCAGCATCGCAGCGCTGCTCGAGGCGTGTTTGCGGATCAAGTTTCATCAACCCGGTGCGCAAGGCGTTGTCCATCGCACTGGCTGGGAAAGCCAGCGTCAGGGACGCAATGGCCGTCATGCAGAGTGTCTTCATGGGCGGGACAAGCAGCATGTTTTGTCTGAAAAATCAACCAAGAGGGGCGCTTCATGCTCGGCAAGCCCCCGTATTCAGGGGGTCGACGCAATCAAAATCTCGTGTCGAGCCTCATCGTGCGCCGCCTGCGGCCAACGGACCAGCGAGGCGCGGCCGGCATCGGTGAGATCGTAAACGCCGCGGTCGACGCGCGCGAACCAGCCATAGACATTGTGCTGCAGGATTTTCGGCGCGATCGGCGTCAAGGCCTTCAGATCGCGCGGCCGCTTGGGGCCGTCGACAAGCGCGGCGGCGCAAATGAGGGCGCTCTGGCGGTAGGCGGTCATGATCGGATTCCGCGATCCTCCGCCGGCGACAGGATCGCCGCGGCGGCGCTGGTGCTCGTCGACAAGGCGGGAGCGCTTCCGCGCATTCCTGCGCGGCTCCGGCGCGGCAGGACTGACAAGCACTTCGACCTTGTCACTGGCTGTCACGCCAAGCACGCCAAAGCCAAGCCGGCGGCAGAGGTTGCGGAAGCGGGTGTCGCTTTCGCGCCCCTTGCCCCGCGCCGACATGCGCGCCGCCAGCCAGACTTCGTCGCAAGCGGCCGCACGGTCGACGGCTTGCAGCACCAGTTCCAGATTGAACTGCAGCTTCAACTCGCAGATGACGACGACCGGCGGCTCGCCCTCGCGCAGCGCGACGATGTCGCAGCCGCCAATTTCCCCCTTCACGACGAAGTCGAGATTTTCGAGGAACCGCTTCACCGGCGCATAGAGTGAGGTCTCGTTCATGCCTCAAGGCTTAGCCGATTCGGCGCAAAAAGCCCTCCAGCTTGGAGGAAGGGCGGCGCAGCGGATCCTTAGGGATGAATTTTTCCGAGGAAGGCCAGCAGCACGCTGTTGAACTGCCCGGGCCGCTGCAGCGGCGCAAAATGGCTGACGCCGGGCAGGACGATCAATTCCGATGCCGGAATGCTGCGGGCGAGATAGTTCGCATGCTCGTCTTTGATGAACTCGTCATGCTCGCTTTGAACGATCGCGACGGGCACGCGCGTTCGCGCCAGCTCGGCGGCGGAATAATTGGGTTCGCTCCTCATCATCAGGCTGACGGCTTTGACGAATGCGTCGAACTGGTCCGGTGTCGCAGACAATTCGGCATAGTCCTTGGCGTGCCGGCCGAAACAGCGATCGATAACCGGATTGGGCTCGAAGTCCTTCGTGCCGCTCGGATCCATGTTGCAGCCGAAGAAGAACACCCCCGTGACGCGGTCGGCGGCTTTCATGCCGAGGATCAGGGCAACGCAGGCGCCATCGCTCCAACCGACCACGGCCGCCTTTTTCAAGTTCAGCGTATCCATCACGGCCAGGACATCTGAAGCCATCAATTCGTATTTGTAAGGCCGTTCGTCGCGTGTGCTGCGTCCGTGGCCGCGGCTGTCGATCAGCACGACCCGGTAGCCGTGCTCGACCAGCGCGGGAATCTGAAATCCCCAATTGCCGCTATGGCCGAGACCGCCATGCAACAAGATCACGGGAAGGCCGGCGCCAAACGCGGCGTACCAGATTTTTGCGCCCTCATGTTGCACATGGCCTTCGTCGCCTGCGGCCGGCAGGGGCGTGGCGCCATGTGCTTCGAATTCCCTGAGGTCGTCGTCGTGATAGTCCATGCTGAGAAAGCTCCTGAGGCGAACGCGCAGGACCTAGAATTATTGCTGGTATCAGCCGAGACCAACCCGCGACGAAAAGTCTGCTGCCATCAGGCGACACCACCAGTTTCGGCCGGCAGCCCCCGCGCCATCGATGTCAGGCTTCGGTGCTCGGCACTGGACGATTCGATCGTTTCCCAAGGCGCAGGAGCGGATAGCCGACCTGCCCGACGTAGCTGGACGGGATCGGATCATCGACGCCGTATTTTTCCGGCACCTTGTTGCCGGTGGCATTGTAGGTGCCGAACACCATGTCGAGGACAGGCAATTGCCCCGCGAAGTTCTTGTCATAGGCTTCGCGCTGGTTGGCATGGTGCCAGCGATGGAACTGCGGGCTGGCGATAAGCCACTTCAAGGGGCCAAACGGAATCCGCAGGTTTGAATGAACAAGCAGCGTGTGTCCAAAATAGATGGATGAAAAGACGGCGATCGAGGTTTCCGAGAATCCAAGGAAAAAGATCGGCGTCAGCGATATTGCCTTGGTGAGGATGGCGTCGACCGGGTGGGAGTGGAAGGCGCCGAGCCAGTCCAGCTCCTCGATGCCGTGGTGGACGGCATGGAACTTCCAAAGCGCCGGGATCTCGTGGAAGGCCCGGTGTGTCCAGTAGACGCCGATATCCGTGATCAGGATGATTTCCGCGACCTGCAGCCAGACGGGCTGGCCGCCGACGGCATGCGTCATGGATTGCGGAACCAGGATCGCGGCGGCGTCGAGTGTGTTGGCCGCGATCAGAACGATGACTGCTTTTATGATGAGGCCGTTCAACAGCACATAGATCAGATCGACACCCAGGCCCTTGCGGAGGGTCTTCTGGGGGCGTTCACGGAACAAATGTTCGAACGGAATGAAGATCAATGCGGAGATCAACAGTGCCTTGATGCCAAATATGTCCATTCACCCGCCTCTATGGCCTTGCCTGTGGCCAGCACCCACTCGCGCTTCAGCTCCCGGACAGAACCACAGTTCTCCTTTCCAAAGGCTTGATATCGGTCTCCAGTCATCTGACGGCAGGGCCTGTGGTTGAGAGACGCTCACCTTTGTCACATCGGTGTCGCAACCGGGCGATATCTCAGCATTGCGCGGTTGACGAACGCAGCGTGTGCCGCGCGTCCTCCCAAGACCAACCCCTCCGGTTCCCTGCCGGTGGGGTTTTCTATTTCAGGCGCCATCCTGGCGGTCGCGAACTGTCCTTGCTATCGTGGCCTTCGGTCAGCACAGGACACCCCGTCATGGACGCAAGTGAATTGAGCGCGATCGGCGACACCCACATGAGGATCGTCACGCCCGACATGTCACCCAAGCAGCTTGTCAAGGCAGCCCAGAAAGCCCACCCCAAGGCCTCGAAGAAGGACATCGCGAGAGCGGCCTTCTTTTCGATCATCGCCAATGCGGATCAGGACATCGGCAAGGCCAAGAACCTGCAGGCATTTGCCATCGCGGAGCGTGCCCAGCCGTCGGATTGAGCAATCGTCTGGCGTTGCGCGGCCGCACCAAGCTGCGCGATCTCGCGATGAGTTCGAGGGTCGGCTCGAAATCGAAACAGTGGACATCTGCGAACCGATCAGGTTGCGGGCCTTGCGCGACCGTCTGGCGGGCAGAGGAACGTCGCGTGCCATGGCCCGGGGTGGCATGCCATGGCGCAGGCGGTAGAGAATTGATTGGTCAGCGCCATCCGTTAGACGTTGCCGCCGCCCAGGCGCACAGCGTCAACTTTCTCTGCTGCTTGAAAAAATGGCCTGTTGTGGAAGTACCAGAAAACGCGCGCAACCTCTGCTCTGCCCCTATCGATCATCCGCTTGTTGATGTGGTCTCTCGGGGCAACTTGGACCAGGCTTTGGGGTATTTTGCCACCCAAAAAATGAGCCTGCATGCACAGAGCCGGGGTTAGCTGGTAAATTGTTTTTCGGGCAGCTGTCATCTGATTTGGGCTAAAGAGGGCAACGTCGACCGCCGCCTTGGGGCGTTCAGTGCTGTTGAATAGCTTCTGCGCCGCTTTTTTGGAAACTATGTAACCGCATGCCCCCAAGTGCTGCCCCAGAAGCAGCCGGGCTGAGTACGCTCCCGCAACGGCAAAGTGCTGGCTACCCAGCCTCACTCGATTGAAGAATGTTTCGAGTTTAATGATGTCGGCATTTGGCGGAATCCAACTGCTGTCAACAAGTATCGACCCGGCATCCTGACTAAAAACAACATCGTCCTCGAATACGGCGCCGTATTCATCAGGGCCGTCGGCTATTATTTCCCAGCAGAGCCGATGACTGAGAAAACAACAGACCTCAGTCGCGGTAAGCGGGGGCGCTTCAAACGGAAGCCCTTCTTTCACGTCAATCCCTGCTACGCGCTCGAGGGCTACCCCAATACGAGAAAATTCAGATTTGACGGCAGCAAGCCGATCAACTGACCGGTCAAGATTAATCACCAAACATTTCATTGTCGCCCCGCAACCTAAAACTAAATTATAAGCAATATTGGCGCCGCTTCCGCAGCATATATGCTCCCGGTGGGGGTCTATAACCGCAGCCAAGATGTTCCCGCAACCTTTGTTCGGCTCCAAAAATCAAACGGCTACTGTTTTCGTCCCATCCTGCTCCGGTCGTAACCCCGCTAGGATCAGCCATGGACCGCAGCGCCCTTTTTATGACGCTCTTCGCTCTCGCACTCGGGCGTGTTCGGCACCAGCCTTTCACCGGGCCAAGTCGCCGGCATCAAGGGCGTCCTTGAAGGTTTCCTGCCCCATGGGGATGAACGAGCCAAGACCTGGCCTATGCCCTTGCCACCGCTGTCCGCGAGATGGAAGCGCACATGGTGCCGGTTTAGGAGGGTTTCCTGATGAAGGTCACGCAAATTGATTAGCGTATTCAAGTCGGTAGCCAAATATCTGGCGGAGGGAGTGACAGCCATACTGCTGTCTCATGTCGTCTCAACCAATGAAAATAATAAGGCAATATCAATTCTTTAATCCAAAGCTACTGTCTCGCCCCGTTGCAATTCGCATCATCCAATGCCATTTTTTTTGGCGGGTAAGATGATGGGATAGAGAAATGCCGAAGATCGCGAAGGAACTTTCAGCACTAGCCGTCAAGAACTTGAAACACCCCGGATCGACCACAGCGGGCAACGCTGTGTTTGCTGTTGGCGGTGTTGCCGGACTCATGCTCCAAATCACGCCGGGCAGCGGCCGGTCATGGCTATTGCGCACAACAAACGTCAATGGCCGGCGTTGCGAAATGGGTCTTGGCGGGTATGACGTATCATTGGGCGAAGCCCGCCAGCGGGCGAGGGCAACCAAAGACAAAATCCACAACGGCATCAATCCGCTTCAAGAGAAGCGCGAGCGTCGCAAAGCCGCGATCGAGGCCGCAAAACGCCATCTGACATTCCGCGATGCCGTTGACAAATTCCTTGCCGACACGCTGGCGGAATTCAGGAACGAAAAGCATCGGAAGCAATGGCAATCCACGCTGGACACGTATGCAATGCCCGTCATCGGCAACCTTGCCGTTTCCGAAGTCACCAAACATCACATGGTCGAAATCCTTAAGCCGATCTGGACGACCAAGACGGAGACGGCCACGCGTTTGCGGCAACGTTGCGAACGCGTGCTTGATTGGGCAAAGGCACACGGACACCGCGAGGGCGACAATCCGGCACAGTGGAAGGGCAATCTCAATGCCATGTTGTCCAAGCCAAGCAAGGTTGCGACGGTCGATAATCAGCCCGCCGTTCAGTTAAAAGACGCGCCCACGTGGTTCGCAGCATTGCGCAAACGCCAAGGCACGGGTGCACGGGCATTGGAATTCGCGACATTGACCGCTGCGCGGTCAGGCGAAGTGCGCGGCATGGAATGGCTGGAAATCGATTGGGACGCCAAATTGTGGACAGTGCCGGCATCGCGAATGAAGATGAAGCGCCCGCACGTTGTGGCGCTGTCCGATGCGGCAATGACAATCCTAACTGCGATGAAAGAGGTCGCGACCGCCGACACAGAATATGTGTTTCCGGCGATCCGTGGCGGCATGCTGTCCGACATGACGTTGAGCGCCACCATGAGACGGATGCACGAAAGCGAGATCGAGGCGGGCCGCACGGGCTGGCTCGACAAGAACTCGAAGCGTCCGGCCGTGCCCCATGGGCTGCGGTCAACGTTTTCTGATTGGGCAGGGGAGTTGTCCGACTATCCCCGAGACATGCGGGAATTTGCGCTCGCCCACGCCATCAACAGCGACGTTGAGGCCGCATACCGGCGCGAAACCATGATTGAGAAGCGCCGCGCCATGATGAGCGATTGGGCTGCGTTTTTGCGGGCGGGAACTGACCAAAGCTCTAAGAGATGAGCCCCGGCAACGCTGGCCGAAGGCGATAAGCTCGCGAGCAAAACGGAACGCTAAGCTGTTCAGCAATATCGATCGCTGATCGGGGCGAACCGGAATTATCAGCGGTGGCGCTGAGATATTTCCGCTCAGTTCGATGGGCGGTGCGTGACGCCACCTCTAATTTCGCCTGGCTAAGCGCACGCCGGGCCCACCACCATTCTCTGGAATGAATTCGATGCCAGCGTTCTCCAGGGCACCTTGTACCGCCTGCAGCGTGTTTTCGAACAGAACCTCGCCGCGCTCCAGTCGCGCGATAGTGTTGGGAGAGACCTTGGCGACGGCAGCAAGCTCCCGAATGCCTAGATGAAGAGCTGCCCGCGCCATCCGACACTGGGCCGAAGTTATTGCCATTCGTAGTAACCCTGTTACTAAGTTGTTGCATTTGCTGGCCATAGATAGTAACACTGATACTACCATTGATGCCGACAAGCATCTTGAGCGGTTGGACAGGTGCGGTCACACCTGTCCAACCTAACCACAACCCCAGCTTTCATGGAGCTCGGATCATGGATGATTCCGACAATAGCATGAGTTTGTCTTTCGTCACCCGGCGGCGCTTGCTGGCGGGCACGGCCACGGCCGCCGTGGCATGGCCCTTCCATGTAAAGTCGCGGGCCGCCGAACTGACGGACGGCAGCAGCGCGGCTGATCCTGCTCTCCGTCTGTGTGGGAACTGGCAAAAGATCCACAACGAGACACTGGCGCTGTGCCGCGAACAGCAAAGGTTGGAGACACACCTCGCCAGGACGGTCGGCTTTCCCTGCGCCAAGGTACGGCTTGCCGATGGTACGGACTTGACGCTCCATTCCATCGAGAATCTCAACGATGCCCACTCTCCTGAAAATGAAGTCGAATGGGGCAGGGCGCTTGCGGATTTCACAGCACACCAAGCGCGCTGGGACGCAGCTGATGCTGAGATCGGCTATTCGAGAACAGACGAACTGATCCGGCAATCGGAAACAGCCGAAGGGGCACTTCTGGATGATCTGCCGCAGACAGCGGCCACGTCCATCGAAGGCATTTTGGCCAAGCTCAAGGTCATCCTGCGTGACGGTGAGCACAGGGAACATCCAGACGATTTCCCCTGGCCGCACATCCGCTCGGTACTGAATGACCTCGCTCGGCACCATAAAAATCGATGCTAGGATGATCGCCGGATCGATTGAGCAACCGTCAGATGACGGCTGACGGGCGGTAAGGAAGCGGTCTGCTTCGAAGGATGCTGGATCGGGTAACGTCCTTCACAGCCGCAGCCGCTTCGCGGAAGCCTGCTGTCTCAAACTGAGGGATGGTCACCGATCCGGCGCGGGCCAGGAACAGACAAGCAGCTGGTGGTGTGCGGTTCGCTCCAAAGTTGCCTTGCTTGAGCAACCCATTTTGATGGACGCGCGGCCGACAGTCGTTTCCGGTTTGTCGTATTCGCTCGCCCAGGCCGCTTCCGCGACTCTCGATCAACCCAGCTTCCCGCACATCGTGCATCGCCCTCATCACAGCTGCTCGCCCTTGTCTTGCGGACGCCATGAAACGGGATCGGTGATCCAGCGACTGATGTCGGATTCATGCCAACCTGCACCGTGGATACTGATCTGGATCTGGCGTGGGAACGTGCCCTCGGCGATCTTGCGGTAGATGGTGGACCGGGAAAGACCGGTCCGAGACACGACGGTTTTCAGGCGGATGATCCGGTCTGGTTCGCGCATGGCCGCGCTGCCTCCTGCTGGCTGTTTTTGATTGCTCCTGATCCACAAAGGACAGACGCTTACGGGCCCGCAAGAGGGCTTTGCGCGTCGTCGTAGCCCGGCGTAGAGACGGCGGCAAATAGGATGGGTCTAGGGCCCAATGCCGCTTTTGGAGGAGGATCGTAGGAGTCCTGAAGGCCTTCCGACGAACGAGCAGTCCGATAAGCGCAACCCGTCCTTCAACTCAACCCGGAAGGCCAAGAATGTTGCCGAATATCTTCGGCAAGAGTTCGTCCACGCGATAAACGAACAGTAAGAGGGGGGCGAGTGGGACCGCGGCGTACAAAGCGACCGAGGTGACCAGCTCCCTGTTTATGAGCAGAATACGCATCATCTTGACGTTCATAAAAGCTGAAGAAATGTCAGCGAGGGACTGGATGTCAGCTGTTCCCAAGAATTCATTGTATTTCACATCCGGCGGCCGGACCCACTTCTCGTCGAACAAATGGGCGTAGAGAAAGGTGACATCGGAGAACGCTACCATGCCCTTTCGGCGACATTGCGTGAGCGGCGATGCTAGGAGCAGAAGAGGGCCACAAACGATCACCAGCCCAAGCAGGGTTATAACAAACATGTACAGGTAGACCTGGTTCAGATCCGCTCTGGTGGTTTGGAAGGTCGCAGCAAGCGACGCCGAGTTGACGATCGAAATCACCATGACGATTTTTGTAAGCTTGGTCTGAACGTCTTCGATCAAACCTAAGCCACCCGCCAGGTCGGGGTGTGTCGCCACCAGATCGAGTCGCTGTCGCGAGATGCGCCGTATCATCAGAACCCACAGCGCGAACAGGAAGACAAATCGAACCGCAATTAACCTGAAAACTGGCAAACAGACGGCCCAATACCACCATGTTGCTAGAGGCGCCGTACCGGACAAAGGCTCTCCGCCGTCCCCGTGCAGGCCGCCCACAAATTCCCTTGGGGAGATTAGATTAAGGACGACAACGATTATCACCAACCCGGCGTATACCGCCCAGGAATCGCGCAACTTGACCAGAAAGGCGGCGTCCGCATCGAGTTGGATTTTGGCCTCGTTGAGAACAATCTTGGATCGAACAAGCGACCGGCAACAGCTGTAAATAGCCAGCCCTAACGTCTGTTCGCACCACAGGATTATTGGCAACGCCAGCAGTAAACGGGCGTGAATTGCCATTGCTTCAATCGAGAAGAAGCGCCCGGCGACCCCTTCGGTTGCGGCAAGAAGCGCAAGTATCGCCCACAGGAGTAACCCAAGCCCAAAGCCTGCGGTCGCCAGACTGACGGGCAATCTCCAGGGGCGGGGCCCCGTGGCCAAGATCGAAAAGTCCTCGAACAGCACTTAACTTGCCCGCCAATTTGCGTCGCCCCGACGCAAAATCGTCTCGACTGCGCACATCGGTGTTATTGCCGTGCCATGGCCACGCGCAAAGCGTCCTCGGGCGACACCAGATGATCCTCATCCGCAGCGGCATCGGCGATCGCCAGCTGAATGCCCTTGATCCGACCATTGAAGCGGTTGCCTCGTGGACCGTAATCTTCCGATACGGGCGCTCCACCGTCTGCCGCCACGTCAAGTCCGTCATCCGAGGAGTAAACCATTGCGAGAGTTGCTCCGACGCGGCCTTCGCCGACCTGCTTGCCGTCATAGTAAAGCGTCACGTTGCCGCCTTTGCCGAGGCCGCCGCCATCATAGACGAACTCCATGCGAATCTGATGTTCGCCAGCCGCTAGCTTGTCCTTCGATTCAACGTAGAAGTGCTGAAAGCCGCCGAAGTTGTAGCAGTATTTCAGCTTGCCTCCTTTCATGTAGAGGCTCCAGCCGCCGATGTTGGCGCCCTGGGCTACAATCACGCCTTCGGCGCCGCCCTCTGGCACCACGATCTCGGCCGTCACGGAATGCGATTTGTTCTTGATGTTGAGGACAGTGTTCTCCGAAAGGCGTCCCATGCCGGGGAAAAGCAGCTGGGTGTTTCCCTTGATCAGCACCGGCCGGCCGGCGATTTCGGGATTGAACTTCTCCAGCGTACGATCATCGATCGGCAGCACTTTGTAGCGGGTAGCCTCGATCAACCAAAGACGCTGCAATTCGTGCAGCTTTTCCGGCATTTCCTTTGAGAGGTCTCGCGCCTGGCTCCAGTCCTTCGTGGTGTCGTATAGCTCCCAAACGTCGTCATCGAGTTCAGGGAGCTTGGACTTCACCCAGGGCGTTGAATGCTTTGTCACCGCGGTCCAGCCCTTGTGATAGATGCCGCGATTTCCTAGGACCTCGAAATACTGGGTCTCATGGCGCTCCGGCGCCTGCCTGTCGTCGAAGGAGTACATCATCGAGACCCCCTCAATGGGGTCCTGCTGAATGCCATTGACTGAGACAGGTTCGGGCAGGCCAGCGGCCTCCAGGATTGTTGGCGCAACGTCGATCACGTGGGCGAACTGCGTCCGGACCTCGCCCTTGGCCGCTATGCCCTTGGGCCAATGGACGATCGTCCCGTTACGCGTGCCGCCGAAATGCGAAGCTACAACCTTGGTCCATTGATATGGTGTATCTAGCGCGTGCGCCCAGCCGACCGAGTAATGATTGAACGACTCCGGCCCGCCGAATTTTTCTAGCCTGTCGCTCAGGTATTCCTGCGTTTCGAGTGCCAGAAGGCCGTTGAAGAAGCTGGCCTCGTTGAAGCAACCCGTCACAGCGCCTTCGCCTGAAGCGCCATTGTCGCCGATGATGTAATAAATCAATGTGTCGTCGAGAATGCCGAGCTTTTCGATTGTCTCGATAACTCGGCCGACGTGATGGTCGGCGTATTCCAGAAAGCCGGCGTAGACCTCCATCTGCCGCCGCAGCACGGGCTTGAACTCCTCGGGCATCGACGCGAAATCGGGGATCTCGGCAGGCCGAGCCGTCAATTGGCAATCGACCGGGATCACGCCAAGTTTCTTCTGGCGCGCAAAAATCTCTTCGCGCAGCTTGTCCCAGCCGCCGTCGAACTTTCCCTTGTATTTGTCTGCCCATTGCTTGGGAACATGATGCGGAGCATGGGTTGCGCCAGGCGCGAAATACACGAAGAACGGCTGATCCGGCACAAGCGCCTTTTGCTGGCCGATCCATTGGATGGCCTTGTCGGCGAGATCCTCCATGAGGTGGTAGCCTTCCTCAGGGGTCCGATCCACCTCCACCGGCCGCGTGCCTTCGAAGAGGGACGGATACCATTGGTTCGCCTCGCCGCCGATGAAGCCGTAGAAATACTCGAAGCCGCCACCGCCCGACGGCCATGCGTCGAACGGGCCAACCGAACTCGACTGCCAAACCGGTACTTCGTGGCATTTGCCGAATTGTGCCGTCGAATACCCGTTAAGCTTCAGGGTCATCGCAAGCGGCGCCATCGAATTCGGGCGTACCGAACAATAACCAGGCGCGCCCGTGGCGAGTTCAGTGATGGTGCCCATCCCGGCGGAATGGTGGTTGCGTCCAGTCAGAAGTGCCTGTCGAGTAGGGGCGCACAACGCGGACGTATGAAAGCGGTTGTACTTGAGGCCTTGCGCCGCAAGCTTTTCCGCTACCGGCGTGTGACATGGACCCCCAAACGCGCTTGACGCCCCAAAGCCGACGTCGTCGAGCAGCACCACCAGAACATTCGGCGCTCCCTTGGGAGGACGCAATTGCTCGATCGTCGGGAACTTGCAATCCGGGTCTTTCGCGTCGAAGGTTACGAGACCGCTTCGTGCCGTGTTGCTCATCGGCAGGTGAGAACGATGCCTTGGCTGTTGGTCACTCATCTCGCGTCACCTTGTCTGAGAATGCACCTTGGACTCGGCCGAATGTCGTCGGCTGTAATTCCGAATCCGCCTATTCGTGCGCCGTCTGGCCACCGAGCGGGATTGCGAGGTTGATGAAGCCAGCGTCGCCCTCCAGCCGGTTTTTGGCACCAAATTCGTGGAAATAGCGAAAGCTCGTAACGACAGGGGTTTTTCCGACCAGGAACGTGAAGTCCAGCGCCGGACCAATGGCGTATACTCGTCCCTCGAAGCCTCCCAGAACAGCGCCCGAACCGCTATCGCCGCTGATCTGGTCGTACATGTAGCCGTCGAGGCCGAAGCTCAACTGGCGAGACACATGCAGCATGGCTGCCGCCTCGAGATGGAATTCCGTTCCGGTTCTGTAGTTCGTGTCCGGATTTTCGCCGTTGAAGGTGAAGCCCGCCGCGCCCGACAACTCCACACCTGTCTTCGGGTCCAGATAGGTCAGGGCCGCAGTGGTATCGAAGGCCCAACGATGAAAGCTGATGTTGATCGGGTTGCCCTTTTCCCAGGGACCGATAGGAACATTCACCAACGCGTTGAGCGTGTAATGCAGGTCGCCGTCCTTCCCGCCCCAGGTTGCCCCGATCACGGGATCGCCAAAATCCCAATTGTCTTTCTGGAAATTGTTGCTGATCACGCCGCCTCCCGGCCCGGTCAGTAGCGCATCGGCGTTGAGTGATTTGCCGCCATATGGCGTGGTCAGGGTGAAGGCGAGATTGCCGCCAAGTACATCTTTATTCAGAACCCAAAGAACAGTCGGCAAGGCAACGTAGGCGGTGGCCTTGACATTGCCTGATACCGTCACACCACCAGACTCGTATGCGATGTTGCCGCTTCCCGAATAGCCATAATTCTGCAGGCTTGCGTAGAAGCCCGGGCCGGGCAGGAAGCCGGCCATGGTTGTCTTGGATCCCAGAAGATAGAAACTCGTGCCGCCTTCAGCCGCGACCGCCGGCTCGGCCAGCACCAAAGCGCCGACTGCCGCGATCTGCGCCACCCACCAAGTCATCTTCGTCATGTCGACCCCTCGATCCGTTGACTAGTAAGAACGCTATCCCCAAAGGCTTTTTACGCTCAGCCTCTCGCGCTTAGATTTTTGCTTTGGGTGGCCAAGCCCATGTTATTAGCCATAACTAACGTACCACCCTATTCGACCCCTGTCCGATTATTTCGGGCGGCCGAAAGCTGCACGATGGTGGCTCTCGGCAGGTATCATCATCGGGCAGACCAAATATTAGTAGACGATGATGCTCGCGTTCATTGACGCAGATCAAACCTCCATCAGGTTCGAAGTGCCCCTGCGGTGGCCGCCAGCCGAGCCGCCGTCGCCTTTACCGAGTGAGCCGGTTTACAGGCCCGCGAAGCAGCACATACGGAATGATCGCCAGGACGAGTCCGGCGATTACAGCGCCGACAGGGCGAAAATTCTGGAAGACCAGATACTGGAAGATCAGATCGAGGAGGATGGCGATCAGGAAGACCTTTCCGACCGATTTCCAGCCGCTCTGCAGCATTGCTGGGCGATGCTCCGCATCGCTGAAAAGAGACCAGAAATAAGGGGGACGTCCAGCCTGGGCATCCTTCCTGCCGTCGCGATAAGCGAAAAACAAAGCCATCAGCGGCTGCAGCAGGAGGCGCAAGCTCATTGGCCCGTCAATTCGCGCCAGCAAACCGTCCACGAAGTTCAAGTGGTCACCCATGATCGCCTCCTGTCGTTGCGCCTGGCACCCTATCGCAGAGTGTGCCGCCTCCTGGTGTGATGCCTTCCCATTGATGGTCCGGTCACCTACCTCATGACTGCACCTGCATGATCTCGTCAGCGTAGCGACCTTCGTTGACCAGCTTCGCCATCGTGCGCATCGGCGCATCGATGTGATTGAAAAAATTCTTGTAGCCGGCGCAAAGATAATTGAGCCCGGCTTCGCCATCCGGCGTCGTAATGAAGCGGTTGCGCGGGCACTCGCCGTAACAGGCGAACAGGACTTCACACTCTCGGCAGTAGTTCGGGAGGCTGTCGAACTTGTCGTTGCCGAACTGCCGCTGCTTGTCGGATGCCACCAGCTCGAGCATGTGCGTCTGCTTGATGTTGCCAAGCAGATAATCTGGCTCGACATAATGATCGCACGAGTACAAGTCGCCGTTGTGCTCCAACGCCAGGGCGTTTCCGCATGTGGGCGAGAAGATGCACAAGTTGTGCTGCCCGAGCCAGCTCCCCAGCGCCACGTCGAAGGTCTGCACGAACACCTCGCCGACGTCGCGCTTCACCCATTCGTCGAAGATCTCGCAAAGGAATCGTCCGAACTGCTCCGCTCCAACCGAGCGCTCGGTGACGAGATTGCCGCGCTGCAGGTAGAGGGGCCGCTCGCCGCCCGGTCGCTCGCCCCATCCTTTGTTGGCGAGCGGCAACAGTTCAGGTGTGGCCCGCTCTACGATCGGAATGAACTGTATGAATTTTGCCTGCATCTCGTCGCGAAAAAAGCGGTAGACCTCAAGTGGATGGTCTGCGTTGGCGGCGTGAACCGTGCACAGCAGGTTGAAATCGACCTCATGTCTGCGCAAAGCCTCCCAACCCCGCATTACAAGGTCGAAGGAGCCGCGCCCGCGCTTGTCGACCCGGTAGGCGTCGTGCATTTCTCTCGGGCCGTCGACACTCAATCCGACAAGAAAGTCATGCTTTTTGAGGAAGGCGCACCACGCGTCATCCAACAGTAATCCATTGGTCTGAATCGTATGCTGAATCTTCTGCCCCGGCTTGCGGTGTTTGGCGACCAATTCCATCGATCGCTCGAAGAAATCGAGCCCCATGATCGTGGGTTCGCCGCCTTGCCAGGCGATGTTGATCTCCGGTTCGTCTCGCTGCGAAAGACGCTGCTTGATGTAAAGCTCCAATACCTCATCGGACATTCGGGTCCGATCATTCGGGTAGAGACCGTCTTTCGACAAAAAGAAGCAGTACTTGCAATCCAGATTGCATGTGGCGCCGGTCGGTTTGGCCAGCAAGTGGTAGCCGAGAGTTTCTTGATCCATCTAAGTGGGCCTCTTCTAACGGCGCGAGCAGAGTGTAATACATAAGTGCCCAGCCATCAGCGCTCGTTGCTATCTGGGGTCAATAGGGCCAATTCCGCGATATCGTCCGATCTGCTTCAATTCCATGCTGACTGGACCCGATTTTCGGGGTTCTAATTTTTACAGAATATTGTTTTTGAAGCGGTTGCGTCGCATTGCTTTGCGTTGCCTTGTTTATTTTTACTTTCACGCGGGCCAGTCAAAGATTCGAGCTCGCTACCATAGTTTTCCCGGGTATCCTGATCGACCATCGTAACGGGTGCTGCTATCACCAATCCAGCAGCGCTGCCTGCTGCAGCTGCTGCACCGGTCGTCGCTTGCACGATTGTGTCTCCAATACCTACCCGGCTATCGGTCAGGCTCTGGCCGCCTGCCAACCGTGCCCCGATGAGCTGCACGATTTGCGGCGCAGAGGCGAACTTGCCGTGGTTCAACCTGTCTCCGGATTTGACTTTGGTCAGATCGATGACGGCGACATTCTCGCTCGCGAGCTCATCCTTATAGGGCGACTGCTCCGGGTTGATCGATCCGAGCCGAGGGATATTGCCCCAAACCCGTCGCGAGATTTTGAGAGCGCGGTCGTCTTGGGATACAAAAAGGGTGAACTGCGGATGCTGTTTGCCCATGTCGTCAATCTGAGTCCGGAACACGTCTACATCGACGTCAGGCGCAGCCAGCATGACATTCTTGAACTTCGCCGGCAGGCCGCCATTGCGGATGGCCATCTGACGTAAAGATTCCAACGCCAGCCAATTGCCCATGGAGTGAGCGAGGATCGAAACCTCTTTTATGTCGGGATCGCGAGCGAGGTACTGGAACAACTTCTCGAGGGCATCTCGCGTATAGTTGGTGCTTTCGCGATCGTAGCCATAGGCCAGCGTACTGCCTCGTGACGGCCACGTGACCAGGATCGGAACGCTGTCCGTTCCCGTATCCTTGGCGATCTGCGCAAAGCGGTAAACAGAGTCTTCGAATCGATTGTTGAACCCATGGATGAAGACCAGAACGCTGTGATCCGGGCTCTTCCTGACAGATGCGTGCAGCCATCCCTTCGCTGTCTGCAGTGTTAATTCTTCGGCCTTCACGACCGCGAAATCGGTCGCAGGGTTCGATGGCAGCTTCTTGGGCCATGCGACCTCCCCAACTTTGCGGACCGATGCGGGCGGGATCGACACTGTTATGTCCGCAAAGGATGGAGCGCTCCCGCGTTCCCCCGTATACATCTCGGCCGGATTGGCGGACCGACGACGCGTCGTTGTCACAAGCATCTCGATCTTGCTGGATGACGGGGATGTATCGGCCACCGGCAACAAGACATTCGTCGGGCGCGTCGCGCAAGCGGATAGCAAGCCGATAAACGCCAATGCCAACAAGACACTATTAGCGCGCCCGATTCTCGATTTGCTCGGCAACGACATTCGAAGTCCCTCACGCCACGAGTCACTGAACAGAGCCGAGCGATAAGGGGCCGTTCTGCAGCGAGCAACGTGGCCCATTGCCTAGACGAGACGAAACAGCACGGCCAGGAAGGCAAGCGTCCCGACTACGATCAGGACGAGCGCGACCACAACCGCCGAGGATTGCATGCCCTCGTTTGTAGTGCCTGCCAAAGGCAAGAAACTGTCACTCCATAGATAGCGAACACCTAGCCGGTACTGCCAAACCGAGACAACAAGCGCCAGAACGCCAGAGAAGATAAGCGCCAGCCCGATGTACCATGGCGCATCCGAGAAAAGGGCGGGCTTGACGCCGGAGAACTGCTGCAACCTGTCGAAGAACTGGACGATGGTGAAGCCAAAGCCGATCGACGAGATCGCGGTCCGGATGCAAGACATCAGCGTGCGCTCAAGGCTCGCTCGCGTGCGTAGCCAGGCGAAATGGCTGTCCGCCGTGACTTTTACTGCGAATCTGCTCGGTGCAGGATGGCTGCTTCTGAGCATTGCGATGGTTTCCTGGTTAGGTCCCGTTGTTGCAGACGATAGAGAGACCACCCCGCATTGCATTGATTTGCATCAATGCGGCCGCATCGGCATCTGCCACCATCTGAACGAGCGTGGTCTTTTGCAGTTGCGCTGCTGGAGATTCCGATCGGGCGGCGCGATGTCGCCATCACCGTTCACGAAGGAGGAAATAATGAGGATTACTCTCCGCAACTGCGCACTGTTGGCGTTGGCTTTGGCGACCTTTGTCCAAGTTGATCCGGTTTCATTCGTGACCGGGCGATCGGTGTCATCTGAGGCACTGGCGGTGGTACGCCGGCCGGCTGCACGTAGAGGTGCTGCAGGTGTCGTGCGACGCACCACACGGCGAACAATCCGCAGAACGAATGTTTACGTCAGAACACTTCCCGCCGGTTGTGCCAAAGTCACTGTCAACGGAACCGCTGTCTGGCACTGCGGCGCAACTTATTACCAGAGGACCGGCAGTCAGTACGTCGTGGTCCACGTGAACTGAGGCCAACGCCATCAATGCATGGCGACCATGGCGATCGTGGACACCCGGCTATATCAGAGCGGCCGAGCACAGCATTTAGCACTTAGGAGGGTCAGCCGGGTGAGGCAGTTTCCCGGCTTTCTCTTCGGCTAGAAGTTTCCGCAGAATCTCTCGGTTTTCCGGGTCTGCTTCCGTCTCAAGCTTCTTTTCGAAAGACTTGATGTTCGAAAGGTGCACGAACTCATTATATCGGTTTGGCATAGCTCGCTCCTTTCAAGGAGGGCTAAATTGCGGCAGGCTGACGGCCGCCCAGCCGCCAACCCCGTCGCCGGCTCCTCCGGAAACCGGAGGTTAGCGCCATTGAAAGACTAGCAGGTCTCAGAACACTCTGCCCATTTATCTTTCGCCGCCTCCAGGCGCCGCCGGCATCGCCGCGCTGCGCGCGATCGGTGATCGGCGGGAAGATATTGAACTGCAGGAGCTGATTTGGACTTGCGCGGCGGGGCGGCGGCGCCCGATCCGCTTCGATCGTCTACAAGGATCGACGTTCGCTCATCGTCCGCAGACGTTAGGAACGGAGTTAGGAACCAAAGAAGGCAAAGCTGAAAAGCGACGCGTAACGATCGCTTCGCTGATCGAGACATGCAAGCTCAACGGCGTCGAGCCTCACACCTACATCGCTGACGTGATCGCCCGGATCGTCGCCGGCCATCCACAAAGCCAGATCGACGATCTGCTGCCTTGGGCCCACAGACCTGTGCCGCTCAAGGCAGTGGCCTGAGAACAGCGGTTACGATCAAACCCCAACTTTACGAAGCCGAGCGGCTATAATCCTCCTTCAATCTTCGATCGCTTGATAAGCGGACGTCCAGAAATCCAGCACAACCGGCGGCAAACCCAGTGCTCCGGGCCGGCATTGCGCCATGAGCACTCGGCGCTCGAACAGGCGATGGTGCAGGACGGAGTTAAGGTGCGGATTGAGGAGTTCGTGCCGCGGGTGAGGCGCTAGAGTAAGAGGCTGAAGACGCCCAGGCCGGCTACCAGGAGCGAAGCAGCCATGCCGAGCATATCCCGCTGCCGATAGCGCCAAACGGAGCTGGCGAGCATCAGGACAGTGACCCCGACAATGTAGAGGGTGACCATCGCGGACTCTCTATTTTTTGGGCTGCGGCCGCAGCATCCCGCGCAAGCTTCACCCCCGCAAGGGCGCGCGTGACGATTTAACCAAGGTGGTTCAGGAATTGCGGAATAAGATGCGGCATGATCCTGCTATAACGTCGCATGGCCGTCCGAATAGTGGCTGTGCTGGCGCTTCTTTCCGCCTTCGCCTACGGATTCACAAAACTCGTGGAACGTTATGGCGGTGTTGGCGATAGGCAGTATCGGTGTGAGCAATTGTCTAATTGCCCCGACAAGAATGCGCCGCCTCCTGCACCTAGGCCTAAGCCTTCCTAAGCCTCACCCCAGCGCCGCCGCCATCTCGGGGATGAACTCGACACTGGACGCCTTCTGCGGGTTAGGTAAAATTGCGCGCTTCATAGAGGCTACAGCGAGCAGAAGCTTAGCCCCCAGCAATGGCTCAGCCGCCGCCGTCTTGCCCGCCGCGGCTGGCTCCTGCTTGGCTAAAGACAACTGTTCCGTCCGGCTTGCGAACTTCCACAGCCACGACGCCGTTATCATGCTGTCGAGCAGCGAACGACGCCTGAGCATGATCCCTGGCATCTTTCTCGGCATCGAAGGGCGTCTTTTCAACTACGCCCTGCTTGCCGTACCAAATCACTGTGTAGACCATCGTTACAACGTTCCCAGTCCCTCGAGAGCGAAACAATGCGCCCTGTTGCTGGGTCGGTCTATAGCGGGCCGCTGTGAGTTGGTCTGTTTAGCTCTGTCTATTTGGCTTTCCGCTTCGCTGGCGCCTTTTTGATCGGAGCAGCCTTGCGGCCAAGACCGCTAGCCTTCGCCAGCGCAGACCGTGCAGCAGCGTAGTTTGGAGCGACCATTGGGTAATCGTGGGCTAAGCCCCACTTGGCACGGTACTCGTCTGGCGTCATTCCTAATAAGCCGAGATGGCGCTTCATCGACTTGAATTTGCGACCGTCTTCAAGGCTCACAATGTGATCCGGGAATACCGACTTCTTCGGGTTGACCGCAGGTTTTTGCGGCTCGACGGCAGGCGTGATCGGCGTGCCAAGACCGGACAAAGAAGAATGAATCGATGCTATCACATCCGGCAGGCCAGATACCGGCACCGGGTTCTTGCTTACGTAGGCGGAGACTATTTCTGCAGTTAGATCGATGAGGTCGGCGGCAGGGTGGTCGGATTCATCTGTCATGTTTTGGTCCTCGAAAATCGCCAGAAACCGCTGTCTAGTGATAAGCGGGCGATCGCGCAACCGGGGCCACGCGGTCCCAGCAAGCACTAAAGCCGGTGCCTGCTTGGGCGGGGGAAGCTTTTGGCAGGCGCCGCCCAAGCGTTCCAGGTCCGATGCTCGCCAGAAATAGCTTACGTCATGTTCCGGCTCAACAGGTTCCGTTGATGACGTCTTCTGCGGTTGTCTAAAAGAAAGTCACCGGGGCTTCCCGCCAGATGTTCGGCCGTCTTCTTAGCGTCTGATACTGCTATTGTAGATTCTGGTTCCCACGGTAGCCGTCACAGCAACAAGCCGTTGAATATCACGTTCCGCTTATAGGCAAAAAAGCCCGCTGTCCGTCGGGGAGAGCACCGGGCAAGTCTCTGGAGTGGTGCTGCCATCAGCTACGACGCCGCAAAAACCGCACAATGCGTCTCGCGGTGGCGGATCGACATGTTTAGCCTCTGGCGATGCTTCCTCGTCCGGACGACGGACAGGTGTTTTCTTCGCGTCCGTTTTCAGTGGCGGATCTTTGGTCACTTATAGAACCAGCTATCCCGATTAGGGGCACTAGCGTTGAGGGTTAGGCCCAATAGGAGACCTAATGCGGCGCCGAGAACGAAGACGGTCGACACCGTACCCGGATTGTCTTGGACGGCACCGGAAACAGATAGAGCCCCGGTCCGGAGCGCCTGGGCTGTACGTCCTGCGCGATCCGTTGCGCTGTCATACCAGCCGGCTGCTTCCTCGACGACCTCTTCTGCGCGCTCGGACAGCGTTCGATTGATCTTGTTGATCTCGCGCTTCAGCTGCGCGACCTGCTTCTCCAAGGCTTCCTGAGCTTCGCGCTGCGACGGTCTCGGTGTCGCAGCTTCATTTTTGTCATCGGCCATCGTCAGCCTCCTTGATTGTGAAGCTCAACGGCTAACGGCTGCGTAAGGTTCCTATCAGAGAAAAAGCCCGCCACCGTGAGGCAGCGGGCCAAAACCGCAGGATGCGCTATTTCAGTAGCGGTAGTAGTGCCCGTGGTGGCGGTGATGCCTGTGGTGGTAGTAGTGCCGGTGGTAGTACCGATAGTAATGCCGGTGGTGGTATCGGTAGTACGGGCGATACGAGTCGGCATAATACGGGTCGTCGTAGTAATAAGGGCGATACAAGGGGCGCCCGAAGGCACCAAAACCACCGTAATAGCCGCCGAAGGGCGAGAAGAGAAATTGCGCCTGCGTCGGTGTAGTGACAGCGGCAGTTGTGGCAAACGCGAGCACGGATGCGAATATGAGCTTCCTCACGGTTACCTCCATCGTTTCGATGGTGAACAACGCGGACGCTGGCCGACTCGTTCCTGCCATTGTGCGCACGCAAAAAGCCCGCTGCCTTCAGCGTGCTGAATTTACCGTTTGTTGAGCATATTAGCGCACCATCATACGCGGACATGCTAAGTAGTTCGTACATGACCAAAGGCCTCGGCGCCTCACCCAGCGCCGGGGCCTCTCTCGTTTCGCCTATGGCTGGTAGCGCCTAGCGGCCCTTACCCTTGCCGACCAGATGGATCACCGGCTTTGACGGGGTGGCCTCTGTGAGAAGCTTCAGAGCTACCTCTCGGGTAAGACTTCATCAGCGGGCGTAGAAGTCAGCCTCGGCCACACGTTCGCGGTCGATTGGCTCTTCGCGGCTGTGCTTTGCTTTCTTGCCCACGAACAGAACCATAGCACAGTTAGTGACGTGGCTCCGATGCGGCCCACCACTTGCGGTCGATCATGCACTACGCAATACTACCTCTTGGGGAAATATAGCGTGGGTGGTTTGCATGCCAATCTATGTTGTTGCGGAAATGCACTATGATCGCGTGGTCAGGTCAAAGGCTGTCGAAGCGACTAGTCCTGCTGTGGCGGCAGCGGAAATGAATGCACACAAGACCTTCTTTAAAAGATGGGCGAAGGACTGGATCCGCGTGACGGACGAGATTGACGGGCAAGAATTCGCCTACACTATCGCCCGACGAAAGAACTCGACTTAATGGCAAGCCTAAAGCTAGCCCGGCCAGCGCCCGTGCAGTCTGGCCGCTGTTCTACACCGCCGAAGCGCCTCGCGCGGCCCTGGCGCCCGCCTGAGCCGGCCCGCGCCCCTTTAATTGTGGTTATCCAACAAGAGAGCAAGCTTTCTGGTTACGGCGCTTTGTAAGATCAGTTCCTCCAAACCGCTGTCGCCGACGCGCGAATTGTTGACGCGACGCCTGATTACACGGAGTGCTTCATATATCGAAACTGCGGTGGTCTTCGCGTGATCATCCAGATAACGGCCGACTTCAATCACGGCATCCGCATCGATGTCGAATGGTAATTCTCGCATGGCACCCTCCCGCGCGGCACCCGAACCTTGCGAGCGTACGACTGCCAGCCGAAACACAGCATCATAAATAAGAAGGAAGCCACGCCTTTTGTTTCCGCTGTTTTCAAAGAGCCCCGCCAGCGCGCGTTCCCTGTCGGCCCGAAGCCCCCTCACGGAAATCGTCGGGCACGCCCTTGCGAGGGCGAAGTTTGCGCGCGATGTTGCCGCCCAGGCCGGCCACCAGGAGCGAAGCAGCCATGCCGAGCATATCCCGCTGCCGATAGCGCCAAACGGCGCTGCCGAGCATCAGGACAGTGACGGCGACAATGTAGAGGGTGACCATCGGGGACTCTCTATTTTTGGGCTGCGGCGTCTTTAGCCTCTTACTCTATAGTGCAAGCAACTGGATTCCAACCCTGCTACCACGTTAAATGGACAAAAAGCGTCGCTCGACTTGCGACGTCATATGCTTCCACTGGTGCGATGCTGGTAATGTGAAAAATACGCGGCAGAGCTTGAACAACAATTTGGGTGTTCTGTTGGCGATCGCAGCTACCGCATCTAGTTTGCAAGGCTTTCGTCGGTGTGAACGACTAATTTAACACTGAAGCGGGCATTGCATCGCCCGCTGTTCGGCGACTATCGCTACGTTCGCGGTCCCATCTACTCTTCACGCCGTTCAGAATCGAACGCCTGCCGACCCTTCGCAGCCCATAATCGTTGTGCTTGTTCGCCTTCATGGCTCTGCAGCTTCGCAGCGATCCAGAGGAGCGCGCCGTAGATGGTAGCGCGATCGTCATTGGTGAGCTCGACGATGCCTGCCTTGACGACGAGACCGCCAAGTTCGATGAGCTGCCGTGTGCGCTTGCGACGGTCAACCTGCCACGTGCTCATGTCATTGCGAGCCCGCGCCGCTTGCCGGCGATTGCGAGCTGCCCGGTTGCGCTGGAGCGCCGCGTGGGTTGCGCTGAGATGCCGGAGCAGCTCGCCGGGACCGGCTCTCGAAAAACGTCACCCCACGCTTGGCCCATACTTCACGCTTTGCGGTGTCTTTCGTTTCAGCGATTGCGACCAGGGCACCAGCCAGTTCGTCGGTGCTGAGTTGATCGGCGCCGGTGGTGATCACTAACTCGCCAAGCTGCTGCACCTTTCGCGTCTTGAGTTCCCGCGCCTTGTCTTCCAGCGCCTTCAGTTCCGCGTCGAAGTCGCGTGGTTTGCGCATGGTTGCCTCCTTCGGTTGTCGATGCGGCGATGATAGGGAAGCGCCTGCCGGAAGGCTTCAGGGTTGCCGAGACAGCCCGGGACGGGCTGGTCCATCCCGAGAATTTTTCGAGGGAGGGCGCGCTTATACGTCGTGCCGACGTGCGCTTTGACATGCAAATGATCTGGTCGCGATGGCGATCTATCATCTTCACGTCAAGGTCATTGGCCGCAAGGCGGGCTCGAGTGCTGTTGCCTCGGCGGCCTACCGCTCGGCCTCGCGGCTGCGCGATGAGCGGATCGATCGCACGCATGACTTCTCGGCCAAGCGCGGGGTTGTCCATTCCGAGGTGATGCTGCCGGAGAATGCACCGCAAGCCTGGAGCGACCGCGAACGGCTGTGGAATGATGTCGAAGCCTTCGAGGTGAGGAAGGATGCGCAGCTTGCGCGCGAGGTGGAGTTTGCCCTGCCGCGCGAACTGAGCCAGGTGCAAGGCATCGAACTGGCGCGCAACTTCGTACAGGCGGAGTTCGTCAGCCGAGGGATGGTCGCCGATCTCAATGTGCATTGGGATAGGGCAGAGGATGGCAGTCCAAAACCGCATGCCCATGTCATGCTCACCATGCGGTCGGTCGATGAGAACGGTTTCGGGGCGAAGGTGCGCGACTGGAATGCTACCCAGATGGTCGAGCGTTGGCGCGAACGGTGGGCCGAGCTTGCCAATGAGCGGCTTGCCGAGCTCGACATCGACGCCCGCATCGATCATCGCAGCCTGGAAGCGCAGGGCATTGCCTTGGAGCCGCAAACCCAGATTGGTGCTCCGGCTCAACGCATTGAGGGCAACGGCCTTGACGCTGCCGGTATTGAAGCAGATCGAGCCGAACTCCATCGCGAGATCGCCCGCAACAATGGTGCGCGTATCATTGCCGATCCATCCGTGGCGCTCGATGCCATCACGCATCAGCAATCGACCTTCACCCGAAAAGACATTGCAAAGTTCTCGCATCGCCACAGCGACGGAATGGAGCAGTTCAAGAAGGTGATGGGCGCGATCGGCAACGCACCCGACCTGGTCGAACTCGGCAAGGATGGACGTGGTGAGGATCGCTTCACCACCCTGCAGATGATCGATACCGAACAGCGCCTGCATCGCGCGGCGGAATTGATGGCTGGACAGGAGCGTCATCCGGTCAGTGAGAGACATCACGAGGCTGCTTTGGCGCGCGCCGCGCAACGCGGGCTTGTTTTGTCGGGCGAGCAGTCCGATGCGTTGGGTCACATTACCGATGGCCGCGGTCTTGGTGTCGTTGTCGGGTTTGCCGGAACGGGGAAGAGCGCCGTGCTCGGCGTTGCGCGCCGGGCATGGGCGGCAGCGGGCTATGAGGTTAAAGGCGCCGCACTCTCCGGCATTGCGGCCGAGACTCTTGAAAGCGGATCAGGAATTGCTTCGCGCACGATTGCCAGCTTGGAACATGGCTGGGGACAGGGCAGGGATCTGCTCACCGCGGGCGATGTCCTGGTGATCGACGAAGCAGGCATGGTCGGCACGCGCCAATTGGAGCGCGTGCTCTCCCATGCGGCGGACGTTGGCGCAAAGGTCGTACTTGTCGGTGATCCGCAGCAGTTGCAGGCGATCGAGGCTGGCGCCGCGTTCCGTTCCATCCACGAGCGTCATGGCGGCGTCGAAATCGGCCACGTGCGCCGCCAGCGCGAGGACTGGCAGCGTGAGGCAACGCGCGATCTGGCAACCGGCAGGATCGGCGCTGCGATCAGCTCATATGAAGCGCAAGGCATGGTGCACCAGGCCGCGACGCGGGACGATGCGCGCAGCGACCTGGTCGAGCGCTGGGATCGTGAAAGGCAGGCAGAGCCTGCGGCGAGCCGGATCATTCTCACCCACACAAACGACGAGGTGCGCGCACTCAACCAGGCAGCGCGCGAGCGCATGCGCGCCGCCGGAGATCTCGGCGACGAAGTTCAGGTGGTTGTGGAACGCGGTGCACGGAACTTCGCCAGCGGCGACCGTGTCATGTTCCTGCGCAACGAGCGTGGGCTCGGCGTCAAGAACGGCACGCTTGGCATCGTGGAGAACGTCAGCGGACAGAGCATGACCGTGCGCACTGACGATCACCGGTCGGTGCGCTTCGACCTGAAAGACTATGCCCACATCGAACACGGCTATGCGGCGACCATCCACAAGGCTCAGGGCATGACGGTTGACCGCACCCACGTTCTAGCGACGCAGGGCCTGGACGCCCATGGGAGCTATGTCGCCCTATCGCGTCATCGAGACGGGATGGACCTGCATTACGCCAGCGACGACTTCGCGACACGAGACCGGCTCGTCCGCACGCTGTCGCGCGACCGTGCCAAGGACATGGCGTCGGATTACAAGCAGTCCGATCCGGCGCAGAGCTATGCCGAACGGCGCGGGATCACCTTCCGCGAGCGCGTGGTTGAGATCGTGCGCCGGATCGTTCCGGAGAAGCTGCGTGACAGGATCGGCGGGCTGCTGGACGGATTGCGCTCGCCCGCAGACGCCGAGGCCGGCCAGGACCGTGGGCGCAGTCCAGGAAGGGAGAATGTTGGGGCGCAGATCGGAGATGTTGGCGCCACGCCTGGAAGAGAAGCTCTTGCTGGGGGAGCGCAGCGCGACACGACTGTGCCGGGGAACCCAGAACCGGAAATGCGCCGAGCCCGCACCCAGGCGCTCGTGCGTCACGCGCGTGCGATCGACACGATCCTGCGTAGCGGAAACGCGGATGGCCGAGGCAGTCCCGAGCAGATGCGCGAATTGAGAAATGCCCGCGACGCTTTCGAGAAGGTTCGGCCGCATGGCTGGCGCGATGCCGAAGCGGCTTACGTGAAGAACCCCGAGCTTGTCCGTGAGGCTGGCGCTGGCCGCGTCAATCGTATCGTGCTGGCTCTCCAGCTGGAGACGGAAATCCGCACCGGACTGGACAACGATCTGGGCGGCCGGGCCGACCGGTTTGTGGAACGCTGGCAGAAGCTCCACCGGACAAGCCAGCTGCAATACCAGGCCGGCGACATGTCAGGCTACAAGTCAACGCGCTCGGCCATGTCCGACATGGCCAAGGGCCTCGAGCGCGATCCGCAACTGGAATCGCTGCTCGCCAATCACAAAAAGGCGCTTGGCATCCAGGTCGAATCCGGCCGGCGCCTGGGTGTGGAACTCGGGTTCAACCACGGCATTGGCAGGGGGCGTGGCATAGGTATCTAAACCTAATTATATACGTGACGTACCAAGGGAAATTTTCCTATGTTTCGCGGCGTGACACATCCGCAACAAGATATTGAAATCGCTGCCAGGGGCCACCCAAACCATTTTCCGATTGGGAGGTTCGTTCTAAGTTTTCGTATCGAACGCAAAGGGGCTTGCCATGAAATCGATTCTGCTCGCGGTCGCCGCTCTTGTTGCAGCAACCGGCAGCGCATTCGCGGCTGACGTTTTAACCCAGGAACCTGTGGCCGCTACGTACAACTGGACTGGGCTCTATGTCGGCGCTCAGGCTGGCTATGAGTGGGCGAGGACGAGCTACAGCTTCAACGGTCCTGTCCCAAGCGGGTCCTTTACCCCGAGCGGTTTCGTGGGTGGTCTGTATGTTGGGTACAATCACCAATTCGACTCGCCGCTCGTCGTCGGTGTGGAAGGCGATATCGAATACGCCAATGTCAAAGCCAGCTTCAACAATCCATTTGGCAATTTGAGCGCCGGTAGCGCCGATTTGCGGTGGCAGGGCTCCGCGCGCGTTAGGGTCGGTTACGCCGTCGATCGCTTCTTGCCCTATGTTACCGGTGGCGTGGCCTTTGGCAATTTCCGCTTCGAGGGCGGTCCGGACCCGGCAACTTTGCAGTCTTGGACGAAGACCAAAACTGGTTGGACCATCGGTGCCGGATTGGAGTACGCGTTCGCCGACAAATGGAGCGCGCGTGTTGAGTATCGCTACACGGACTTCGGGACCGCCAATGGAAGTCTCGCGCCGTCCTTCCCGGGTGTGATCGAAACCATGAAGATCCGGGACCACGCAGTTCGTGTTGGCGTGAGCTACAAATTCTGATCGGACCGTCATCAACGATGATCAAGCCCCGGCATCGTCCGGGGCTTTTCGTTAGTGGCGAGAGACACCATGACGGCTTGGGCCGCCACGCGGGTTAGGAAAGAACTCGTTTACCAAGTCTCGTTGCGTTAGGATGACCTAATATACAAACCTGGAGTATCATTCCCACGGGACGGAGAGGCGTCGTTAGGAGAGACGCCATGCAACGTTTTATTCTTTCTACGTCAGCGATTTTGACGCTCGCGGTTCTCTGCATCTCGGGCCAGGCTCATGCTGCGGGGGATGGTGTAGCGTGTAAGAATGGTAGTGTTCACGTCTCAGTTGGCGGAACGGGCGCCAAATGCTCGCCCAATGTAGGATCCACGCAGGTCACCTGCACAAATAGCGAAGGCGAATCGATAACAGGAAAGTGCGGCTCCGATGGTCACGGGCTGTGTCCGTCCACCTCCGGAACCGAAGATTGCAGCGCCACATCAAATCCTCCGGGCGGCGGCGTTGTGATTAAGCGTCCTCCGGTCGGCACAAGGCACAAATAGAACTGCTGTGAGAGGCTTAGTAGGAAAGGTCATTGTAGGCATTGCGGCGCTGATGTTCCTACTCGCTGCGGTGTCGACCATCTATTCCTTGATTTTCGGCTGTCCGCATGGCGGCAAGTACCACTGTGAGCAGCGCATTAATCGATACGTATGCGGCTGCCCGGAATCGTAGCGTCGGCGCCGGGAGGTAACCGCTACCCGCGCCTGAAGCGCTGACGGACTGAGGGAATGGCGACGGTCCGAAAGCCGAAGCCGCCGGCCATCGTCAATAAGAAAACGCCCACCGGTCCGCCCACAGCAGGCGTTAGTTCGGGAGGAGTCAAGGACGGGCATCCCCTAGTCGCTCACCGATCTTAACGGGGTCCGCGATACCGTTTTACGATGGGAATGGCACCCGGCTGGATGTCTCATGCCGTCGCATGCTGTCTAAACCAATAGCATCCTGCATGATGGGCATTTTGGCGGGTAAGTTCTGAAATTCGCCCTACGTTATTGATTTCGTTGATGAACTGGCGGAGGGAGTGGGATTCGAACCCACGGTGAACTTGCGCCCACGCCGGTTTTCAAGACCGGTGCCTTAAACCGCTCGGCCATCCCTCCGTTGTGATTATTCAATCACTTAGGACTTTCGCTATCGGCCGTTTTTGAGCGGTTGGCACCGGATTGGCACCGAAGGCGTTCCCGACCGGTTCGCTGTTCATTCCTGTAATGCGGCATTGAGGGCCGCGTCAACCACTGCGGCGGCGCCTTCCTGCTGACCTTGCAGCAAGTGCGCATAAATGTTCAGCGTCACTGCCGTGCTACCGGCTTGCCGCGGAAGAGCGTGCGCTGGCCATTCTGGTGCGCAACGGAGGCAACTGAGCGGTCCGGACGATGCGGCCGCGTAAACATGCGGCGACCGATGCTTCTGTCCCATAGTGGATCAATTGCCGATGGCCCAACAATTGCACTGTCAGCAATGCCGGCTGTTGGGGCCGTGGGGCGGGCCTCGCCGCTTCGCAAATGGAGCGGCGAGGTTTCTGCGTTCAAGCAGATTTTGCAGGGCAACCAGACACTGCCGCTGACCACAGGAAGGCGCCAGGACGCGCGGGACGCTTCGTCGGCCTCGCCATCGCGCGTTTCGGCCGACCTTGTCCTACGCTGCCGACGGGCGGCCTAACGCCTCACTTAAGGATGAAGTACAGCGGGACGAGTATCGAGAATGCCGCGACAGCGGTCAGAAATAGGTCTGTGGTCATGAGCCCCCGCTCGGAATTTCATGACCACCTCACATTCAATTAAGCTAAAATGCAAGGCATTGGCGCGCGGACCGTGGACCAAGCTCAATATTCAGGCGCTGATCGAGTGGCTCGGGCATAACCACGAGTTCGCTGAATCAGGATGGCCGGGCGGTTCGGCTAACCTTTTCTCAGGTGACGTTCGAAAATCGTGAGCTTCTCTTCGTAGCCAATCCGCACCTTTGTCTCGCAGCCATCGCATTTGAAGCTGCCGATCGTCTTCAGCCAGGAGCCGTTTCTCACCGTCGGATAGGAACAGACAGGACAATGAAACTCGACCGGTACATCGCGCAACTCGTCGGACAAGGGCATAGCACTTCTTCTCTTCCACTCGCAAACCGGTGCTCAAAAACGAACGGAGGAGCCGATGGTTTCATAGGATGGGACTTTTGTGCAAAAGCTGGTTCGCCACAGGGAAAGCTGCCTGGCGACCGCCGATGCCACCGGGAAAGAAGTGGCGTTCATCCGCTGGTTTGGGGGTGGGTCAAGATAGGGTGGAGATCCTCTCTCCCCGTAACAGCTGTCACTATCTGCATCTCAAGAAAAGCCGTCGCCAGCGTCACCAACAAAAATATGCGGACGAGATGCCCCCGCGAGATCGCGTACCACTTTTGCAAGAATATGCACACGACAGTAGCAACGCCCATTGCTACTGTCGGGAATAGTGAGATTACAGTATCTCGCGACATAAGCCCCCACTCCCAATCAGGGTACTCATAACGCGAACGGCCCGCCTTGTAGAAGGGCGGGGCGATACAAGCCCCCTAGCCATTCCCCTACCGCTGGATAGCGCCAAGGTGTGAACGGTACCAAATGGCCAATATCACGCTTGGCTAAAGTAATGGAACGTCCAACGGACATTCGCGGAACTAAAGCGGTAACGTCAGACCTTCGCTGGCAGGGCGCAAGACCTTAGTCTTGCCTGTTTTATGGTTAAGATCGGAAGCTGTTCGGCAGAGATAAGGCCGCGTCATTTCGCTTAAGATTCGGGTCACGCCATTGAGCCCTAGCCGGCCCCTCTGACCTTCAGGGAAGCAGGCGCCCGAGGTTCCACCGCAATGGCCGCGCGGTTTTAGCCAATGCTTTCACAAGCAATGCGGCCCGGCACCTATAGATTGGGATGTGAATAGGACGCCGGGCCTAGCCGACGGGCTGTTTTGTGAGCAACAGCGCGCCGGCTGGCGAATATATGCACTAATGCTAATATGATTGCAGCCTGTGAATGAAGGAAAAAGCAAAAAGTCCTGGCGATGAACGACGAGCCGGCCACAACCTATATCGTCAGCGTCTTTGAACAGCCGCACTGGCGGACCGTGCCGACCACCAAGGACAAGCAGAAGGCGCTCGATACGGCCAAGGAGATCGGCGACAAGGTGCGGGTCGAGGAGATCACGCCGAAGCCGAAGCGCTAGGACTTGACTATGCAGCGATGCGAATATCGCTCCCGTAACGCCGTCGCCAAGGTCGCGCAGCCTCCGCTATCTGTCCCGTCACCTCGGTCCAGTATGCACATTCGCGCCACAATCTTGCCGGGTTCCGAACATAGTCGATTAATACCGTGATAAACAATTCCTGTGCACAAAGGATCGGGGTTCAGGGCGTCGTTGATATCGTCGAGTGAGTGCTTTGGCTCCTCTGCTGTTCAAACGACGGCGTCTTGATTGAGACTGTAGGGGATTTCGGGAAAAATGCAGGCTACGACGCGCCCGCGTCTTCGTCGCGCTTCAACGCTTACGCTGCTTGCTGCGTCGGCTGCCTTGCTGGCGGCTTGCGCGTCGCAGCCTGAGCCAAAGGCGATGGTGAATCCCAAGCATCGTTCCAAGGAATATTTCGCCGAGACCGAATATGGCGTGAAGGCGAGCCCGCGCGTCAACTTCATGCGGCGCGGCGGCGGTCGCGACCAACTCGGCAAACCCTACCAGGTTCGTGGCAAGTGGTACTATCCCAAGGAAGATCGGCACTACGCGAAGGTCGGCCTGGCCTCCTGGTACGGCGACGCCTTCCATGGCCGGCTGACCGCCAATGGCGAAGTGTATGACACGGCGCAACTGACGGCCGCGCATCCGACCATGCCGCTGCCGAGTTACGCCCGCGTCACCAACCTCGAAACCGGCAGTTCGGTCATCGTGCGCGTCAACGACCGGGGCCCGTATCATGAGGGCCGCATCATCGACGTCTCGGAGCGCGCGGCGCAGATGCTCGACTACGACAAGGTCGGCACCGCGAAGGTCAAGGTCGAATATGTCGGCCGCGCGCCGCTCGACGGCAATGACGATCAGTATTTGATGGCATCCTACCATCCGGGCAACCGGATTCCGGATCCGTCGGATGGCCTGCCGACCGGCGTCATGGTGGCCATGAACGGGCCGTCACCAAGCGTCCCGGTGGGCGCCACCGCCGTGCCGTTCCCCGGTCAGTTGACGAATTCCGGCCAGGCGTTCGCCGCGCAACCGTCCCTGTCGGCGCAGGCGCCGGCTTTCGGCGACCTGGTGCTGCCCGATTTCGGACCGATCGTGCCGGAACGTCCGGAGATCGGGCTGCCGCCGCAGTCGCCGTTCGCGGTGGCCTCGCTGTCCTATGCGGATGAACGCGTGCAGCGCGCCGACGTCTTTGCCGCGCTGGACGATAGCGGCATGTCGCCGGCCGACATCCTGCAGTCGTGGAAGAAGTCCAATCCGCAAGCGTCACCGTCCAATGCCGACTATGTCGCCGCCGGGACGTTCGACAACGCCGCCGAAGCCAAACGAGTGGCCACGGCACTTCAGCCCTTCGGCAGAACGGAAATCCAGCGTTCCGATCTCGACGGCAATGACTGGTATGCGGTTAATCTCTATCCGAATGGCCATGGCGGCCTGGACGAACTGCTGCAGGCGGCATGGTCGCACGGCGCTCCGGACGCGCTGGCTGTGCGCAACTGATCTATTTTGCCCGCGCGGTTGATCCGGCGGAAAAAACCCTGATAGCTTGGCTGTGCCAAAACCGGCAAACGGGTCGAGATTTCATGCAGTTGCGCGCCTTTCCGCCATTTGCCGGCTTCCTGGGACTGGCCTTGCTGCTGCTTTGCCTCACCCCAGCCAACGCGCAGCTTTTCGAGACCAAGGCCACACAGGCCTTCATGATCGATGCCGACACCGGCACGGTGCTGTTCGCGAAAGATGCCGACAAGCCGATCCCGCCAGCCTCGATGGCCAAGCTAATGACCATGGAAGTGGTTTTCAACGCCATCAAATCAGGACGCCTCAAGCTCGACGACACGTTCGTGGTCAGCGAAAACGCCTGGCGCAAGGGCGGTGCGCCGTCGGGGACATCGACGATGTTCGCCAAGCTCAAATCGGCGATCCGGCTCGAGGACCTGATCCAGGGCGTGACAGTGCAGGCAGCCAATGACGGCTGCATCGTCATCGCCGAAGGCATGGCCGGATCCGAGGACAATTTTGCCGCGCAAATGACAGAACGGGCCCGCCAGATCGGCCTGAAAACATCGACCTTCGTCAATTCGACCGGCCTGCCGGCCGACGGCCAGCAGACGACGGTGCGCGAACTGGCGCTATTGGCCCTGCATCTATGGCGCGATTACCCGGATTTCTATCGCTACTACGGCCTGAAGGATTTCACCTGGAACAAGATCTCGCAGAAAAACCGCAACCCGCTGCTGGCGATGGACATCGGCGCCGATGGCCTGGCTGTCGGTGCAAGCGAGACGTCCGGCTTCGGCATTGTTGCTTCGGTCAGCCATAACGGCACGCGGGTGATCATGGCGATGAACGGGCTGGCCAACGACAAGGAACGCGCCGAGGAGGCGCGGAAGCTGCTCGACTGGGGCGCGCGCTCCTTCGAGAAGACCGAAATCTTCGCCAAGGACGAGGTGGTCGGTGTGGCCCAGGTTTTTGGCGGCGCCAAATCCGGCGTGACGCTGAAGGCAAAAGGGCCGATCGACATCTTCCTGCCGATCACCAACCGCGACAAGCTGACGGCGAGGATCGTCTATACCGGCCCGGTCGCGGCACCCGTGGAGGAGGGCCAGCCGGTGGGCGCGCTGCGCGTCTGGATCGGCGACACGCTGAGCCAGGAGACGCCGCTTTTCGCCGCTGAATCGATCGGTGTCGGCACCTTGCCGCAGCGCGCGCTCGATGCCGTCAAGGAACTGGCGATCGGCTGGCTGCGATAGCATCGACGGCATGGACGTTTTCCCGAACGCGGACTATCTAGAGCGCAACAATCCACCTGGACAAAGGCCCTTTCGATTGGCGCGCGGATTTTTCATCACCTTCGAAGGCGGCGAGGGCGCAGGCAAGTCGACGCAGATCGAGCGGCTGGCGAGGAAGATGCGCGCCAAGAAGTATGATGTCCAGCTCACGCGCGAACCGGGCGGCTCACCAGGCGCCGAAGCGGTCCGGCATGTGCTGCTTTCGGGCGCCGCCGAGCCATTTGGACCGAAGATGGAGGCGCTGCTCTTCGCCGCCGCGCGTTCCGACCATGTCGAGCAGGTCATCCGGCCGGCGGTCGAGCGCGGCTCGATCGTGTTGTGCGACCGCTTCCTGGATTCCTCGCGCGTCTACCAGGGCGTCACCGGCGGGATCGACCCGGCCTTCATGACGGCGCTGGAACAGGTCGCCATCAACGGCATGATGCCCGACATGACGCTGATCTTCGATATCGATCCTGCCGAGGGTCTCAGGCGCGCGACGCTGCGGCGCGGCAGCGATGCCGGCGCCGACCGTTTCGAAAAGGAAACGCTGGCCATCCATCAGGCCCGGCGCGATGCCTTTCTGGCGATCGCAGCAGCCGAGCCGGAACGCTGCATCGTCGTCGACGCGTCCGCCGATCCCGATACAGTGGAGCACGTCGTCACCGCCGCGGTGTTCGCGGCGCTGGAGGCGAGGGCGCCCGCGCGCAACAGGCAGGCCGCACCGGTATGATCTTCGAACGCATCGCGCCGGAACAGCACGACACGCTGGACGGCGTACCCGAACCGTCCGAAACGCCTCGACTGGTCGGGCACGGGCAGGCGGCCGGCATGCTCGCCGCCGCCTATCGCCAGGGAAAGCTTCCGCATGCGCTGATCTTTGCCGGACCGGTCGGCATCGGCAAGGCAACGCTGGCCTTTCATCTGGCGCATCACCTCTTGAAGCACCCGGCCTTCGCGCAGGCGCCGGAAAGCCTGGCCGTTCCCGATCCGGCCTCGCCGCTGTTTCGCCAGATCGCGACCGGGGCGCATCCGGGCGTGCTGCATCTGACCCGTCCGCTGAACGACAAGACCAAGAGCTTCAAGACCGTCGTCACCGTCGACGAGATCCGCAGGGTCAGCCGCTTCCTGTCGATGACCTCGCATGACGGCAGCTACCGGGTCGTCATCGTCGATCCAGCCGACGACATGAATGCCAATGCCGCCAATGCCTTGCTGAAGAACCTCGAGGAGCCGCCGGCGCGAACGCTGTTCATTCTCATCGTCCACGCGCCGGGCAGCCTGCTGCCGACAATCCGCTCGCGCTGCCAGGTCATACGCCTGACGCCGCTCGACGCCGACGATCTGCTGGCGGTGCTGCAGACGGCCGAACCGCCGCCACCGGACGATCCGACCGCGCGGGCGGCACTGGTCGAGCGGGCAGGGGGCAGCGCCCGCAACGCGATCCTTTTGACGCAATATGGCGGGCTGGAGATCGCCGAGACGCTCGATGCACTGGTGGCGAAGGGAAAGAGCGACATCGGCGGCGCCTATCGGCTCGCCGAAGCCGTCGCCGGCAAAGACCAGGCGATCCAGTTCGACATCTTCAACCGCCGCGCGCTCGACCTGTTGTCGGATGCGGCAAGCCGGGCGGCGCTGTCGGGCGATCTCGCGCGGGCCAATATCCTGTCTGACACTTGGCATGAGGCGCTGGACGCTATATCTGAGACGGACACCTACAATCTCGACAAGAAGCAGCACGCCTTGACCATGATCGACCGCCTGAATTCTGCGATGCGAATGTGACGGCCTTTTCTTGATGCATGCCGTTGCCCCAAAACCGGGGCCACTTTTGGGCGGCATGCATTGGGCGCGGGATGGCAATCACCATTCCGATGCGATATCCACCGCCACGGCTTCCATTCAGACATTCATGATGGTTCATTCATGTCACGCGACACATTCTACATCACGACCGCGATTTCCTATCCGAACGGCAAGCCGCATATCGGCCATGCCTACGAACTGATTGCCACCGACGCGCTTGCGCGCTTCCAGCGGCTCGACGGCAAGGACGTTTTCTTCCTCACCGGCACGGACGAGCACGGCATCAAGATGCTGCAGACGGCAAAACGCGAAGGCATTTCGGCGCGCGAACTGGCCGACCGCAACTCCGCCGATTTCAAGCGCATGGCGACCGCGCTCAACGCCTCCAATGACGATTTCATCCGCACCACGGAAGAGCGCCACTATGCGTCCTCGCAGGCGATCTGGAGGGCGATGGACGCCAATGGCGACATCTACAAGGGCGGCTATGCCGGCTGGTACTCGGTGCGCGACGAAGCCTATTACGGCGAGGAAGAGACCGAGGTCCGCCCGGACAATGTCCGCTACGGGCCGCAGGGAACGCCGGTCGAATGGGTCGAGGAAGAAAGCTATTTCTTCCGGCTGTCGGCCTATCAGGACAAGCTCATTGCGCTCTACGAAAACCAGCCCGACTTCATCGGCCCGGCCGAGCGCCGCAACGAAGTGATGAGCTTCGTCAAATCCGGGCTCAGGGATTTGTCGATCTCGCGCACCACCTTCGACTGGGGCGTGCCGGTGCCTGGCGACGAGAAGCACGTCATGTATGTTTGGGTCGACGCCCTGACCAATTACATCACCGGCGTCGGTTATCCCGATGAAAATGATGAGAAATGGCGTTTCTGGCCGGCCGATGCGCACATCATCGGCAAGGACATTGTGCGCTTCCATGCAGTCTACTGGCCGGCCTTCCTGATGTCGGCAGGCATCCCGCTACCGAAGCGCGTCTTCGGTCACGGCTTCCTGTTCAACCGCGGCGAGAAGATGTCGAAATCGGTCGGCAACGTCATCGACCCGTTCACCATGGTCGACCATTACGGTGTCGACCAGGTGCGCTATTTCTTCCTGCGCGAGGTGCCGTTCGGCCAGGACGGCAGCTACAGCCATGAAGCGATCGTCAACCGCACCAATGCCGACCTCGCCAATGGTCTCGGCAATCTGACACAACGCTCGCTGAAGATGATCGCCGCGAATTGTGGCGGCGCGGTGCCGCAGCGTGGCGAGCTGACCGAAGCCGACGGTGCGATCCTCGACCAGGCAGTGGAAGCGCTTGGTACGGCGCGCAACGCAATGGCGGAGCAGGGCATTCATCTGGCATTGGCGGCGATCTTCGGCGTGGCCGCCGAAGCCGATCGCTATTTCACGTCTCAGGAGCCTTGGGCGCTGAAGAAGACCGACCCGGTGCGAATGGAAACGGTGCTGTGGACGACCGCCGAAATCGTCCGTCGCGTCGCACTTCTGAGCCAGCCTTACATTCCGGGGTCGGCCGCCAAGCTGCTCGACCTGCTGGCGGTGCCGGCGGACAAGCGGAACTTCGAGCATGTCCATGCCGACCATGCGCTGGTTTCCGGCACGGCATTGCCGGTGCCGGAAGGCGTGTTTCCGCGTTATGTCGAACAGCCGGGTGCGAACGCCTGATGCTCGTCGACAGCCACTGCCATTTGGACTTTCCGGATTTCGCCGAGGAGCGGGCGGCCATTGTCGCCCGCGCCAAAGCGGCCGGCATCGGCCGCATGGTGACGATCTCGACCCGTGTGAAGCGCCTTCAGCAAATACTTGAAATCGCTGAGACTTTCGACGAGGTTTTTTGCTCGGTCGGCACCCATCCGCACAATGCCGCCGAGGAGCTCGACGTCACCGCTGCGGAGCTTGTCCGTTTGTCGGCTCATCCGAAGGTGGTGGCGATCGGCGAGGCGGGGCTGGATTATTTCTACGACAAGGCGCCGCGCGACGCGCAGGCGCAGGGTTTTCGCAATCACATTGCCGCCGCTCGCGAGACCGGCCTGCCTCTGGTCATCCATTCGCGCGACGCCGATAACGACATGGCAACCGTTCTCGAGGACGAAACAGGGAAGGGCGCCTTCCCCTTCATCCTGCATTGTTTCTCCTCCGGACGCCGGCTGGCCGAGGTGGGCGTCGCGCTCGGCGGCTATGTCTCGTTCTCGGGCATCCTGACCTTCAAGAACTCGGCCGAACTGCGCGCCGTCGCCGCCGACGTGCCGCATGACCGGCTGCTCGTCGAAACCGACGCACCCTATCTGGCGCCGATCCCGTTTCGCGGCAAGCGCAATGAGCCGGCCTATGTCGCGCACACAGCCAAGGTGTTGGCCGAAACGATTGGCGTCAGCGAGGCTGAAGTCGCGGATCTGACGACGAACAATTTCTTCCGGCTGTTCGGCAAGATGCCACGGCCTGCCGAACAGAGCGCCTGAAACGATGACCAACCGGCTGCGCCTCACCATTCTCGGCTGCGGCTCGTCGCCAGGTACGCCGCGCATCACCGGCGACTGGGGCAATTGCGACCCGGCCAATCCACGGAACCGGCGCATGCGCACGGCAGCGCTGGTCGAGCGGATTGCAGCCGATGGCGGCCGCACCACCGTGGTTATCGACACCGGGCCGGATTTCCGAGAGCAGATGCTGCTCGCTTCGGTCAAACGCATCGATGCGGTCGTCTACACGCACCCGCATGCCGACCATATCCATGGCATCGACGATCTGCGCGGCTATGTGCAGGAGCAGCGCCGCCTGATCGACATCCATGCCGACCAGCCGACGATGCTGCGCCTGCGGCAGGCGTTCGGCTATTGCTTCGAGACGCCACCGGGCAGTTCCTATCCGCCGATCGTGCGGGCCCATATCATCGACCACGCGAAGCCTGTCGTGATCGAAGGCGAGGGGGGCGCCCTCACCCTCGAGCCGCTGCCGCAATTCCATGGCGACATCATCTCGCTCGGCTTCCGCATCGGCGGTCTGGCCTATTGCCCTGATATCAGCGGCTTTCCCCACGCCACCGCCGCGCGGCTGCGCGGCCTGGAAATGCTGGTCATCGACGCGCTGCAGTACAACACCCATCCCAGCCATCTGTCGCTCGGCCAGGCGCTGGAATGGATCGGGAGGCTGGCGCCCAGGAATGCCGTGCTGACCCACATGCATGTGCCGCTCGACTATGCCACAGTGATGGCCGAGACGCCTGATCATGTGGTGCCGGCCTATGACGGCATGGTGATCGAAATTCCTTATGAATCAGCGTGATATGAACGACCTCTCATGAGGGCGTTCGGCTCTTTGGACTGAATATCAGCAGCGTTCCAATCCGCTCATAGCCCATGCGGGGATAAAGCAGCGCTCCGGCGTGCGTCGCCATCAGCACCGAGCAGCGCAATCCATGGGCCCGATCGTCGTGCAGCATTTTGGCCATCAGCGCCTGACCGATGCCGCGGCGCCGATGAGAAGGCTCGACAAACATGGCCTCGCACCAGCTAGCGCCGGCGGCATCCACGCTGCGCACGCGCCCGACAATAGCGTCGCCGTCCACCGCCACATACTGCCGGAACGGCGCGTCGTTGCCGAGCAGATCGTCGCCAATGGGCCGTCTGCGGATGATCTTTGCCAATTGTGCGGCACGTTCGACGGTCTGCACGCGTTCGATCGAACCGACAGCCGGCGGGCTCGGTA
This sequence comes from Mesorhizobium sp. CNPSo 4671, assembly GCF_057784245.1. Taxonomy (NCBI): domain Bacteria; kingdom Pseudomonadati; phylum Pseudomonadota; class Alphaproteobacteria; order Hyphomicrobiales; family Phyllobacteriaceae; genus Mesorhizobium; species Mesorhizobium sp. CNPSo 4671. The sequence continues at coordinate 28,463 of NZ_JBWLUW010000006.1, read as the reverse complement.
TCCGGCGCAGTGGCTGGACGAAAAAGCCTTCCGTCCTCAGCAGTCTGTAGCCGAGAGCTTTGTAGGCCGTTCGCACCGGCTGATCCGGTTCGCCATTCGCGACAACCACCGAAATGGCAAAACCCGGCCGCGCATGCTGCCGCACGACCGCATCAGCTTGCTCGGCAGCGACGTCATGGACGACCCATTCCTCGCTGCGGTAGTCACGAGGATTCTTGCGCTCGGCATCGCGCATCAGCCACAATGGTCCGACGCGGCTGGCCGCATAAGGAAAGGTGCGGCTTCTGCCCGTGCTGTAGCCATGCACGAACACTTCAATCGCCGCTTCGATCTCGGGCTTTGCTGTCGTCATTCACGCAGCGTAGCGTTGGCCGTCAGCTCAAGGCAATACGCATCGATCGTGCCAAGCCTATGAAAATCAGCAGCAATTTCCAGCTGCTGGTCAACGCTCCAGTTCCATAATCTATCTTATGCGACTTTTAGATGTAGCGGCTATTTAGTAATGCGACAGTTGCCCCAGTTAGAGATGCGACACTTCCCGCTTCCGAGGCTGGTCAACATGAAGCTGGAAAGGAAGGCTGGCGACTTCACGGAGCCTGGCGTGAGACCGGGCTTGTTGCGGGAGCCGTCATGCCTTTGGTCACCTTGTCGCAAAAAGAGCTGCATCGTCTTGAAGCCATCCAGAAGATCCGTGACCGGCGGCTGAGCGTCGTCAAGGCGGCGGAGCTTCTTCATCTCAGCCGCAGTCAGGTTCACCGGCTGTTGCAGGCCTATGACCAGGACGGCGCCGGCGGGCTGGCGTCGAAGAAGCGCGGCCGGCCGAGCAATCGACGCCATGATGAGGACTTCCGCAACACCGCATTGGATCTGGTGCGCGATCGCTACCGGGACTTCGGCCCGACGCTTGCCCGCGAGAAGCTGCTTGAGTGGCACCAGATCGCCGTCAGCATCGAGACGCTACGCAAATGGATGACGGAAGCCGGCATCTGGACATCGCGTCGGGAGCGCAAGAAGCAGCTTCACCAGCCACGGGGCCGGCGCGACTGCCTCGGAGAACTCGTCCAGATCGACGGCTCGCACCATTGGTGGTTCGAGAACCGCGGCCCCAAATGCGCCCTGCTCGTTTACATCGACGACGCCACGGGCAAGCTGCTGCATCTGCGCTTTGCCGGTTCGGAGAATACGTTCGACTATCTGATCGCCACCAAGGCCTATTTGCAGGAATGGGGCAAGCCGATCTCCTTCTACAGCGACAAGCATGGTGTGTTTCGCACGACGCATGGTTCGGAGAAGGATCGAACGACTGGCCTGACGCAGTTCGGTCGCGCGCTTTACGAACTGAACATCGACATCATCTGCGCCAATACCCCGCAGGCCAAGGGGCGCGTCGAGCGCGCCAATCAGACGCTGCAGGACCGGCTTGTGAAGGAGCTGCGTCTGCGCGGCATCAGCACGATCGAGGCGGCTAATGCCTATGCGGCCGAGTTCGCCGCCGATTTCAATGTCCGTTTCGGCAAGGAACCACGCAATCCGAAGGATATGCACCGCCTCCTCGCCGAGCATGAGAACCTCGACGGCGCGATGTGTCGAAAGGAATTTCGCACGCTGTCCCAGGCTTTGACACTGCGCTACGACAAGGTGCTGTTCATTCTCGATCCAAGCGCCTTCGCGAAGCGCTTGGCCGGCAAGAAGGTCGTCGTCTGCGACTATCCCGACGGCCGCCTCGAGATCATGGGAGGCAGCACGTCCCTGCCCTACAGAACCTTCGATAAGCTACGTTCGGTTCACAGATCAGAGGTGGTCGAGAACAAGCGCCTGGACGAAGCGCTGGCGATGGTCGCCGAGATGCAGGCCGGCCGGGATTTGCAGCGCAGCCAGCACGGACCACAGCGAACCGGGCAGACGAACCACATGTTCGGCATCCCGGATGGCAGCCAGAGCAACGGCTATGTGAAGCGTAGGCGCAAGCCTGGCCGAAGGACGGATTTCATGAACGATCCCGCTGTCATCGCACGGCGAGAACAGGCGCTGGCGAAGCTGGAAGCTGCGGAATGACATGTCGCGACAAGATCATCAGCGACACTGCGCCTACCTCGTAGGCTGGTTGGACCCTGCCCTTCGTATCCATGTCGTGACGGGCTCTCAAAGCTAAAGCCGCGGAGCCCGTATGGATCGCTCCCGATTGGGCTGCGCAACCCTGACCAGCTGACGCCCGATCGGGCGCTTGGGTCGTGCCAGGTAGGAGCATCACTGTCGCATTTCCAACTTGCTGGCGATGTTGCGTCTCTAAATCGCTTTGACATTAGATATAGCAATGCGGCTGTCCTTTGATGCAGCAGCTGCGGTCCTTAGAAATAGTCGAGAAGCCCACTGAAGGCGGCTGCGATTGCAACAGCGTGCAGGATGCCAAGCGACAGCCATCTGATGCCGCCTGGAGCAGCGAAGGCTCCATAAGCGGGGAATTGCACCCCAGCCAGCCCCACGGACAAGCCGGTGATAGTGTTGTTGGTCAATAGCGTCGCCAACATGGGTATCGGATAGAGAAGGCGCGCCAGCACATAGTCCCCATGCCCAGCTCCGGCCGAGAAGAGCGCCAGCAGCAGCGCGATGGGCGTGAAGCACAGGCCGATAAGCAGCCCTGCCCGCGACTCGAATTTTGTCAGCTTCGTTTCCTCCGGAACCGATATCATTTCAGATCCGCCAGCTCATCGTCCAGCCGTGACGTCGGTGTTCACGGTTTCAGCGGCGTTGTGGATATGGATGGCCGACGATTGCCGCCGGTGACAATCCGCCGTCGACACTGGCACTGTCAGGTAGTTGCCGTGGGGCGCACCGGCCGAGGCCGAAGGGGCAATGCCCACCTACGATGTGCAAACCGTAGCCGCGCCCATGCCAAACCTCGAAAACCTGAAGAAGCAGGCAAAGCAATATCTGCGCTGGCATCGTGATCGATACCATCCGGTCGCAGCCGAGATCAGAGCCGCGTTGCCGCGGTTTCGGCACCTTGATGACAATCAAGTGCTGGAGGCATCATTCAGGCTCAGCGATGCGCAGGAGCTTGTAGCTCGCCAATTGGGTTTCGAGGGATGGCAGGCGCTCAAAGCAGGAGCCCCGGCCATGAACACTCAATTCAAGCACGCGATGACGCCACCGATCCTCAGCGGAACCGAAGCGCAACTTTATGTCACCGACCTCAAGGCGTCTTGCGATTTCTTCACGTCGAAGCTCGGCTTCACAGTCGACTTCGTTTATGGTGACCCACCGTTCTACGGCATGGTCAAGCGTGACCATGCTCGACTTTGCATGCGGCTTGTTTGCGAGCCGGTCTTTGTCGGGAATATACGCCAGCGCGAACACCTTCTGTCGGCTTCGATCACTGTCGATGCCGCAGCGGAGATCAAACAACTCTTTTTGGAGTATCAAGCCGCCGGTGTGAGCCTTGATCCAGACGGCAATCTCATCTTGTTCGCTGGGCCCGCCGATTGAACTCAGCTATTGCGCCTCAAGCGATGGCGGTTGCTCCGCCATCGCCTTGTTCCGCATGGGTCACACCCCGCCCCTCCACCACGCCGCAATGTGGTTGCGTTCAGGTCCTACGAATCGAACGCGCCCGCTTTGACCCATGCGCGATAGCCCGCCAACGATTTCGGCGATGGCTTCGAGGCGGCGAAGCAACTAGCCTGCGGTCGTGCTTGAACTCAGGACCATCAAGAATGACCGCCTCACCTTCCTTTCTCGGCCTTCCCGATCGCCCGATGGCCGCACGCTTCGTGCGGTGATCTTCGGAGCCGGCCACGGCAGTACCTATCCCGGCAAGGACAGCAGCGGCTATGCCTTGGCCGCCGACGCCATCCGTGCGGCCAGCCAGGGTGATGCCCCGCTTGTCGGGCACTGGGATTTCGATCTCGGCGGTCCGTTGTTCGACGACAAGCCGGTGTGCTGCGTCGACGTCGGCGACATCTCGACCATCCTGCACGACAATCCCGAAAACAGGACCCGGATCGAAGCGAAGACGCGCGAAATTCTGTCCTTACCCGCCGTGCCGATCCTGCTTGGCGGTGACGATTCCGTCGTCATTCCGTTCCTAGCCGGCTTTGCCGATCACGGACCGGTCTGGATTCTGCAGATCGACGCCCATATCGATTGGCGCGACGAGGTGCATGGCGAACGTTACGGCTATTCGAGCCCGATGCGAAGGGCGAGCGAGATGCCGCATGTCGCGGGCATGGTGCAAGTCGGCCTGCGCGGCGTCGGCAGCGCGCGCCTCGCTGAAATCGAAGCGGCGCGGCACTATGGCAGCCGTTTCGTGACCGCGCGCGAGGTTCATACTCAAGGCGTGGAAGCAGCACTTCGGCATATTCCGGAAGGCGCACGGGTCGTCGTCACCTTCGACTGTGACAGCCTCGATCCCGGCATCATGCCCGGCGTGGCGGCGCGTACGCCAGGCGGCCTCACCTACACTCAGGCGATCGACCTGGTCGCCGGCCTCGGCAAGCGCGCCAGGATCGCGGGATTCGACCTTGTCGAGCTCTACCCACCCACCGACATGGACGGCCTGTCGGCGCTGACCGCCGCGCGCCTTCTCGTCAATGTGATCGGCACCATCGCCCGAGTTGCTGATTTTAGAGACAGTGCGACGTAATAATCACACCCTCTTTATTGTATTCGTGTATTTTCCTCTTCACTGGACAACGGGACGGGAGGCATTCTGTGAAACGACTTCTTGCAATCATTGCGCTGGCCGGGCTCAGCGCGACCGCGGCGTCAGCAGCGGACATGGCCGCGCCAGTCGCCGGCTCTGCCTATGACTGGAGCGGTTTTTATGTCGGCGCGCATATCGGCGTGGCCAACGGCAACATCACCGCGACGGACGTCACACAGCCGAACGGCGGGTTTTTCACCGACCTGGTCCCCGCCGGAACAGAAGGTTTCGATTTCCGCAATGCGAATATAGCGGGCGGCGTGCATGTCGGTGCCCAATACCAGTGGCAGCAATTCGTCCTGGGCGGCGAAGCGACCTGGACTGCCACGGGGATCCGCAAGGAGATCGTCAGCCCATACTTCCCAGACTCCGACACCGAGACCGGCAAGATCCAGCACTATGCGACGGTGGTCGGCAAGATCGGCTATGCGTTCGACCGTGTTCTGATCTACGCGAAGGGCGGCTACGCCGGCGGCGAGGTCGGGTTCAAGGCCCGGGACAATAATGCTTTGGTCACCTATGAGCAGAATGAATGGCACAATGGCTATGCGCTGGGCATTGGCATCGACTATGCCCTCACCGACAGACTGAGCCTTGGCGTCGACTATACGCATGTCGATCTCGGCTCCAAGACGAGCACCGGATCCAACGTGTTCGACGACGGCTCGCTTGGGGCCAACCCTGAGACCTACGAGACCAAGGCCAGGGTAGATGCGGTGATGGCCCGGCTGAGCTACAAATTCGGCGGCAGCTAACACACCGGATAGACAATGCTTGCCAGGGTTTTGCCCGGCCTCGGCCGGGCTTTCCTACCTGCTGGGAGGCTGTCGAGTCCCCTGCTCCAGGCTGATCCGGTAGCTCAGCGAACGCTTCGCCCCTGGTTCGATCAGCATCACGCCGGGCTTGTCGCTGAATTCGCCGTCGAAACCGGCCGGGCTTGCAATACCGTGCCAGGGTTCGATGCACAGGAACGGCGCGCCGCCGGGCTTGGACCAGATGCCGAGTTCCTTTGTTCCCTGCCATGACATTTCGATCGCCGGGCCACGGTCGGCGGCGTAGCGCACGCTGGTGCTGGCGGGCCGATCCAGGATGACGGCATCGTCATCGAACAGCCGTTCCGACAGCGCAAGCGTCTTGCCTTCGATCGGCGTCGGCTGCCTCGCAGGCAACAGCAGGCCGTCCTTGAGGCGACGGATCGGGGCCGGCTCGGCCTCGGCAAAGGTCAGCCGATAGGCTTCCTTGGGCAATTCCGGCAGCAACGGCCAGTTGAACGCAGGATGTGCCCCAATCGAGGCCGGCAATGGCTCGTCGCCGGTGTTGGCGACCTCCAAGATCACACCAAGCTGCTGGCGGTCCAGCGTATAGGTGACGGCAATGCGAAAGGCGAAGGGGTAGTGCGCGCGCGTGTCGGCGTCGTCGGTGAGGACCAGCGTGCAGGACCGAGGCCCCCTCTCCGCCCAGGTGAACGGCTTGTCGCGGGCGAAGCCGTGCTGCGTCATCGGATAGGTCCGGCCGCGATGGCGCAGTTGGTCGCCCTTCAGCCGGCCGACGATCGGGAACAGCACCGGCGAATGACGCCGCCACTCTGGCCCGGCCTGCCACAGGAACTCAAATCCGTTCGCATCCTGAAGAGAAACCAGTTCGGCGCCCTGCCCGACAATTACAGCCGAAATGCCGTCGCCATGGAGGGTCTGACTGTCCTGTTCCATGTGTCCTCGCGGTTTGAAGGCTGTCGCGAGGCAGACTAGCAAAGGCTTTTGAGGACTCAAGCCGTAGTCAGTCTTGCCGAAACGAATTGTGGCCGGAGGATTTCTCCTCCGGCCACCTCTCCGCATCAAGGGCGAGAATCCCGCCCTTGCCCACAGCGGACAGTCGTTACTCCCGCTCGCCAGTGAAGTTCAGCAGCAGCTGGAAGATGTTGATGAAGTTCAGATAGAGCGAGAAGGCGCCGAAGACGGCCAGCTTCTGGCGCGATTCCGCGTCGAAATTCTCGGCATATTGTTCCTTGATCGTCTGTGTGTCCCAGGCGGTCAGGCCGATGAAGACGGCGATGCCGATCACAGAGATGGCGAACTGCAACGCGGTCGAGCCGAGGAAGATGTTGACGATGCTGGCGATCACCACACCGATCAGGCCCATGATCAGGAACGACGAGAACTGCGTCAGGTCGCGCCTGGTCGTGTAACCATAGAGGCTGGTGGCGCCGAACATGGTGGCGGCGATGAAGAAGGTGCGCGCGATGCTGGTTCCGGTGAAGACCAGGAATACGGAGGCGAGCGACAGGCCCATCACCGCGCAGAAGGCCCAGAACATCGCCTGGGCGCTGGCCGCCGACATGGTCTGCATCTTGAACGAAAACAGCAGGACGAAGGCGAGCGGCGCCAGCATCACCACATATTTCAGCGGGCTGGAGAAGATCGGGACATAGAGCGCCGGCGTCGACGACACCAGGAAGGCGACCAGGCCGGTGACCACGAGGCCAAGGCCCATATAATTATAGACGCGCAGCATGTGCTGGCGCAGGCCCTCGTCAAAGACGGCTCCGGCCTGGGCGCCGGTGCCAACGCGATATCCCAGATTGGGCGTGTTCATTTGCAGTCTCCTTTTTGGATCGGTCAGTAAAGTGTTCTGGCGAGCGTCTCGGCCGCGCGGTCGAGGTCATGAACCCCGCTCTTAGCGACCACCGCATAGGCGACCTCGCCGATCTGGAAGTAGGCCGAGGAAATGTCCCCCGAGGGCGCGACGGTCGGCTTGACCACATCGAAGGTTCCTGGCCGGATCGCAAACAGCGACACCAGGCCCATATCCTTGGTGTCGACCGCCATCTCGACGCTCGGGCCGAAGCGTGACGGATAGATCTGCACGTCGCGCACTTTCCAGTCCTTCGGCAGCGACGGCATGACTATCGCCGTCGCGGCGCGGATTTCGCCGGCGTTGTAATTGGGCGCTTCCGGCTGCGAGGGCATGGTTTCGCGCACCAGCGTCGTCCTGTGTGCCCGCACCGCCTCGTCGACATAAGCGGGCGGCTGCGGCGAAGCGACGACCTTGGTTACAGACATCGGGCCAATGATGCCATTCGCCAGCCAGCCGGCGGCAACGAAGGCGGCAACCGCCGCCGCGCGTTGCAAGACGCCGAAGATGCGGCCACGGACAAGTCCCCTCTCCAGCCGCCGCGCCGCGTCAGCCGTCGCCGGCCGTGCCATGCCCTTGGAACCGGCAAGCGCCACGCGCAGTTCGTCGCGGGTCCGCAGATCCGACATGATGCGCGCGGCGGCCTCCGGACGTGTCGACAGGAAAGCTTCGACCTCGATGCGGCGGGTGACATCGAGCTGCTCGTCGACATAGGCGTCGAGATCGGCGTCGGTCACCGGGTCGACAAGAGCGGTCATTGCTCACCTCCCACGATCCTGAGATGGTTTTTCCCACGCGCCGGGGCGGCTTCTTCCATCTGGCGCAAGGCGGCGCGCGCCCTGCCGATGCGCGACATCAGCGTGCCCAGCGGCACGCCTGTCGCATTGGCCGCTTGGCTGTAGGAAAGCCCTTCGATCGCAACCAGATGCAGCGCCGAACGCTGCTCTTCCGGCAAATTGAAAAAGGCCTCCCGCACCTGCGCCAGTCGCACCGAATGCTCCTGCGGCGCCGGCGTGGCGGCATCGGCGAGGTACCCGGCCTGTTCGATGCGTGACGCTTCCGAGCGGCGCGAACGCACGCGGTCGATAAACGCGTTATGAACGATGGACAGCAGCCAGGCCCGCAGGTTTCCGCCGGAGCGGAAGGTGCCACGCCGCTCATAGGCGCGCACCAGCGCGTCATGCACGAGATCCTCGGCATCCGCGCTGTCGCGCGTCAGCGACTGCGCATAGCGCCGCAGCGATCCGAGCTGCCCTATGATGTCAAAGCGTGGCATCGACCGTTTCATGCCCTGTTTACGGAGCATGTGGGGATCTTAATCCCGACCAGTGCCATTTTCTTTTGCGCCGGATTCGCCGGAGGGTGCGTTTGCATCCCCCTCGCCCAGCGTGGCCCTCAGGGGCGAAGCGGTTTTGCCGATTTGGGCGTAACTACGCCGCAGGCGCGCAAAACCCATCTGCGGCCGTCGCTGCGAAAATCGGTGATGCTCAGCGGCTCGATGTCGATCTTCCCACTAGCGGCAAGCGGGGCACCCAGAACATGCAGGATCGCGGTGCGAATGACGCTGGCATGGGTTATCGCGATCGTATGGCCACGCTCGGCCATCAACCGATCCATCAATGCGGAGGCCCGGCGGGCAACGTCGGCCAGCGACTCGCCGCCATGCGGCGCTGCATGGGGGTCGGTTAGCGATGCGGCGATGTCGCCGGGCTGTTGTGCCTGCACGTCCTCGAAACTCTTGCCGGCCCAGCCTTCATGATTCTGGTCCGCCAGGAGCGGTTCGACCGATGCGTTCAGCGCCAGCGCCTCGGCGGTCTGCCGGGCGCGAAGCGAAGGCGCCGTCCACACGCGGTCGGCACGGCGCAAAGTCCCGCGCATCGCCTTCGCCAGCGTGAGTGATCGCGGCTCCAACGGCTCGTCCGACGGGAACGCCCCCTTCCGGGTCGCGGCCGTGGCGCCGTTACAAATCATCGTCAGCCGTACGAGCATGAAGCTGTCATTCCTTGAACTGCTTTCCTAGTGACGCATACGCTGGGATTAGAATAGCGGCTATCGTTTCGATCGAAAGGCGGCTCCCGTAGGCGCCGCCTTTCGCGTTGAGGCAACCAAAACCGCTGGCGGAGCGCGTTCGATTTGCGTATCACTCCGCCGCGCCAACGGAACCATAATGATGTTCGAAGACCTGCAGCCAGCTCCCGCCGACAAGATCCTGGCCCTGATCGGCCTCTATCGCGCGGATCCGCGCCCCAACAAAGTCGACCTCGGCGTCGGCGTCTATAAGGATCGTGACGGCAAGACGCCGGTCATGCGCGCCGTGCGTGAGGCCGAAAAGCGGCTGCTGAATAACCAGGACACCAAGACCTATTTCGGGCTGGCCGGTGATACCGGCTTCAACGCGGTGATGGCCAAGCTCGCCTTCGGTCCGGGCGCCGACATGACGCGCATCCGGGCGGCACAGGCGCCTGGCGGCTCCGGTGCGCTGCGCCTGGTGGCGGAGCTGCTCAAGCGGACGCGTTCGGACGCCACCGTCTGGCTGTCGGACCCGACCTGGCCGAACCACATGCCGGTGATGCGTGCCGCCGGCCTGCAGATCCGCGAATACCCCTATTTCAACGCGGCCTCGGGTGCGGTTCGTTTCGACGACATGCTGGCAGCGTTGCGGACGGCAGAGAGTGGCGACGTGGTGCTGCTGCATGGCTGCTGCCACAACCCGACCGGCGCCAACCTCGATGCGGCGCAGTGGGAGGCGGTCACCGATCTGGTCGTCGAGCGTGGCCTGCTGCCATTCGTAGACATCGCCTATCAGGGCTTTGGCGACGGGCTTGAAGCCGACGCCCTCGGCCTGCGCCTGCTGGCGGCGAAGGTTCCGGAAATGGTTGTGGCGTCGAGCTGCTCGAAGAATTTCGCCGTCTACCGCGATCGTGTCGGTGCGGCGATGATCCTGGCCAAGGACAGCGCCCAAGCCGATGTGGCTATGAGCCAGATGCTGTCGGCGGCGCGCGCCATGTATTCGATGCCGCCGGACCATGGCGCCGCGGCGGTGCGCATCGTGCTGGAGGACGCCGCCTTGCGTGCCGACTGGGAAGCCGAGCTGGAAGAGATGCGCCTGCGCATGCTGAGGCTTCGTGTGGCGTTCGCCGACGCACTGCGCCGGCAGTCCAACTCCGACCGCTTCGACTTCGTCGCCAGCCATCGCGGCATGTTCTCGCGGCTTGGCCTGACTGAAGCGCAGGTCGAGCGACTGCGTGCCGAGCATGGCGTCTACATGGTCGGCGACAGCCGCATCAATGTCGCCGGACTGCCCGAGGATGGGATGGATGACCTCGCTAAGGCGATCGTCTCCGTACTCGACTGATACGGCTCACCTGTGGACAAGGCGCCCTCGCCGGCTGACAGCATTGGCCGCGCGCCGGGCGGCGCGATAGCATCCGCCGCATGACGCCATCTAAAGACATTTCGCGGCTGATCGAGATCATGGCGGCGTTGCGCGCGCCGAAGACCGGCTGTCCCTGGGACATCGAGCAGGATTTCTCGACCATTGCGCCCTACACGATCGAGGAGGCCTATGAGGTGGCAGACGCCATCGCGCGCGGCGACCTCGACGATCTGCGCGACGAGCTCGGCGACCTGCTGCTGCAGGTCGTCTATCACGCGCAAATGGCCGAAGAAGCCGGTGAATTCGCCTTTCCGGATGTGGTCCAGGCGATCACGACGAAAATGATCCGCCGCCACCCGCATGTCTTCGGCGATGAGGAGGCCCGCAGTGCCGGCATGGCCAAGGGCATGTGGGAAAAGATCAAGGCGCAGGAGAAGACGGAGAAGCGGCAAGCCCGTCTCGCGCGCGGCCTCGACCCCGAAGACAATGGCAAGGGGTTTCTGGACAGCGTTCCGGTCGCCCTGCCCGCTTTGACGCGGGCGCTCAAACTGCAGGAGAAGGCCGCCCGCGTCGGCTTCGACTGGAGCGAAGCTGCCCCTATCCTCGACAAAATCGAGGAGGAGATCGGCGAGTTGCGCGAGGCGCTGGCCAAGGGCGAGACGGCGTCGATCAAGGACGAGTTCGGCGACATGCTGTTCGCCGTCGTCAATCTCGGCCGTCATCTCAAGCTCGATTCGGAAGCCGCGCTGAGCGGCACCAATGAAAAATTCCGGTCGCGCTTCCACTATGTCGAGCGAGCCCTGGAAAAATCCGGCAACACGCTGGAACAGGCCACCTTGGACGAGATGGAAGCGTTCTGGCAGGAAGCAAAAACTGCGAAGTAGGCCTATTGACCGGCAATTCGGGACGGAAAAGCGTTATACACTTTTCCAGCAATTGTTCCGGCCTAGCCGTTGTTTTTACGGCGCAATCGGCTTTCGATTTCCCCGCGGGCGCTTTGCGTGGCCTTGAGCGAGAGGGTGGCGCTGCCATCTTCATTGTCGGTGCGCGAAACGATATCGCCATTGCGGTACAGCCAGTCGACGAGGCCAAATTGTGCCGGCCCGATCGTCACCGTCAGGTCTTCGAGTTCGCCCGCCATACGTGTCTCGATGACCGCCTTCAGCGCATCGATGCCCTCGCCGGTCACCGCCGAAATGGCGATTGGCGGACCTTTGCTGCCGTCGGCGGCATCGGCGAGCAGCCGGCTCCTGTTGCCTTCGTCCAGCAGGTCGATCTTGTTCCAGACTTCGATCACGCGCTTGGTGTCACTGGCGTCGACACCGAGGTCGGCCAGGATGCGCTCGACGTCCTCGGCCTGTGCAGCCGTGTCGGGATCGGAAATGTCGCGCAGATGGATGACGAGATCGGCCTCGACCACCTCTTCCAGCGTCGCGCGAAAGGCCGCGATCAGATGCGTCGGCAGGTCGGAGATGAAACCGACCGTGTCCGACAGGATGATCGGCGTGCCATGCGGCAGGCGCACGCGGCGCAGCGTCGGGTCGAGCGTGGCGAACAGCATGTCCTGCGCCAGCACGTCCGCTCCGGTCAGCCGGTTGAACAGCGTCGACTTGCCGGCATTGGTGTAGCCGACGATCGCCACCACCGGGAACGGCACCTTCTTGCGCTTGGCGCGGTGCAGGTCGCGGGTGCGACGCACTGTTTCCAGCTCGTGCTTCAGCTTGATGATCTTTTCCTGCAACTGCCGCCGGTCGGATTCGATCTGGGTTTCGCCGGGGCCGCCTAGGAAGCCGGCGCCGCCGCGCTGGCGTTCAAGGTGGGTCCAGCTGCGGACCAGGCGGCCCTTCTGGTAGTTGAGATGCGCAAGTTCGACCTGCAGCGTGCCTTCCTTGGTGCGGGCTCGCTCGCCGAAGATCTCGAGGATCAAGCCGGTGCGGTCGAGAACCTTGGCATGCAGTTCCTTCTCGAGATTGCGCTGCTGCACCGGGGTCAGCGGATGGTCGACGATGACCAGTTCCGCGTCGTTCGCCTTGACGATCTCGGCGAACTCTTCGACCTTGCCGCTGCCGAGCAAGGTTGCCGGACGCGGATCGTTGACGGTCACGACGGCCGTATGGACGGGGTCGAGATTGATGGCGCGGGCGAGGCCGACCGCCTCGTCATGGCGAGCATCGGCCGAACGCGTCAGCCGTGGACGGTTCGTCTCGTCGTCGCCGCGCGGCTGGCGGGTAAGCACGGGCACAATGACGACAGCCCGGGTCGGCCCCTTGGCTTCCGTCCCGGGATGATGCGCTGGTTTTCCGCGAACCGTACCGTCCGCGTCCTTCTCACGTGCCAATCAGGCGCCCTGGCTTTCCTCACCATCGAACATCTGAACCGGCTGGCTCGGCATGATCGTGGAAATGGCGTGCTTGTAGACGAGCTGGGAGTGACCGTCGCGGCGCAGCAGCACACAGAAATTGTCGAACGAAGTGACCACGCCGGTCAGCTTCACGCCGTTGATGAGGAAGATGGTGAGCGGGTTCTTGCTCTTGCGAACTGAATTCAGGAACAGGTCCTGAAGGTTTTGCGATCGTTCCGCCATTGTTCTTGTCTTTCGCCGATCCCCTTCGGTTTGCAAGCCAATGCGCCAAATTGTCGGGCACATGTCAAGCGCGCAAACACCGTCTTGTCGTCAGTAACGACAAGCAGAACGAGATATATTGATGTTCATTCCACCTGTGCGGTTATCAGGCTGGACTTTTTTCCGCAATGTCAAAAAAGGCCTGCCGCAACGAAAGTGTCACAGAGCCGGGGTGCCCGTTGGCCACCGGATCGCCGTCAATGGCCACGACAGGCATGGCAATCGTCGTCGCCGAACTGATGAACGCCTCGCGCGCCGCCTTGGCTTCGGCAACGGAAAAACCGCGCTCTTCGATCTTCAGACCGAGCTTCGCCGCCACTTCGAACATGGTTGTGCGGGTGATCCCGCGCAGAATGCCGTGCTCGGCCGGCCTGGTGACCAGGACACCGTCCCGGGTGACGATCCAGGCGTTCGACGAACCGCCTTCCTTGACGTTGCCATCGGTATCGACGAACCACGCCTCCTGGGCGCCGGCCTCCTTGGCTTTCTGCTTGGCCAATACATTGGGCAGCAGTCCGACAGTCTTGATGTCGACCCGGTCCCAGCGATTCTCCGGCACGGTGATGACCGCGATGCCGGTCTCGGCCCGCTTTGCTCCAGCCGCCGGATCTGCCTTTTTGGCAGTGACCACCAAAGACGGCTTGGTGTCCGCCGACGGGAAAACAAAGTCGCGGCTGGCGACACCGCGCGTCACCTGGACATAGACAAGGCCGTTGACGACTTGGTTGCGGTTGACCACTTCGCGCAGGATGAGCGGCAGCACGTTGCGCGCGACCGGCCAGGCGATCGACAGTTCGGTGAGCGAGCGGTTGAGCCGTGCAAGATGGCGCGGCATGTCGACGATGAAGCCTCGCGCCACCTCGCAGACCTCATAGACGCCGTCGGCGAACTGATAGCCGCGGTCCTCGATATGCACGGAAGCGTCGGCGTGAGCGACGTAGCGCCCGTTGACATAGGCAATGCGTGGCATTGGCGACCCCTGGGAAATTCTCGGGCTGTCTTATGCGATTCCGCCGCTGCCGTAACCGGCAAATGGTTGGCCCACACGCGGCTCAATGGAGATGGCGCGCGTCAGACGCCCAGCGACTTCAGTTTGCGGTGCAGGGCGGAACGTTCCATGCCGATGAACTCGGCTGTCTTCGAGATGTTGCCGCCAAAGCGGTTGATCTGGGCGATCAGATAGTCCTTCTCGAACTGTTCACGCGCCTCGCGCAACGGCAGCGCCATGATGTGCTGGTCGGACTGATTCGGCGTTCGCGGCATGACATCGCCGATCTCGGACGGCAAAAGGTCTGCGGTGATCGGCGCGTCGACGTCGTCGCCGCGCGCCAGGATCATCAGCCGCTCGACATTGTTGCGCAGCTGGCGCACGTTGCCCGGCCAATTGTGCGCCTGCAGCACGGCCAGCGCGTCGTCGCCGATGCGGCGCGGCTTGATGCCGGCCTGGCGGGCGATCTGCTTCATGAAATTGTCGACGAGGTAGGGAATGTCCTCGCGCCGCTCGGCCAGCCCCGGCACCATCACCGGAACCACCGCCAGGCGATGGTAGAGGTCCTCGCGGAAACGCCCGTCGGCAATCATGGCTTCCAGGTTCTGCGAGGTCGAGGAGATGATGCGAACATCAACCTTGACCCGCTTGGTGCCCCCTACCCGCTCGAACTGCTGCTCGACCAGCACGCGCAAGATCTTGTTCTGTGTCTCGCGCGGCATGTCGGCCACTTCGTCGATATAGAGGATGCCGCGATGAGCCTCCTCCAGCGCGCCGACCTTGCGCTCGACACCGTTCGATTCGGTGCCGAACAGTTCGATCTCCATGCGCTCGGGCGTGATGTTGGCGGCGCTCAGCGTCACGAACGGCGCGCTCTTGCGCGCCGACAGCGTGTGGATGGCGCGCGCCGCCAGTTCCTTGCCTGATCCCGACGGGCCGATGATCATGACACGGCTGTTGGTCGGCGCGACGCGCTCGATGGTCTGGCGCAGCTGGCTCATCGCCGACGACATGCCGATCAGGTCGAAGGTCTCGCCGCTGCGCTGCTTGAGGTCGGAAACCTCGCGCCGCAACTTCGAGGTTTCCAGCGCGCGCTCTGCAATGAGGATCAGCCGGTCGGCCTTGAACGGCTTCTCGATGAAATCATAGGCGCCACGGCGGATGGCCGAGACCGCCGTTTCGATGTTGCCGTGGCCGGAGATCATCACCACCGGCAGGCTGGGATGCATGGTCTTGATCTCGTCGAGCAGCGCCAGTCCGTCCAGGCGCGAGCCCTGCAGCCAGATGTCGAGGAAAATCAACCTCGGCGCCCGGTCGGCGATGGCGGCCAGCGCGCTATCGGCATCAAATGCCGTACGGGTTTCGTGACCTTCGTCGCTCAATATGCCTGCGACGAGCTCGCGGATGTCTTCCTCGTCATCGACGATGAGAATATCAGACGCCATTACCGACCTTTTCAGTTTCTCTTTCGTGTTCCGTCTTGCCTTCGCCGCGCAACGGCGTGGCGGCAGCCGGCGGCAGGATGATGCTGATCATCGCCCCGCGGCCGCCATGGAAGTCCGCGGGCGCATCATGAAGTTCCAGCCTGCCGCCATGGTCCTCCACGATCTTCTTGACGATAGCGAGACCGAGCCCGGTGCCCTTCTCGCGCGTGGTCATATAGGGCTCGAGCAGCCGTTGGCGATTCTCGCGCGGCAGGCCTTTGCCATTGTCGATGACGTCGATTCGAATCGCGCCATTCTGACGGCCGGCTTGAATCCGGATTATGCCGTGCGAACCGTCCTTTTGTTCCAGTCCGTCGATCGCCTCCGCGGCGTTCTTGATCACATTGCCGAAAGCCTGCGCCAGAAGGCGGCTGTCGAACGTGCCCTTGAGCGGTTCGTTGCCGAAAACCCGCTCGAAGGTGATGTCGGCGCGGCTGACTTCGACCAGGAACGACGCCTCGCGTAGCGATTCGCGCAGATCGATGGCCTTCATCTCCGGCTTGGGCATGCGCGCGAAGGCGGAGAATTCGTCGACCATGCGGCCGATGTCCTCGACCTGCCGGATGATGGTGTCGGTACACTGGTCGAAAACCTCGCGGTCTTCGGTGATGACCTTGCCGTAGCGGCGCTTGATGCGCTCGGCCGAAAGCTGGATCGGCGTCAGCGGGTTCTTGATCTCGTGGGCGATGCGGCGCGCCACATCGGCCCAGGCGGAAGAACGCTGCGCCTGAACCAGATCGGTGATGTCGTCGACCGTCACGACGTAGGATTTTTCCTCCGAGCCGTCGTCGCCCGCCTCGATGGTGATCTGCACGTTGAAGGTACGCTCGGTTCCGGCGCGGAAGAATGTCACCTGCTCGCGATAGACGGGCTTGCCCGACTGGCGGCCGATTTCGAAGACGCGGCCGACATGCGGCAGAATGGCGGAAAGATTCTGCCCGAGTGCGGCACTGGCGGAGATGGCCAGCATCGATTCGGCTGAACGGTTGACGATGGTGACGATGCCGTAGGGATCGACGCCAATGACACCGGCAGTGACGCCCGCGAGCACGGCTTCCGAAAAGCGCCGCCGCTCGTCGATCAGGTCCTTTGCCGACAAGATCTCGTTGCGTTGCGATTTGAGCTCCAGCAACATCTTGTTGAAGGTATCGCCGAGCGAGGCGACATCGCCGTCCGAAGGCCTGACGGGAACCGCGACGTCGAGATTGCCGGTCGCCACCTCATCGGCGGCACCGATAAGCTGGCGAATGGGCCGCACGAGACGGTCGGCGACGGCAATGCCGGTCCAGATTGCCGACAGGATGATGATCAGGGTCAGCGATAGGTAGGGCAGCGCGAAGGCCACTTGCGAGGTGCGCCTGTTGTCTTCGAGGTTGCGGTATTCGTCGGTGTTGGACCTGACGATCTGCCGCGCCTTGATCACCTCGGGATCGACAAGGCGGATGGTGTAGAGGTAGAGGCCCTCGATCTCGCGCAGCTTGACGATGGCGCCCATGATGTTGCGGGTGCGCGGCTCGATCAGCACCGGTTTTCCTTCGGTGGCGCTGCTGACTGAGCCTTCCGGCGGTTCCGGCATGGCGAAGTCGGCATCCGTCTTGGCGCTCATGACGAACGAGCCGTCGGGCTTGATCAGCGCCGCATGGGCCAGCGACCGGCCCACCGCCTCCTTGTTCAGGAGGTCGAGAAAGCCTGTGCGATCAAGGCCGTAGAGCGTGCGCGACGCATCGAGGTCATAGGCCATCGACAATGTCGTGCCCTGCAAATTGCGGGCATTTTCCTGAACATAGGCATCGGCGATCGACAGCGAGGAATTGACGATTGTCTTGGTGCGGATCTCGAACCAGCGGTCGAGGCCGATGTCGAGCGTGATCGAGGCGATGATCGCCACCATGATGGCGGGGATGGCGGCGACCAGCGCGAACATGGCGACGATGCGCACATGCAGGCGCGAGGCCGCCTTGCCGTGCCGGCGCGCCATGACGATGCGATGCACCTCGCGTCCGACCAGCGCGCTGAGGAAAAGCACGAAGGCGGCGTTGAGCGCGATCAGCGCCCAGGTCGTCCTGGCGTCAGGCGCGATCGGCGTCGCGCCGACCAGGATGGTGAACGAAATGGCGGCCATGACCAGCGCGCCGACGACCGCCACGACGCCGGGCAGCGCCAGCAAACGGCGCCCGTCGCGCGCGCCGGGTTCGCTGAAAAGCGGTTGGTTGAGTACAGGTGCCTGCGGAGCCATGTCGCCGTCTGGGAGCCAATGATTGCGTCCGATCTATGCAACGCATTGTGGCGATTATGCAACAAGTGTGACAATGGCGGAAATGTTTCGCCGCTCAGTCCCCTGAAAAGAGTGCGTCAGATCAGCGCTCAGCCCGGCCGCGACGATTTGTAGACGTTGACGCCCAGTTCGCGAATCTTCTTGCGTAGCGTGTTGCGGTTCAGCCCCAGCAGTTCCGCAGCCTTGATCTGGTTGCCGCGGGTTGCCGTCATCGAGGCCAGGACCAGCGGATATTCGACTTCGGACAGAATGCGCTGGTAGAGCCCGGCGGGCGGCAATTCGCCGGCAAACGAGGCGAAATAACGCTGCAGGAAATGCTCGACCGCCTGGCCGATGGAGAGGTCGTCGGGAATGAGGTTGCCGCCGCCGGGTACCACGGGGCGCTCGCCGGTCTTCAGTTCCGCCTCGATGATCTCGGCGGAAATCTCGTCCTGCGAATAGAGCGCGGCAAGCCGGCGAACGAGGTTTTCCAATTCGCGCACATTGCCCGGCCAGGGGTAGCGCTTCATGAGTTCGATGCCGCCGGAAGAGATGCGCTTGGTCTGCAGCCCTTCCATCTCGCCAAGCTTGAAGAAGTGGCGCACGAGGTCGGGCACGTCCTCGGAACGCTCGCGCAATGCCGGCAGCCTGAGCGGCACGACGTTGAGGCGATAGAACAGATCCTCGCGGAACAGTCCCTGGTTGATCAGCGTGCGCAGATCCTTGTTGGTGGCGGCGACGATGCGCACATCGGTCTTGATCGGCGTGCGGCCGCCGACCGTGGTGTATTCGCCCTGCTGCAGGACGCGTAGCAGGCGCGTCTGCGCCTCCATCGGCATGTCGCCGATCTCGTCGAGGAACAGCGTGCCGCCCTCGGCCTGCTCGAAACGGCCGGTGGAACGGTTCTGGGCACCGGTGAAAGCGCCCTTCTCGTGGCCGAACAGCTCCGATTCGATCAGGTCGCGCGGGATTGCCGCCATGTTGATGGCAACGAACGGCCCGCCGCGACGGCGGCCATATTCGTGCAGGGCGCGCGCCACTAGTTCCTTGCCGGTGCCGGATTCGCCCGAGATCATCACCGTCAGGTCAGTCTGCATCATGCGCGCCAGCATGCGGTAGATGTCCTGCATGGCCGCCGAGCGGCCGACCAGCGGCATGGTTTCAGGCTGCTCATCCGGCCGCGCATCGATCTTCGGCCGCCTTGGCTCCGACAGCGCCCGGTTGACGATGTTGAGCAGTTCGGTCAGGTCGAACGGTTTTGGCAGATATTCGTAGGCACCGGTCTCGGAGGCGCGGATCGCCGTCATGAATGTGTTCTGGGCGCTCATCACGATGACCGGCAGTTCCGGCCGTGCCTTCTTGATGCGCGGCAGCATGTCGAAGGCGTTCTCGTCCGGCATCACCACGTCGGTGATGACGAGGTCGCCCTCGCCGGCCGCCACCCAACGCCACAAGGTCGAGGCGTTGGAGGTGACGCGCACTTCATGACCGACGCGCGAGAGAGCCTGATTGAGCACCGTGCGGATCGCCGCGTCGTCATCGGCGACGAGAATATTGCCGCGAACCGTCATTTGCGGTCTCCTTCACCGTCTTCTTCAGCGCCGAACGGCGTTTCCTTCCAGGCCGGCATCAGGATGCGGAAGGTGGTTCCGCGTGGGGTCGAATCGCATTCGATGATGCCGCCATGCTCGCCGACGATCTTGGCGACCAGCGCCAACCCCAGCCCCGAGCCGTTCGGCTTGGTGGTGATGAAGGGATCGAACAGGATCGGCAGAATGTCCTCCGAGACGCCGGAGCCATTGTCGCGCACGCAGAACTCCAGCGGCAACGAGACACGGTCCTGTGTGCCTGGAACCGAAACGCGAATGCCCGGCCGGAAGGCGGTCGACAGCACGATCTCGCCCTGCGGGTCGCTGCCGATCGCCTCGGCGGCGTTCTTGACCAGGTTCAGGAACACTTGGATCAGCTGGTCGCGGTTGGCGAATACCGGAGGCAATGATGGATCATAGTCCTCCAATATCCTGACTTTCTTGGCAAAACCGTTCTTGGCGATCGCCTTCACATGGTCGAGCACGACATGGATGTTGACGGGATAACGATCGATCGGCCGCTCGTCGGAAAACACCTCCATGCGATCGACCAGCGAGACGATGCGGTCCGTCTCGTCGGTGATCAGCCGGGTCAGCGCTCGGTCTTCGTCGGAGGCAGACAATTCGAGCAACTGCGCGGCGCCGCGGATGCCGGAGAGCGGGTTCTTGATCTCATGGGCAAGCATCGCCGCCAGGCCGGTCACCGAGCGCGCCGCACCGCGATGCGTCATTTGCCGGTCGATCTTGTCGGCCATCGACCGCTCCTGGAACATGACCACGACGGCCCCCGGGAATTCCGGCACCGGCGCGACATAAAGATCGACGACCTTCTCGATGCCGAGGCGTGGCGACGACACGTCGACCCGATATTCGTTGACCGGAGCCCGGCGCTCGCGCACCTGATCGACCAGCGTCAGCAGCGGGCTGCCGAAGGGAATCAGCTTGGACAGGGTGTTGCGCGCCAGCATGGTCGCGCTGGAGCGAAAGAAGTCCTCGGCATCAGCATTGGCGAAGGTGATGAACCCTTCCTCGCTGATCATGATCACCGGTCGACGGATGGTGTTGAGGACGATCTGGGCGGCATTCGGCGTCTCGATGCCTTGGCCAGCGGTGGCGTTCATGCGGCGCTCCGCAGGTTCAAGGGTTGCGGATCACGCGAGAACACATTGCGCAGCAAGGCAATGACGCGGGCCGGCTCGAACGTGGTCAGGATGGCTTTTCGGTCGTCATCGGCGACGCCGACGGCATGGCGATCGAAATACCAGCCCAGATGCTTGCGCGCCTGGCGCAATCCGCTCTCGACGCCATAAAGCGCCAGCATGTCCTCGTAATGGGCGACGATATAATCGGCCAAAGCCGTGGGATTCTGCGGCACGTCGGAGGCTGTTTCGCCTGCCGCCGCGGCTGCGATGCCACCGGCGATCCACGGCGCGCCGTAATGCGCGCGGCCGACCATCACCGCATCGGCGCCGGATTGGTCTAGGATGGCGGCGGCCTCGGCGGGAGAGCAGACATCCCCATTGGCAACGACCGGTATGGACACGGCGTCCTTGACGCGGGCGATGGCGCGCCAGTCGGCCTTGCCCTGATAGAACTGGCAGCGCGTGCGGCCGTGCACCGTCACCATCTTGACACCCGCCTGCTCGGCACGGCGCGCCAGGACGGGCGCATTGAGCGCGCCTTCGTCCCAGCCGAGCCGCATCTTGACCGTCACCGGTACCTTGACCGCGCCGACCACGGCCTCGATCAGCGACAGCGCGTGCTCGAGATCCAGCATCAATGCCGAGCCGGCATAACCGCCGGTGACCTTCTTGGCTGGGCAGCCCATGTTGATATCGATGATGTCGGCGCCCTCGCCGGCGGCGATGCGCGCGCCCTCGGCCATGTGTGCCGCTTCGCGGCCGGCCAGCTGCACCATATGGACGGGGAGGCCGGAATGACGTATGCGCAGGTCGAAGCCGGTCCTGCCCTTGGCGAGTTCGCCGCTTGCCACCATTTCGGACACGACCAGGCCCGCGCCATGCGCATGGGCGCGTCGCCGGAAAGGCTCGTCGGTGATACCCGACATCGGCGCGAGGAATACGCGATTGCGGATTTCCACGCCGCCGACGTCGAGAGGCGCGGCCAATTTGGTCAGGTTAACCATGCACAAAAACCAAGCACGTCCATTCGTTGCACATTCTCTAGCCATATCGGCCGCAATGTGCAACGCGGAATGACGCCACATTAAGGCGCAATTGGGAAAATCCCGGCCTTCGATTTTTTGCCGCAACCAGGGCCCGCGCGTCCTTCAAGATGCTTTGGAGTTCATATTTGACGCACGATCTTTTTGGAAAACCAATTACACTTTTGGGGATCGTGCGCTAAGCCAATCGCCATGACTGACGGAACTGAAAACGCAAGCGCGACAGGTGGGGTTGCGGTGGTGATTGTCGCCGCCGGCCGCGGCGCGCGTGCCGGACAGGCCAACGGACCCAAGCAGTACCAGAACATCGGTGGTCGAGCCGTCATTGCGCATACGCTGGAGATGTTTCTGGCGCATCCGCGAACCGGCCGGATTGTCGTCGCCATCCACGCCGACGACCACGAACTGTTTCGGCAGGCGGCGGGCACCCAGGCTCGGCGTGTCACCGCCGTCATTGGCGGGCCGACCCGGCAGGAGTCCGTCCGGCTGGGGCTGCTTGCGCTCAAAGACCACGCGCCGGACCAGGTTCTGATTCATGATGCCGTCCGACCGTTCGTCGACGCGGACTTGATCGACCGCACCATCGCCGCCATCGGCGAGAACGAGGGGGCGTTGCCCGCCCTGCCCGTCGCCGACACGCTGAAGCGCGAGTCGGCTGCCGGCGTGGTCGCGGAGACCGTTTCCCGCAGCGGGCTCCATGCGGCGCAAACACCGCAAGGGTTCCCCTACGGGCCGATCCTTGCCGCACACGACAAGGCCCATCAGCTGGGCCGGCTGGACTTCACCGACGACGCGGCCATCGCCGAATGGGCGCATATTCCGGTCAAGCTGGTTCCCGGCTCACCGGACAATGTCAAACTCACCTGGGCACGGGACATCGCGATGGCGCACCAGCGGCTTTCCAGCGAACGCACACACTTCCCCGACATCCGCACCGGCAACGGCTATGACGTCCACGCCTTCGAGCCTGGCGATCATGTCACCCTGTGCGGCGTCGCCATTCCGCACGGCAAAAAACTGTCCGGCCATTCCGATGCCGATGTCGGCCTGCACGCCTTGACCGATGCGCTGCTGGCGACCTGTGGCGCCGGCGATATCGGCACGCATTTCCCGCCGTCCGATCCGCAATGGAAGGGTGCTGCGTCGCGGATCTTCGTCGAGCATGCGGCCAAAGTGGTGCGCGAGCGCGGTGGACGCATCGCCAATGCAGACATCACGCTGATCTGCGAGGCGCCGCGCGTCGGCCCGCATCGCGAGGCGATGACGGCAGCCCTGTCGCAGATGCTGGGCATTTCCGCCGACCGCATCTCGATCAAGGCGACAACCAATGAGAAACTCGGCTTTGTCGGTCGCGAAGAAGGCATCGCCGCGATCGCCACCGCCAGCGTGGTGTTTCCTGGCGAGGTGCCGGAATGAGCAACGCCGAGCTCGCAAACGCCCTGCTGCTCGCCTGCCAGCGACGCGGCATCATGCTGGCGACAGCCGAGAGCTGCACCGGCGGCCTGATCATCGCCGCGCTCACCGACATTGCCGGCTCCTCCGCCGTGGTCGACCGCGGCTTCATCACCTATTCCAACGAAGCCAAGATGGAGATGCTCGGCGTTTCCGCCGAAACACTTGACGCGCACGGAGCCGTGTCGCGCGAAACGGTGCTGGAGATGGCGGCCGGCGCGCTGGCGCATTCGCGCGCGAGCCTTTCTCTTGCCGTCACCGGCATTGCCGGCCCAAGCGGCGGTTCGGCCGACAAGCCGGTCGGTCTCGTCTGGTTCGGCCTTGCGCTCACCGACCAGCCGGTTGTCGCCGAGCGCCAGCTGTTTGGCCACAAGGGCCGCGAATTCATCCGGCACGAAACGGTAAGACACGCGCTGCAACTCGGCCTGCGCGCGCTTGGATAAAGCGCGGATTCACCGCGATAGCGTCAGGCCGGCTAGAGTGTTTCACCGTTTCATGGAAACGGAGAAACGCTCTAACTCTTTGTTTTGACGCAATCCCAGGCGGAAAACCGCTCACACTTTTCCTGGAATTGCTCTAAACGCCGTAGATGATGTCGGCACGCTTCTCGAAGGCCTCGGAAAACATGCGGAAGCCGCGGTCGAACATCGTTCCCATCAGCACGCCGAGAATGCGGCTCTTGAACTCGTAGTCGATGAAGAAGTGGACCTCGCAACCGCTGCCGGCCGGGTCGAAGCGCCAGATGTTGCTGAGGTATTTGAACGGGCCGTCGATATATTTGACGTCGATGGTCTTCTCGTCGGGCTTCAGCAGCACCTGCGTGGTGAAGGTCTCGCGGATCGCCTTGTAGCCGATGCTCATGTCGGCGAGGAGAACAGTGCGTCCGTCACGTTCCTTGCGCGAACGCACCGTCAGCGCTTCGCAAAGCGGCAGGAATTGCGGATAGGCCTCGACATCGGCAACCAATGCAAACATCTGCTGCGGCGTATGGGCAACGCGGCGGGTGGCTTCGAATTTCGGCATACAACCAGCGCTAGACCGATTTCTGGAGCTGCGCTTCCCGCGCCGCGCGCAGTCGGGCGAAATCGTCGCCGGCATGGTGCGATGAGCGCGTCAGCGGGCTCGATGCCACCAGCAGGAAACCCTTGGTCCGGCCGATCGTCTCGAAGGACTTGAACTCCTCGGGGGTGACGAAGCGGATCACCGGATGGTGCTTCTTCGACGGCTGCAGATATTGGCCGATGGTCATGAAGTCGACATTGGCCGAACGCAAATCGTCCATAAGCTGCAGGATCTCATTCCGCTCCTCGCCCAGGCCGACCATTATGCCGGACTTGGTGAAGATCGAGGGGTCGAGTTCCTTGACCCGCTGCAACAGCCGGATCGAGTGGAAATAGCGGGCGCCCGGCCGAACCGTCAGATAGTTCGACGGCACGGTTTCGAGATTGTGGTTGAAGACGTCGGGCTTCGCCGCCACGACGATCTCCAGCGCGCCGTCCTTGCGCAGGAAATCGGGCGTCAGAATTTCGATCGTTGTTGAGGGCGTCGCCGCGCGGATCGCCCGGATCACTTCGGCGAAGTGCTGCGCGCCGCCATCGGCGAGATCGTCGCGGTCGACCGAGGTGATGACGACGTGGCTGAGCCCCATCTGCTTGACGGCATGCGCGACACGGGCCGGCTCATCGGCATCGAGCGCGGTCGGAATGCCGGTGGCGACATTGCAGAAGGCGCAGGCGCGCGTGCAGATTTCGCCCATGATCATGAAGGTGGCGTGCTTCTTTTCCCAGCACTCGCCGATGTTGGGGCAGCCGGCCTCTTCGCAGACCGTCACCAGCTTATGCGATTTCACGATCTCGCGTGTCTCGGCGTACCCTTTTGAGACCGGCGCCTTGACGCGGATCCAGTCCGGCTTGCGCAACACCTCCTGGTCGGGCTTGTGCGCCTTCTCGGGGTGCCGCAGCCGCGGCGCGTTGGCGATCGTGTCGAGGACAGTGACCATCTGAACCCTGGCTTTTCTTGCGACCGCCCGTCGGCGATCGTCACTTTTACGTCATCTAGGACTTTTCGGCACAAAGAAAAAGGCTGCAGCGGCGCATGCCGCTACAACCGTTTTCGCATAGAAGGGAACAATATCGGCTAGCGGCGCACCAGGCGACCGACCCAGATCAGCAGGCAGGCACCGATGAAGCCGGTGATCAGATAAGCGATCCAGCCGACGCCGAACGGGCCGACATTGAGCGCTTGAAGGATGGCGTTCAACACGACCGCACCAACGATGCCCATGACAATGTTCATGAAAATGCCGGTGTTGCTCTTCATGAACATTTCGGCGAACCAGCCTGCCAAGCCGCCGATGATGATGGCTGCGATCCAGCCCACGCCGTTCAAGTGCATATGCCTTCTCCTTGCGCATGTAAAAATGCATCCGGAAACGAACTGCCTTGCCGCCGAGTTCCCAGGGCGTTCGCGGCTGAGTCTCCTGCGGCGAATCTATCATGCGTTCAAGGCGCGGCCATAGGCGTCGAGCACGCTTTCCTTCATCATCTCCGACAGTGTCGGATGCGGGAAGATGGTGTGCATCAGTTCTTCCTCGGTCGTTTCGAGGTTCATAGCCACGACAAAGCCCTGGATCAGCTCGGTCACTTCGGCGCCGACCATATGGGCGCCGAGCAACTGACCGGTCTTCTTGTCGAAGATGGTCTTGATGAAGCCCTGGTCCTCGCCCAGCGCGATCGCCTTGCCGTTGGCTGCGAACTGGAAGCGGCCGACGCGGATATCCTTGCCCTCGGCCTTGGCCTTGGCTTCCGTCAGGCCGACGGAGGCGACCTGCGGGTTGCAATAGGTGCAGCCGGGGATCTTGAGCTTGTCGATGGCGTGCACGCCGGGGAAGTTCGCGATTTTCTCCACGCACACAACGCCCTCGTGTTCGGCCTTGTGAGCAAGCATGGGCGGGCCGGCGACATCGCCGATGGCGTAGATGCCCGGCACATTGGTCTTGCCGTAGCCGTCGACGACGACGCAGCCGCGGTCGGTCTTCACGCCGAGCGCTTCGAGGCCGAGGTTCTCGATATTGCCCTGCACGCCGACGGCCGAGATCATGCGGTCGGCGGTGATCTTCTCGACCTTGCCGTCCTTCATCTCGACATGCGCGGTGACCGAGTTCGCGCCCTTCTCGACCTTGGTCACCTTGGCTTCGAGGATGATCTTCATGCCTTGCTTCTCGAACTGCTTTTGCGCGAATTTCGAGACTTCGGCATCCTCGACCGGCATTACCGCCGGCAGCAGTTCGACCACCGTCACGTCGGCGCCCATGGTGCGGTAGAAAGAGGCGAATTCGATGCCGATGGCGCCCGAGCCCATCACCAGCAGCGACTTCGGCATCTCCTTCGGCACCATGGCTTCGAAATAGGTCCAGATCAGCCTGCCGTCCGGCTCGATGCCGGGCAACGCGCGCGGGCGCGCACCGGTCGCCAGGATGATGTGCTTGGCGGTGTAGGTGCCCTCGCCTTTGACGCCCTTCGGCACCGGCGGCTGCGGCTCCATTGGCTTCTTGGCCGTCTTGGAGACGACGACCTCGCCGGGCTTCGACAGCTTGGCTTCGCCCCAGATGACGTCGACCTTGTTCTTCTTCATCAGGAAGGCAACGCCGCCATTGAGCCGCAGCGAAACTTTGCGCGAGCGGTCGACGACGGCGGCGGTATCGGCGCTGATCTTGCCACCTTCGAGCTTCAACCCGTAATCCTTCAAGTGATCGGAATAGTGCATGATCTCGGCCGAACGCAGCAACGCCTTGGTCGGGATGCAGCCCCAGTTGAGGCAGATGCCGCCGAGATGCTCGCGCTCGACGATCGCCGTCTTGAAGCCAAGCTGGGCGGAACGCACCGCCGTGACATAGCCGCCGGGGCCTGAGCCGATGATGATGACGTCGTAGTTCTCAGCCACGGATTTTCTCCTTCAATCACAATTCCAGCACGCCGCGCACGACTGGCGCCAATGCCGTGCCGATGCTGCGCGTATTCTCTGCATCGAGATGGACGCCGTCGAGCGGTGTACATCTGGCGACGGTCGCGGCATCAAAAAAGCCGCAGCCCAACTCCTCGGCGGCGATTTGATAAAAGCCGGCGAGCTTGGGCGACTCGATTGCGCCCGTTCCCAGCATTTCGGCGTAGTCCGCCTTGCGGGTCTCCACGATATGCGGAGGCGAAACCAGGATAATTTTGGGGGCGACACCGCCGAATGGATAAGCGTGCCCTCGCACGATCTCAACGAGGCGCCGCATGCCATAGGACGCTATGACGGCGCTGCCGTGTATAGACGGCTTCATGTCGTTCGAGCCAAGCATCATGACGATCAGATCGATCGGCGAATGCGTGCTCAGGACCGTCGGCAATACCCGCGCGCCGTTTCGGTCCGCGGCCGACAGGAAGTCGTCATAGGCTGTGGTGCGACCGCCCAGTCCCTCGGCTATGACGCGGAAGCCCGGTCCGAGCGCTGTCGCCAGCGCGGTCGGCCATTGATCCTCATAGTCATGTCGACCCAAAGTCTCCGGGTTGTGTCCCCAGGTCAGCGAGTCGCCGTAGCAAAGAACTGTCTTCATGCACTCACACCCATTTGTGCTTTGATCAAACCGCGTCTCACGCGCCAGCGCACGAACAGCCATTGCAAAATGATGGTCACCAGGCCCGGCAGACCAAGGCCGGCTACCATTGGAATGTCCTTCTTCACCACCGCGGCGCTGCTATCGCTGTAGAGGATCAGCGCGATCAACAGGACGAGCAACACCACAAAAACAATCAGTGTCCACTTGCCTGTCCTGGCCGCGGCCGCAACCGGATCATTCATCAACTGCGCCACGAAGAAGACGAAGGTGACGACACACGTCACCAGCACCGAGAACATGAAGACGATGATGTATTCTTCCTCGGCACCAGTAGCGACGGCCAGTTGCTGCGCGACCAGGCCGCCGACAAAACCCGAAAGGATGAAGGCAAAAAGGCTGGTGAAGAATTTCCGCACCGCCTTTTCCCTTCCTAGACCAGCATGCCCATCGGGTTCTCGATGAGCCGCTTGAAGGCGACCAGCAGTTCGGCGCCGAGCGCTCCGTCGACGGCGCGATGGTCGGTCGACAAGGTCACCGACATGACAGTCGCGATTTTGATCTCGCCATTCTTGACCACCG
>NZ_JBWLUW010000050.1:0-2755 GCF_057784245.1 Mesorhizobium sp. CNPSo 4671 | reverse complement strand
ATCTCTTCCAACTTGAGCTCGCTGACCCCTCCGGAACAAAAATTTGCCGATCTGATTGATGAGCTTCTGGGCCTTTATCCCGAGATGACCTGAAGGTGTGGCACCCAGCATTGCATCATCGAGCGCCCCATCAACGTCGTATGACCTTCATCGCGGCGGCTAGGTCTTCTTGCGGAAGGCCGGTGGATTTGAAGACGGTCCGCCCGATCTCATTCAGGCGGCCCGGGTGGCCCTGCGCAAGCTCCGTCAGATCCGCCACAATATCTTCTGCAAAGAATGCGCCCTCAGCGATTGGTTGCGCCAGATCGCCCGCCAGAACAGCCCCCGCGAGCCCGTCGACGAACACCCGCGCCCCAGTGATCGCAGCCGTATCACTTTCGCGCATGTCGGGCTTAAATGCGCCTATGAGATCGAGGTGCGATCCGTCCCGCAGCCAGGCGCCGCGGATCATCGGCGTTGTTGAGGCTGTGACCGAACTTACTACATCCGCCAAGCGACACCCGGACTCTATATCCTCGCACCTTTCCGCGGGAAGGCCCCTCATAACGAGCGTAGCCGCCAGGGACCTAGCCTTTCCCCCGCTTCGTCCCCAAATCAGCACGCGGGTGTAGGTGCGTACACTCGCGTGGGCGTGGGCCACCGAGAGTGC
The DNA here is from genome assembly GCF_057784245.1 of Mesorhizobium sp. CNPSo 4671. NCBI lineage: Bacteria > Pseudomonadati > Pseudomonadota > Alphaproteobacteria > Hyphomicrobiales > Phyllobacteriaceae > Mesorhizobium > Mesorhizobium sp. CNPSo 4671. The sequence continues at coordinate 2,106 of NZ_JBWLUW010000050.1, read as the reverse complement.
TAGCTGACCGGTCCCGACAACAAATAAGGTTTGGACGTCTTTCCGGGCCAGGTAATCCGCCGCCAGCGCCGAGGCCGCCGCGGTGCGCCGCGCGGTGGGCGCATCCCCATCCAGCGCTGCCGTAAATCTACCGTCAGCCCCGTCGAACATCAGCATGCCGGCGCTGATGGTCGCCTTGCCGTGTGTTGCATTCCCAGGAAAAAAGGTAACGACCTTGACCCAATCGCTCTGCCACTCTCCCAGGCAGGCATAATCACTAGTGAGGCCTTTTCGCCATTCGGCAGGTCCATCTCAAGCACCTGACGCGCCGGCGCAACCGTCCTGGCGGTAACGAAACTCGCTCGAAGTTCCTCGATCAGCCCCGGCCAGTCCAGCCGTGCGTCGATCTCTGCGTGGTCGAAAAGCTGCATCAACGATCCGCACGTTGAACGACGGCGTGCAGAAGCATGTTGAGGCCTGCGCGGAAATCGGCTGGTTCGCAAGATTCATTGTTGTTGTGGGTGATCCCACCCTTGCAGGGTGTAAAAATCATGGCGCTGGGGCAATGCGTCGCCATGTGATAGGCGTCATGACCCGCCTGAGAGCGTATATCGCGCCAACTATAGGACTGACGGACTGCCTCAGCACGGATGCTGTTGATAAGTTCCTCGTCAAATATGTCGCCTCCCCAGCTCCATTCGTCCTCGACCACGGCGATACAGCCGGCCATGGCGGCGCTGGCCTTGGCGGCACGACGCATCTTTTCAGCCATGACCTTGGCGGTCATAGGATCGGGGTGCCGTACATCGGCGACGCATTGGGCCGTGTCAGACAGAATGCCCGGCTTGTTCGGCCAGGCGGCAAGGCGCGATCCAGTGGCCTTGCCGTCGTGAATCGCAAACTCCCAACCAATGTCGTCAACCGCAGTCAGAAACCTTGCCCCGGCGATCAGCGCGTTGTGACGAAGATCCATCGGCGTTGGGCCGGTGTGGGCGGTTTCGCCTTCGAAGCGAACACGGATGCCGTGGCTCGGGTAAGCGCCGGTGACGATCCCTACCTCCCGCCCCTCCGCATCGAGGATTGGTCCCTGCTCGATGTGCAGCTCGAAATAGGCGTCGATCTCCCCTGCCTTGCAAGGCTTTTCGCCCTTATAGCCTATTCGCTCAAGCTCATCGCCGAAACGCTGGCCATCGTCGGCAATCAGGTCATACACCCAGTCGCGTTCGTACTGCCCGACAAAACAGCCCGAGGCTACCATCGGCGGAGAAAACCTCGCGCCTTCCTCGTTGGTCCAGTCAACGACGATAATGGGCCTTTTGGTGACATACTCGAGATCGTTAAGCGCACGCACAAGCTCTAGCCCGGCAAGCACTCCGCCAATCCCGTCGAAGCGCCCGCCGTTGATCTGGGTGTCGAGGTGGCTGCCAATCAGGATCGGTGGCATTTCGTTGTTGGTACCGTCGCGCCTTGCGAAAATTGAGCCGAGTTCATCGATCTCGACGCTCAAGCCTGCCTCCCGGCACCAGCCACAAAATAGATCACGCATCTCGCGGTCTGAGTCCGTGAGCGTCAGACGCGACAGGCCTCCCGGACGGCCTTTGCCGATCTTGGCGGAAGCTTCGATTGTCGACCAGAAACGGTCGAGGGACACACGAGCTTCGGGGCAAATTGTCATAGATTAGTTCTTTCAAAATAGTGAAGGCACGTAGGCACCTATTAGGCCCAGGGATAGCCTCGGCTAACATGATCAGCGGCGGAAGCACCGATGCACCGAGGATGGTACGGCATCAGTTCGATACCCAAAGACGACGTTTTTCTACCGATCCAAACTTCTATCTTTCGGTTGAAATGCTGGCCGGGGTGCGGCCGAAGCAGATTTCTTTCCAAGAGACCAGTGGCACCGCCTTTCCAGCCCGGGTGAGACACTAGATAAGCTTCATGTAAGGCTCCCCGCCGACCGTCGGAAGGTGACATCGCATAACCGAGGAAGACAAATAGGTCGGAACTATCGCAGCAATCGACGGTGCCTATCTGCGAAATGCTGAAATATTCTGTACACTCAAAAGAGGCCGTGCTTTCCTGAAGCTCCCTTGGACCTTCCTCCAGGCACAAGGCACCAAGAATGTT
>NZ_JBWLUW010000049.1:0-2807 GCF_057784245.1 Mesorhizobium sp. CNPSo 4671 | reverse complement strand
GGCTGCTGCCGGTCGATGCCGATGCCTCCTCGCTCGATCAACTGGACAAGACAAGCCTGCCGCTGGAAGAAGTGCGCGCTGCAGTCGCCGCCACCGCCAAGGTCGGGCTGATCGTGCTCGACGCCTGCCGCAGCGATCCGTTCTCGGGTGCGCGGCGCGACGTCACTGGCAAAGGATGTCGCCGACAAGGTCAAGCCGGGCCTCGGCCGCGTCGGCCGGGCGGAAAACATCCTGTTTGCCTTTTCGGCCGCACCCGGCGAAACGGCGGCCGACGGCACCGGCCAGAACTCGCCGTTCACAACGGCGCTGACCAAATATCTCGGCACGGACGGGCTCGAAATCCGCTCAGTGCTGACCTTGGTGCAGCAGGAGGTCTATGACCTCTCGCGCGGCAAGCAGCTACCCTATGTCGAAAGCGGCCTGCCGAAACTGTTCTTCGCCGCTGCCGCCAAGGAACAATTGCCGGAGCGCGAACGGCTGCTGCTGGCCATGGCCGACGTGACGCCGGAAATGCGCGGCGAGGTCGAGCAGATCGCCAGCGATGCCGACATGCCGCTGGCGCCGCTCTATGGCGCGCTGCTGTCGAAAAATCTTGCTGCGCTCGGTCCCGAGCAGCGCTCGGCCAAGCTCAGGGAAGCCGCGGATGCCTTCGTCAAGGTGCAACGGGAAATGACCACGCTGGCCTCTGGCGATCCGGAGGTGACGCAGTTGCGGCAGGAAGCGGAACGGCAGCTTTCGCTCGGCGCTTTCGATGCCGCTCGCGCCAAGCTCGCCGAGGCCGCCGGCATTGACAGGAATTCGCGCCAGCGGCTCAAGGCCAATTATGTTGAACGCACGCTTTCGGAAGCGGCAACCCATTCGCTGGAGGGCGGCGCGGCAAGCGCTTTGCTCAGATATCAATTGGCCGCCGATGGCTATGAGAAGGCGACAGCGCTTTATCGCGAGGTCAATGGCGAGGACATTCCGGCGGACGACCGACTGCAGCAGCTTCTCACGCTTGCCCGGCTCGGCGATGTCTACACGACGCTGGGCAGGCTGGATGACGCCGCCAGGATCTACAAGGAATGGAATGAAGGATCGACAAGGCGCTCTGGCACCGATCCGAACAACGTTTTCTGGCAGCGGGATGTTTCGCTCAGTCTGGACAAGATGGGCGATACCGCCGTCGCCCAAGGTAAGCTCGCCGACGGCCTGGCCGATTACCAGGCATCGGCGGATATCGCCGAGAAGGTGGCTGCCGCGGCCCCGACCGAACTCGAATGGCAGAGCGATCTTTCCTTTGCCTACGACCGGATCGGCTACGTCATGCGCTCGCAGGCAATCTCAAGGACGCGATGCCCTATTACCAGAAGGCGCTGGAGATTTCCAAACGGGTGGTCGGACTTGACCCCGACAACATCAACTGGCAGCGCCGGCTGGGCGTGGCCCACGACTCGATCGGCGACGTGCTGATCATGGAGGGCGACTACAACCGGGCGCTCGACGCCTTCAGTTCGGGCTTTGCCATATGGCGCAAGCTGACGGAGATGGACCCCGCCAATCTCTCCTGGCAGCGCGATCTCTGTGTCTCCTACACCAAGATCGGCGACAGCTTGCAGATCTTGGGCGAGTACAAGAACGCCATCGTTTCCTATCAGGCCGGCCTGAGCCTGAGTTCGGCCCTTGCCAGCGCCGATCCGGAAAATCTCGAAGGCCAGCGGGATATCGCGATCCTTCATGACAGCATCGGCGACGCGCAGCTGATGCTGCAGGCAAATGCAGAGGCTCTGGCCGCGTTCAACGAGGCCAATCACATCTGGGAATCGCTGGTCAAGACCGACCGGAGCAACACACGATGGCTGCGTGATCTCGAAATTAACTACAGCAAGCTGGGCGACGCACATCTGGCGAATGGCGAGCCGGGAACGGCGCTGACCGCCTACAAATCTGCACTCGACGCATCTCTCGCCCTGACTGGAAACGACGCCGGCAACAGCCTCTGGCAACGCGATCTGGCGATCAATTGCGGCAAGATCGGCGATCTCCTGGCAAGATCGGGCAACAAGGATCTCGCCACCCAATTCTACCAGCAGTCGCTCGATATCTCCGAGCGCTTCTCTGCGATCGATCCGGACAATTCGATGTGGCTGCGCGATATGGTCATCGGCCATTTCAAAATGGCCGAGATGGGTCTCGATGTCCGTTCGAATTTGACGGCGGCCCTCAAAATCGCCTCCGACATGCAGCAGGCCGGAATCCTCTCGCCCGCGGACGCCTGGATTCCGGATGAACTGCGCAAGCGGCTCAAGCAGCTCGACGCCCCGGCCAAATGAAAGAGCCGGTTTTCGGCCCGGCTTGCTCGCGCCATAAAGAGATGGAATGGTTGGCAAAGGACTGAGCCGGGGGCGGTTCGACTTGCGCTTGCTGTTTGCCTTGCTGCTGATGATTGCGACCACCGCTACCGCGGCGGCGGAACGGCGTGTGGCACTGGTCATGGCGGAGGACGACTACCGGCTGGTCCGCCCGTTGGCCAACCCCGTCCATGACGGCGAGGCGATGGAAGCGGCGCTGAAGAAGCTCGGCTTCGAGGTGGTGCTCGAAACCAACCGTGATCTGCGGCGCATGCGGCGCGCGCTCGACGACTTTCGCGAGGATGCCAAGGGTGCCGATGTCGCCCTGGTCTATTTCTCCGGCCATGGCGTTGAAATCTCCGGCGACAACCGGCTGCTGCCGGTCGATGCCGATGCCTCCTCGCTCGATCAACTGGACAAGACAAGCCTGCCGCTGGAAGAAGTGCGCGCTGCAGTCGCCGCCACCGCCAAGGTCGG
>NZ_JBWLUW010000048.1:0-4075 GCF_057784245.1 Mesorhizobium sp. CNPSo 4671 | reverse complement strand
GGCGAACCGGGCAGGTTCTTGCCGTCCGGCCTGGACGATGTCCTGCGCCTGCGATGGCAATGCACCCAGTTGATGGATGGGGTCCGCCGACGACATCAGGCGACCGCCTGAATTGGCGATCTCGCTCAGCTGCCGCTCAATGGCAAGGCCGTCTGGATTGTCCAGGGTCCTCGGCCTCTTCGCTGGCCCCAACCCAGCTGTGTCACGCTCATCGTTGATGAGGACCTCCTCGCTTGGCGGGAGGTTGCTGCTGGCAAATACACCCATCGGCTTGTCGGGGACCTGGCGCGCGGCTGGCTCGAGAGATGACCACCGGCCGGGTTTGTCCATCATCTCCCAAAGCAAATCCTGATCGTAGCCTTCCACGGGAGGCAGCTCATCTGGCCATCTGCCCGCGCCCTGCGACGCGCTGTGCTGCGCAGCGGCGCCGACGGACATCGGCTCCATCCGGATCGCGTTTCCGGGATCAGGAACGAGGGGAATATGGCGTTCGAGCTCCATCGCTTTAGCGCCTGCCTGCGATTTTCGCAGATCAGCCAGTGCGACACCGATATGCTGACTACCCCCGCCGTCCTTCCTATAGCGTTTGACATCGCCGTCCAATGATGTGCCGGAAAGCCGAGCAGCAATGCCCGGCTTGTTATTCTCACGCAGGTAGTCACTGAAACTGCGAAGAACAGCTGCATACAACCTGCCAGTCGATGTCCTTGCTTCGTTTTTGTATTCTCTGATGAGAGCCAGATCCTGGGGGTGAGGAGTTAGCTTAGCGCGGCCTGTGATCGGCATGACGCCGCCCGCCGAATGGAAGGTCCGCAGATGGTCCATTGCCGGACGGAGTCTCCCATTATGACCCTTTTCGATGGCCTCGCGCACATCATCGGTCAGCGACCGGTCGTCGAGCCGGGCAGCAATCGGATCTTTGTTATTTGCGAAGAGCCAGCGCCCGAAGCTGCGAAGAGAAGATACATAGGCGTTGGCAGTGCCATCGGCGGCATTGCCCTCGAAGAGGGCCTTCTCAAGCCCCGAAATAAGGCGAGCGTCCTCGGAATAAAGAGGCTGCTTGCTGCGCCCTATCAAAACCGGCTCGAGAGATGGCGACGGGCCGGGTTCGCCCGTCAGCTCCCAAAGCAAATCCTGATCGTAGCTTTCCACAGGAGGCAGCTCCTCCGGCCACCTGTCCGCTTCCTGCGACGCGCTGTGCTGGACAGCGGCGCTGCCGACGGGCATCGGCTCCATCCGGACCGCTTTTGCGGGTGCAGGAACGGGGAGGTTATGGCGCTCGAGCTCCATCGCTTTAGCGCCTGCCTGCGATTTTCGCAGATCAGCCAGTGCGGCACCGATATGCCGACTACCCGCGGCGTCTTTCCTATAGCGCTCGACATCGCTGTCCAACGACGTGCCGGAAAGCCGAGCAGCAATGCCCGGCTTGTTGTTCTCACGCAGGTAGTCACTGAAATTGCGAAGAACAGCTGTATACCGGCTGCGGGTCCCTGTCGCAGCTTCGTTTTTGTACTCTTTGATGAGAGCCACGTCCTGAGGGTGAGGATTTAGCTCAGCGCGGGCTGTGATCGGCACCACTCCGCCCGCAGACTGGAAGGTCCGGAGATGGTCCATTGCCGGACGGAGTCTCCCGTAATGACCCGTTTCGATGGCCTCGCGCACATCATCGGTCAGCGATTGCTCGTTGAGCCGGGCAGCAATCGGATCTTTTTTATTTGCGAAGAGCCAGCGCCCGAACCTGTGAAGAGAATATACATAGTTGTAGGCAGTGCGGTTGGCGGCGTTGCCGTTGGGGAATGCCTTCTCAAGTCCCGAAATAAGGCGAGCGTCCTCGGAATAAAGAGGCTGCTTGCTCCGCCCTATCCGAACTCCAGTTGACTGAGCCGGCCGCAGTGTCGAGGTCGCCGGTATTGCTCCGCCTGAATTGGCGATCTCGCTCAGCTGCCGCTCAATGGCAAGACCGTGTAGATTGGCTGGGGTCCTCGGCCTCTTCGCTGGCCGCAACCCAGCTGTGTCACGCTCATCGTTGATGAGGACCTCCTCGCCTGGCAGGAGGTTGCTGCTGGCAAGTGCATCCATCGGCTCGTCCGGGAACTGCTGGCGGTCGTAGCCCGAGTTCAAGGGACGAATGGACGCTCGATCCGAAGACTGGTCATGGCGCGCGGCTGGCTCGAGAGATGACGGGCCGGGTTTGTCCATCATCTCCCAAAGCAAATCCTGGTCGTAGCTTTCTACAGGAGGCAGCTCATCCCGCCATCTGCCCGCGCCCTGAGACGCGCTTTGCTGCGCAGCGGCGGCGCCGACGGGCATCGGCTCCATCCGCGGCGCGTTTTCGGAATCAGAAACGGGGAGGATATGGCGCTCGAGCTCCATCGCTTTAACGCCTGTCTGCGATTTTCGCAGATCAGCCAGTGCGGCACGGATATGCCGATCCCCGGCGCCCTTCCTATAGATCTCGACATCGCCGTCCAATGACGTGCCGGAAAGCCGACCAGCAATGCCCGGCTTGTTGCTCTCACGCAGGTAGTCACTGAACCTGCGAAGAAGAGCTGCATACAACCTGCCAGTCCTTGTCGCTGCGTCATTTCTGTACTCTTTGATGAGAGGCAGATCCTGGGGGTGAGGATTTAGCTCGGTGCGGCTTGTGATCAGCACGTTGCCCGTCGCCTGGAAGGTCCGGAGATGGTCTATTGCCGCACGGAGTCTCCCGTAATGACCCTTTTTCATGGCCTCGCGCACATCATCGGTCAGCGAACGGTCGTCCAGCCGAGCAGCAATCGGGTCTTTGTTATTTGCGAAGAGCCAGCGCCCGAAGTTGCGAAGAGAAGATACATAGGCGTAGGCAGTGGCATCGGCGGCCTTGCCCTTTGGGAGCGCGTTCTCAAGCCCCGAAATAAGGCCAGCGTCCTCGGAATAAAGAGGCTGCTTGCTCCGTCCTGTCAAAACTCCAGCTGTCTGAGACGGTTGCAGTGTCGAGGCGGCTGAATTGGCGATCTCGCTCAGCTGCCGCTCAATGGCAAGACCGTGTAGATTGTCCAGGGTCCTCGGCCTCTTCGCTGGCCGCAACCCAGCTGTGTCACGCTCATCGTTGATGAGGACCTCCTCGCTTGGCAGGAGGTTACTGCTGGCAAATGCACCCATCGGCTTGTCGGGGAACTGCTGGCGGTCGTAGCCCCAGTTCAAGTGGCGAACGGACTCTCGGGGATCCGATGACTGGTCATGGCGCGCGGCTGGCTCGAGAGATGACGACGGACCGGGTTTGTCCATCATCTCCCAAAGCAAATCCTGATCGTAGCTTTCTACGGGAGGCAGATCCGCTGGCCACCTGTCCGCTTCCTGCATCGGCTCCATCCGGACCGCCTTTTCGGCAGCAGGAACGAGGGGAATATGGCGCTCGAGTCCCATCGCTTTAGCGCCTGCCTGCGATTTTCGCAGATCAGCCAGTGCGGCACCGATATTCCCACTACCGCCGACGTCTCTCCTATAGCGCTCGACATCGCCGCCCAACGACGTGCCCGAAAGCCGACCAGCAATGCCTGGCTTGTTGCTCTTACGCAGGTAGTCACTGAATTTGCGAAGAACAGTTGCATACACCTTGCGGGTCGATGTCTCCGCGTCGTTTCTGTACTCTTCGATGAGAGCCACGTCCTGGGGGTGCGGAATTAGATCAGTCCGGCTTGTGATCGGCACGACTCCGCCCGTCGACTGGAAGGTCCGGAGATAGTTTATTGCCGAGAGGAGTCGTCTGTCATGACCCTTTTCGACAGCTTCGCGCGCTTCATCGGTCAGCGACTGGTCGTCGAGACGAGCAGCAATCGGATCTTTTTTATTTGCGAAGAGCCGGCGGCTGAAGCTGCGAAGAGAGTATATATAGGCGTTGGCGGTGTGATTGGCGGCCTTGCCCTTGGGGAGCGCGTTCTCAAGCCCCGAAATAAGGCGAGCATCCTCGGAATAGAGAGGCTCCTTGCTGTGCCCTATCAAAACCCCAGCTGACTGGACCGGCTGCAACGTCGAGGCCGCCGGCATTGCTCTGCCGCCACGGGAACTGGCGATCTCGCTCAGCTGCCGCTCAAAG
>NZ_JBWLUW010000047.1:0-4158 GCF_057784245.1 Mesorhizobium sp. CNPSo 4671 | reverse complement strand
TATTTTTGAAGGGAGGAACGGATGGATTTCGCCTCGACGAAGTGGGAGCAGGTAAAGTCGGACAGCGCGGGCCGGCAAGCGAGTTCACCCGCGGTGCCGTCCGCAGATGCAGCGACCTTTGAGCGGCAGCTGAGCGAGATCGCCAGTTCCCGTGGCGGCAGAGCAATGCCGGCGGCCTCGACGTTGCAGCCGGTCCAATCAGCTGGGGTTTTGATAGGGCACAGCAACGAGCCTCTCTATTCCGAGGACGCTCGCCTTATTTCGGGGCTTGAGAACGCGCTCCCCAAGGGCAAGGCCGCCAATCCCACCGCCAACGCCTATGTATACTCTCTTCGCAGCTTCAGCCGCCGGCTCTTCGCAAATAACAAAGATCCGATTGCTGCCCGGCTCGACGACCAGTCGCTGACCGATGAGGCGCGCGAGGCCATCGAAAAGGGTCATGACAGACGACTCCTTCCGGCAATAGACCATCTCCGGACCTTCCAGTCGACGGGCGGAATCGTGCCGATCAAAGGTTGCGCTGATCTAAATCCTCACCCCCAGGACGGGGTCCTCATCGAAGAGTACAAAAACCAAGCAGTGACACCGACCGGCAAGGTGTATGCAGCTGTTCTTCGCAATTTCAGTGACTACCTGCGTGAGAACAACAAGCCGGGCATTGCTGGTCGGCTTTCCGGCATGTCGTTGGACGGCGATGTCAAGAGCTATAGGAAGGACGGCGGTAATCGGAATATCGGTGCCGCACTGGCTGATCTGCGAAAATCGCAGGCAGGCGCTAAAGCGATGGAGCTCGAGCGCCAAATTCCCCTCGTTCCCGCTGCCGAAAACGCGATCCGGATGGAGCCGATGCCCGTCGGCGGCGCCGCTGCGCAGCACAGCGCGTCGCAGGGCGCGGGCAGATGGCCAGATGAGCTGCCTCCTGTAGAAAGCTACGATCAGGATTTGCTTTGGGAGATGATGGACAAACCCGGCCCGTCGTTATCTCTCGAGCCAGCCCCGCGCCATGACCAGTCATCGGATCCCCGAGAGTCCATTCGTCACTTGAACTGGGGCTACGACCACCAGCGGTTCCCGGACGAGCCGATGGGTGCATTTGCCAGCAGCAACCTTTTGCCAAGCGGGGAAGTCGTCATCAACGATGAGCGTGTCGCCAGTTCAGGTGGAGGTAGTGGAGCAATGCTGGCCTCCTCGACACTGGAGGCGGCTCAGTCAGCTGGAGTTTTGACAGGGCGGAGCAAGCAGCCTCTTTATTCCGAAGACGCTCGCCTTATTTCGGGACTTGAGAAGGCCCTCCGCGACAGCAATGCCGTCAACACCGCCAAGGCCTATGTATATTCTCTTCGCAGTTTCGGGCGCTGGCTCTTTGCAAATAACAAAGACCCGATTGCTGCTCGGCTCAACGACCAGTCGCTGACCGATGATGCGCGCGAGGCCATGGAAAAGGGTCATCACAAACGACTCCTTTCGACAATGGACCATCTCCGGACCTTCCAGGCGACGGGCGGAGTCGTGCCGATCACAGGTCGCCCTGAGCTTAATCCTCACCCCCAGGACGGGGCTCTCATCAAAGAGTACAAAAAGGAAGCAGGGACATCGACCGGCAGGGTGTATGCAACTGTTCTTCGCGGTTTCAGTGACTACCTGCGTAAAAACAACAAGCCGGGCATTGCTGGTCGGCTTTCCGGCACGTCGTTGGACGGCGATGTGAAGAGCTATAGGAAGGGCGGCGGTGATGAGCATATCGGTGCCGCACTGGCTGATCTGCGAAAATCGCAGGCAGGCGTTAAAGCGATGGAGCTCGAGCGCCATATTCTCCCCGTTCCTGATTCCGAAAAAGCGGTCCGGATGGAGCCGATATCCATCGGCGGCGCCGCTGCGCAGCGCAGCGTGTCGCAGGAAGCGGGCAGATGGCGAGATGAGCTGCCTCCTGTAGAAAGCTACGACCAGGATTTGCTTTGGGAGATGATCGACAAACCCGGCCCGTCGTCTCCCGAGCCAGCCGCGCGCCATCACCAGTCTTCGGATCGAGCGTCCATTCGTCCATTGAACTGGGGCTACGACCGCCAGCAGTTCCCGGACGAGCCGATGGATGCACTTGCCAGCAGCAACCTCCTGCCAGGCGAGGAGGTCCTCATCAACGATGAGCGTGACACAGCGTTGTTGGGGCCAGCGAAGAGGCCGAGGCCCCTGGACAATCTACACGGTCTTGCCATTGAGCGGCAGCTGAGCGAGATCGCCAATTCAGGTGGAGCAATACCGGCGTCCTCGACACTGCGGCCGGCTCAGTCAGCTGGAGTTCGGATAGGGCGGACCAAGCAACCTCTTTATTCCGAGGACGCTCGCCTTATTTCGGGATTTGAGAAGGCATTCCCCAACGGCAACGCCGCCAATCTCACCGCCAACGCCTATGTATATTCTCTTCACAGGTTTGGGCGCTGGCTCCTCGCAAAGAACAAAGATCCGTTTGCCGCCCGGCTCAACGAGCAATCGCTGACCGATGATGTGCGCGAGGCCATCGAAACGGGTCATAACGTGAAACTCCGTCCGGCAATGGACCATCTTCGGACCTTCCAGTCGGCGGGCGGAGTGGTGCCGGTCACAGCCCGCGCTGAGCTAAATCCTCACCCCCAGGACGTGGCTCTCATCAAAGAGTACAAAAACGAAGCTGCAACAGGGACCCGCAGGGCGTATGCAACGGTTCTTCGCAATTTCAGTGACTACCTGCGTGAGAACAACAAGCCGGGCATTGCTGCTCGGCTTTCCGGCACGTCGTTGGACAGCGATGTCGAGCGCTATAGGAAGGACGCCGGGGGCAATCGCAATATCGGTGCCGCACTGGCTGATCTGCGAAATTCGCAGGCAGGCGCTAAAGCGATGGAGCTCGAGCGCCATAACCTCCCCGTTCCTGATCCCGAAAACGCGCCGCGGATGGAGCCGATGCCCGTCAGCGGCGCCGCTGCGCAGCACAGTGTGTCGCAGGAAGCGGACAGATGGCCAGCGGAGCTGCCTCCTGTGGAAGGCTACGATCAGGATTTGCTTTGGGAGCTGACGGGCGAACCCGGTCCGTCGCCATCTCTCGAGCCGGTTTTGATAGGGCGGAGAAAGCAGCCTCTTTATTCCGAGGACGCTCGCCTCATTTCGGGGCTTGAGAAGGCCCTCTTCGAGGGCAATGCCGCCGATGCCACTACCAACGCCTATGTATCTTCTCTTCGCAGCTTCGGGCGCTGGCTCTTCGCAAATAACAAAGATCCGTTTGCTGCCCGGCTCAACGACCAGTCGCTGAACGATGATGTGCGCGAGGTCATCGAGAAGGGTCATCACAGACTAGTCCTTCCGGCAATGGACCATCTGCGGACCTTCCAGTCGACGGGCGGAGTGGTGCCGATCACAGGCCGCGCTGAGCTAAATCCTCACCCTCAGGACGTGGCTCTCATCAAAGAATACAAAAGCGAAGCAGGGACATCGACTGGCAGGTTGTATGCAGCTGTTCTTCGCAGTTTCAGTGACTATCTGCGTAAAAGCAACAAGCCGGGCATTGCTGCTCGGCTTTCCGGCGCGTCATTGGACGGCGATGTCGAGCGCTATAGGAAGGACGGCGGGGGCAATCGGAATGTCGGTGCCGCACTGGCTGATCTGCGAAAATCGCAGGCAGGCGCTAAAGCGATGGAGCTCGAGCGCTATATCCTCCCCGTTCCTGATCCCGGAAACGCGATCCGGATGGAGCCGATGTCCGTCGGCGCCGCCGCTGCGCAGCACAGCGCGTCGCAGGGCGCGGGCAGATGGCCAGATGAGCTGCCTCCTGTAGAAAGCTACGATCAGGATTTGCTTTGGGAGATGATGGACAACCCCGGCCCGTCGTCTCCCGAGCCAGCCGCGCGCCAGTTCTCCGACATCGGTGTATTTGCCAGCAGCAACCTCCTGCCAAGCGAGGAGGTCCTCATCAACGAGGAGCGTGACACAGCTGGGTTGCGGCCAGCGAAGAGGCCAAGGATCCTGGACAATCCAGACAGCCTTGCCATTGAGCGGCAGCTGAGCGAGATCGCCAATTCAGGCGGTCGCCTGATGTCGTCGGCGGACCCCATCCATCAACTGGGTGCATTGCCATCGCAGGCGCAGGACATCGTCCAGGCCGGACGGCAAGAACCTGCCCGGTTCGCC
>NZ_JBWLUW010000046.1:0-5155 GCF_057784245.1 Mesorhizobium sp. CNPSo 4671 | reverse complement strand
CCCGGTTGAGGCGAACCGGGCAGGTTCTTGCCGTCCGGCCTGGACGATGTCCTGCGCCTGCGATGGCAATGCACCCAGTTGATGGATGGGGTCCGCCGACGACATCAGGCGACCGCCTGAATTGGCGATCTCGCTCAGCTGCCGCTCAAGGCCGTCTGGATTGTCCAGGGTCCTCGGCCTCTTCGCTGGCCGCAACCCAGCTGTGTCACGCTCATTGTTGATGAGGACCTCCTCGCTTGGCGGGAGGTTGCTGCTGGCAAATACACCCATCGGCTTGTCGGGGAACTGCTGGGGGTCGTGGCCCCAGTTCAAGTGACGAACGGACTCTCGGGGATCCGATGACTGGTCATGGCGCGGGGCTGGCTCGAGAGATAACGACGGGCCGGGTTTGTCCATCATCTCCCAAAGCAAATTCTGATCGTAGCCTTCTACGGGAGGCAGCTCATCTGGCCATCTGTCCGCTTCCTGCGACACACTGTGCTGGACAGCGGCGCCGCTGACGGGCATCGGCTCCATCCGGATCGCTTTTGCGGGATCAGGAACGGGGAGGTTATGGCGCTCGAGCTCCATCGCTTTAGCGCCTGCCTGCGATTTTCGCAGATCAGCCAGTGCGGCACCGACATTCCGATTGCCCCCGGCGTCCTTCCTATAGCGCTCGACATCGCCGTCCAATGATGTGCCGGAAAGCCGAGCAGCAATGCCCGGCTTGTTGCTCTCACGCAGGTAGTCACTGAAACTGCGAAGAAGAACTGCATACCGGCTGCGGGTCCCTGTCGCTGCTTCGTTTTTGTATTCTTTGATGAGAGCCACGTCCTGGGGGTGAGGATTTAGCTCAGGGCGGCCTGTGATCGGCACCACTCCGCCCGTCGATTGGAAGTTCCGGAGATGGTCCATTGCCGGACGGAGTCTCCCATTATGACCCGTTTCGATGGCCTCGCGCACATCATCGGTCAGCGACCGGTCGTCGAGCCGAGCAGCAATCGGATCTTTGTTCTTTGCGAAGAGCCAGCGCCCGAAGCTGCGAAGAGAAGATACATAGGCGTCGGCAGTGCCATCGGCGGCATTGCCCTCGAAGAGGGCCTTCTCAAGCCCCGAAATGAGGCCAGCGTCCTCGGAATAAAGAGGCTGCTTGCTTCGCCCTATCAAAACTCCAGTTGACTGAAGGCGCTTGGCCGGCTGGAGAGATGACGACGGGCCGGGTTCGTCCATCATCTCCCAAAGCAAATCCTGATCGTAGCCTTCCACAGGAGGCAGCTCCGCTGGCCACCTGCCCGCACCCTGCGACACGCTGTGCTGCGCAGCGGCGCGGCCGACGGGCATCGGCTCCATCCGGACCGCTTTTGCGGGAGCAGGAACGGGGAGGATATGGCGCTCGAGCCCCATCGCTTTAGCGCCTGCCTGCGATTTTCGCAGATCAGCCAGTGCGGCACCGATATTCCGATCACCCGCGGCGTCTTTCCTATAGCGCTCTAAATCGCCGTCCAACGACGTGCCGGAAAGCCGAGCAGCAATGCCCGGCTTGTTGTTCTCACGCAGGTAGTCACTGAAACTGCGAAGAACAGCTGCATACTTGCTGCCGGTCCCTGGCGCTGCTTCGTTTTTGTACTCTTTGATGAGAGCCACGTCCTGAGGGTGAGGATTTAGCTCAGCGCGGCTTGCGATCGGCACGTTGCCTGTCGACTGGAAGATCCGGAGATGGTCCATTGCCGGACGGAGTCTCACGTTATAACCCGTTTCGATGGCCTCGCGCATATCATCGGTCAGCGATTGCTCGTTGAGCCGGGCAGCAATCGGATCTTTGTTATTTGCGAAGAGCCAGCGGCCGAAGCCGCGAAGAGAAGATACATAGGCGGAAGCAGTGGCATTGATGGCATTGCCCCCGAGAAGTGCCTTCTCAAGTCCCGAAATAAGGTGAGCGTCCTCGGAATAAAGACGCTGCCTGCGCCGCCCTATCCGAACTCCAGCTGACTGAGCCGGCCGCAGTGTCGAGGTCGCCGGTATTGCTCCACCTGAATTGGCGATCTCGCTCAGCTGCCGCTCAATGGCAAGACCGGGTAGATTGTCCAGGGGCCTCGGCCTCTTCGCTGGCCGCAACCCAGCTGTGTCACGCTCATCGTTGATGAGGACCTCCTCGCCTGGCAGGAGGTTGCTGCTGGCAAATGCACCGATCGGGTTGTCGGAGAACCGGCGCGCGGCTGGCTGAGATGACGACGGGCCGGGTTTGTCCATCATCTCCCAAAGCAAATCCTGATCATAGCCTTCCACAGGAGGCAGCTCCTCTGGCCACCTGTCCGCTTCCTGCTGCGCAGCGGCGGCGCTGACGGGCTTCGGCTCCATCCGGACCGCGTTTTCGGAATCAGGAACGGGGAGAATATGGCGCTCGAGCTCCATCGCTTTAACACCTGCCTGCGATTTTCGCAGATCAGCCAGTGCGGCACCGATATTCCGATCACCCGCGGCGTCTTTCCTATAGCTCTTCACGTCGCCGTCCAATGACGTGCCGGAAAGCCGAGCAGCAATGGCCGGCTTGTTGTTCTCACGCAGGTAGTCACTGAAACTGCGAAGAAGAGCTGCGTACCGGCTGCCGGTCGATGTCCCTGCTCCGTTTTTGTACTCTTTGATGAGAGCCCGATCCTGGGGGTGAGGATTTAGCTCAGGGCGACCTTCGATCGGCACGACTCCGCCCATCGACAAGGTCCGGAGATGGTCCATCGCCGGAAGGAGTCGTTTGTGATGACCCTTATCGATGGCCTCGCGGGCATCATCGGTCAGCGACTGGTCGTCGAGGCGGGCAGCAATCGGATCTTTGTTATTTGCGAAGAGCCAGCGCCCGAACCTGCGAAGAGAAGATACATAGGCGTTGGCGTTGCCCTTGCTGAGGGCAAGTTCCGAGATGAGGCGAGCGTCCTCGAAATAAAGAGGCTGCTTCCTGTTCCCTTTCGAAACTCCAGCTGACTGAGGCGGCTGCAGCGCCGAGGAGGCCGGCATTCCTCCACTACCTCCACCTGAATTGGCGACACGCTCATCGTTGATGACGACTTCCCCGCTTGGCAAAAGGTTGCTGCTGGCAAATCCACCCATCGGCTCGTCCGGGAACTGCTGGTGGTCGTAGCCCCAGTTTAAGTGACGAATGGACTCTCGGGGATCCGATGACTGGTCATGGCGTGCGGCTGGCTCGAGAGACGACGACGGGCCGGGTCTGTCCATCATCTCCCAAAGCAAATCCTGATCGTAGCTTTCTACGGGAGGCAGCTCATCTGGCCATCTGCTCGCGGCCTGCGACGCGCTGTGCTGCGCAGCGGCGCTGCCGACGGGCATCGGCTCCATCCGGACCGCGTTTTCGGCAGCGGGAACGAGGGGAAATTGGCGCTCGATTTCCATCACTTTAGCGCCTGCCTGCGATTTTCGCAGATCAGCCAGTGCGGGACCGATATTCCGATCACCGCCGTCCTTCCTATAGCTCCTGACATCGCCGTCCAACGACATGCCGGAAAGCCGACCAGCAATGCCCGGCTTGTTGTTCTCACGCAGGTAGTCACTAAAATTGCGAAGAACAGCTGCATACACCTTGCGGGTCGGTGTCACTGCTTGGTTTTTGTACTCTTCGATGAGGACCCCGTCCTGGGGGTGAGGATTTAGATTACCGCAACCTTTGATCGGCACGATTCCGCCCGTCGACTGGAAGGTCCGGAGATGGTCTATTGCCGAGAGGAGTCGTCTATTATGACCCTTTTCGACGGCTTCGCGGGCATCATCGGTCAGCGACTGGTCGTCGAGCCGCGCAGCAATCGTATCTTTTTTATTTGCGAAGAGCCGGCGGCTGAAGCTGCGAAGAGAGTATACATAGCCGTTGGCGGTGTGGTTGGCGGCATTGCCGTGGCGGAGGCCCTTCTCAAGCACCGAAATAAGGCGAGCATCCTCGGAATAGAGAGGCTCCTTGCTGTGCCCTATCAAAACCCCAGCTGACTGGACCGGCTGCAACGTCGAGGCCGCCGGCATTGCTCCACCACCTCCACCTCCACCTAAATTGGCGATCTCGCTCAGCTGCCGCTCAAAGGTCGCCGCATCTGCGGACGGCACCGCGGGTGAACTCGCTTGCCGGCCCGCGCTGTCCGACTTTACCTGCTCCCAATTCGTCGAGGCGAAATCCATCCGTCCCTCCCTTCAAAAAATAGGCCTTCGAGGCTGGGCTGGATTTGACGTGCCGGAAATCAGGAACAAACTACCCTTTTAACAGCCCTCGGCAGGCATGCACCGTGAGCATCGGCAGCCGATGTTCGTCCAGTGCGACCAACCCAGTCTGTTTTGTTAAATGGGAAAGCTGTCGACAACCTGATCACGACAACGCGCCTCGAGGGTGGTGCATGTGCCCGCGCGCTTCGCCGTCAAGACCCGATAGATCGAAGATTGAGAGACAAATACTGCTTCTCATCGTGAGGTGGGCGGCTAGCTTTCGCGGTGATCGGATGTGTGACCGGCAGAAACCTGGTTGAACGGGCAGGGCGCTGCTATGGCAAGCACATCCGACCGGCCATCCGATTCTCACGCGTCCCTCGATGTCAGCTGCGCGTGGCGTCCGCTTGGCTAAATTCCAATCACGAGGGCGTCGCCGCTGGGACCCGAACCCGCTGCCGCCAGCAGGATTTTCTCGCCCTGCCGAAACGACAATTGGTGGGCTAGCAACCTGTGTCTAGGTGATTGGATTTGATCGCCATGGAGTGACGGTTTTCAGCACTGCGTTGCGATTGCTACGAGCCTGCGCGCGATTGCGATTTATGATGAGCTTGTGGGGCTTGCAAGTTCTTTGAGACGCTTGGCGAGGGGTTTCAGCGCCTGATTGTGACATGCTGCGGCGAGTGAGGCCTGGAACAGCACATGACGCAACGCCCGCCGTCCACCGAGATCCTTCTCTTGCCGTGCATTGTTCCACGGTAGTGTGGCGTCGGAGCAAGGCCTGTCATGGCGGCGGCCTCGCCGGCGGTCATCCGACCGAGTTCCGGCATTCGGCGTAACCGCTGTTCTCAGGCCACGGCCTTGAGTGGTGCGGGGGCGTAGGCCCAGGGCAGCAGGTCGTCGAGTTGGCTTTGCGGATGGCCGGCGACGATGCGGGTGATGACGTCGGTGAGGTAGGCGTACGGGTCGACGCCGTTGAGTT
>NZ_JBWLUW010000045.1:0-5648 GCF_057784245.1 Mesorhizobium sp. CNPSo 4671 | reverse complement strand
CTTTGAGCGGCAGCTGAGCGAGATCGCCAGTTCCCGTGGCGGCAGAGCAATGCCGGCGGCCTCGACGTTGCAGCCGGTCCAGTCAGCTGGGGTTTTGATAGGGCACAGCAAGGAGCCTCTCTATTCCGAGGATGCTCGCCTTATTTCGGTGCTTGAGAAGGGCCTCCGCCGCGGCAATGCCGCCAACCACACCGCCAACGGCTATGTATACTCTCTTCGCAGCTTCAGCCGCCGGCTCTTCGCAAATAAAAGAGATCCGATTGCTGCTCGGCTCGACGACCAGTCGCTGACCGATGATGCCCGCGAGGCCATCGAAAAGGGTCATAATAAACGACTCCTCTCGGCAATAAACTATCTCCGGGCCTTCCAGTCGACGGGCGGATTCGTGCCGATCACAAGCCGGACTGATCTAATTCCGCACCCCCAGGACGTGGCTCTCATCAAAGAGTACAGAAACGACGCGGGATCGACCCGCAGGGTGTATGCAACTGTTCTTCGCAAATTCAGTGACTACCTGCGTAAGAGCAACAAGCCAGGAATTGCTGGTCGGCTTTCCGGCATGTCGTTGGACGGCGATGTCGAGCGCTATAGGAGAGACGTCGGCGGCAGTGGGAATATCGGTGCCGCACTGGCTAATCTGCGAAAATCGCAGGCAGGCGCTAAAGCGATGGAGCTCGAACGCCATATTCCCCTCGTTCCTGATCCCGGAAACGCGATCCGGATGGAGCCGATGTCCGTCGGCGCCGCTGCGCAGCACAGCGCGTCGCAGGGCGCGAGCAGATGGCCAGATGAGCTGCCTCCCGTAGAAAGCTACGATCAGGATTTGCTTTGGGAGATGATGGACAAACCCGGTCCGTCGTCATCTCTCGAGCCAGCCGCGCGCCATGACCAGTCAACGGATCCCCGAGAGTCCGTTCGCCACTTGAACTGGGGCTACGACTGCCAGCAGTTCCCCGACAAGCCGATGGGTGCATTTGCCAGCAGTAACCTCCTGCCAAGCGAGGAGGTCCTCATCAACGATGAGCGTGACACAGCTGGGTTGCGGCCAGCGAAGAGGCCGAGGACTCTGGACAATCTACACGGTCTTGCCAAGCGGCAGCTGAGCGAGATCGCCAATTCAGGTGGAATTAGAGCAATGCCGGCCGCCTCGACACTGCAACCGTCTCAGACAGCTGGAGTTTTGACAGGGCGGAGCAAGCAGCCTCTTTATTCCGAGGACGTAGGCCTTATTTCGGGCTTTGAGAAGGCCCTCTTCGAGGGTAAGGCCGCCAATCACACCGTCAATGCCTATGTATATTCTCTTCGCAGCTTCGGGCGCTGGCTCTTCGCAAATAACAAAGATCCGATTGCTGCTCGGCTCGACGATCAATCGCTGACCGATGATGCGCGCGAGGCCATGGAAAAGGGTCATCACGGGAGACTCCCTGCGGCAATAGACCATCTCCGGACCTTCCAGGAGAGGGGGCGCGTGCTGATCACAAGCCCCGCTGAGCTAAATCCTCACCCCCAGGATCTGGCTCTCATCAAAGAGTACAGAAACGACGCAGCGACAAGGACCGGCAGGTCTGTCCTTCGCAGTTTCAGCGACTACCTGCGTAGAAATAACAAGCCGGGCATTGCTGGTCGGCTTTCCGGCACGTCATTGGATGGCGATGTCGAGCGCTATCGGAAAGACGGCGGTGATCGGAATATCGGTGCCGCACTGGCTGATCTGCGAAAATCGCAGGCAGGCGCTAAAGCGATGGAGCTCGGGCGCCATATCCTCCCCGTTCCTGATCCCGAAAACGCGCCGCGGATGTCCCTCGGCGCCGCTGCGCAGCAAAGCTGGCCAGAGGAACTGCCTCCTGTAGAAAGCTACGACCAGGATTTGCTTTGGGAGATGATAGACAAATCCGGCCCGTCGTCTCTCGAGCCAGCGGCGCGCCAAGACCAGTCATCAGACTCCGGAGGGTCTATTCGTCACTTGAACGGGGGCTACGACCGCCAGCAGTTCCCCGACAAGCCGATGGATGCACTTGCCAGCAGCAACGTCCTGCCAGGCGAGGAGGTCCTCATCAACGATGAGCGTGACACAGCTGGGTTGCGGCCAGCGAAGAGGCCGAGGCCCCTGGACAATCTACACGGTCTTGCCATTGAGCGGCAGCTGAGCGAGATCGCCAATTCAGGCAGAGCAATGCCGGCGGCCTCGTTGCAGCCGGTCCAGTCAGCTGGTGTTTTGATAGGGCACAGCAAGGAGCCTCTTTATTCCGAGGACGCTCGCCTTATTTCGGGACTTGAGAAGGCATTCCCCAACGGCAACGCCGCCAACCGCACTGCCTACAACTATGTAAATTCTCTTCACAGGTTCGGGCGCTGGCTCTTCGCAAATAACAAAGATCCGATTGCTGCTCGGCTCAACGACCAGTCGCTGACCGATGATGTGCGCGAGGCCATCGAAACGGGTCATAACGGGAGACTCCGTCCGGCAATGGACCATCTCCGGACCTTCCAGTCGACGGGCGGAGTGGTGCCGATCACAGGCCGCGCTGAGCTAAATCCTCACCCCCAGGACGTGGCTCTCATCAAAGAATACAAAAACGAAGCTGCGACAGGGACCCGCAGGGCGTATGCAACTGTTCTTCGCAATTTTACCGACTATCTGCGTGAGAACAACAAGCCGGGCATTGCTGCCCGGCTTTCCGGCACGTCGTTGGACGGCGATGTCGAGCGCTATAGGAAAGACGCCGCGGGCAATCGGAAAATCGGTGCCGCACTGGCTGATCTGCGAAAATCGCAGGCAGGCGCTAAAGCGATGGAGCTCGAGCGCCATAACCTCCCCGTTCCTGATCCCGCAAAAGCGGTCCGGATGGAGCCGATGCCCGTCGGCGGCGCCGCTGCGCAGCACAGTGTGTCGCAGGGTGCGGGCAGGTGGCCAGAGGAGCTGCCTCCTGTGGAAGGCTACGATCAGGATTTGCTTTGGGAGATGATGGACGAACCCGGCCCGTCGTCATCTCTCCAGCCAGCCGAGCGCCTTCAGTCAACTGGAGTTTTGATAGGGCGGAGCAAGCAGCCGCTTTATTCCGAGGACGCTCGCCTTATTTCTGGGGTTGAGAAGGGCCTCCGCCACGGCAATGCCGCCGATGGCACTGCCGACGCCTATGTACATTCTCTTCGCAGCTTCGGGCGCTGGCTCTTTGCAAATAACAAAGATCCGTTTGCTGCCCGGCTCAACGACCAGTCGCTGACCGATGATGCGCGCGAGGCCATCGAAAAGGGTCACCACAAACGACTCCTTACGGCAATAGACCATCTGCGGACCTTCCAGTCGACGGGCGGAGTGGTGCCGATCACAGGCCGCACGGAGTTAACTCCTCACCCCCAGGACGGGGCTCTCATCAAAGAATACAAAAACGAAGCAGGGACATCGACTGGCAGGTTGTATGCATCTCTTCTTCGCAGTTTCAGCGACTATCTGCGTGAGAGCAACAAGCCGGGCATTGCTGCTCGGCTTTCCGGCACGTCATTGGACGGCGATGTCGAGCGCTATAGGAAGGACAGCGGGGGTAGTCGGCATATCCGTGCCGCACTGGCTGATCTGCGAAAATCGCAGGCAGGCGCTAAAGCGATGGAGCTCGAGCGCCATATCCTCCTCGTTTCTGATCCAGCAAAAGCGGTCCGGATGGAGCCGATGCCCGTCGGCAGCGCCGCTGGGCAGCGCAGCGTGTCGCAGGAAGCGGGCAGATGGCGAGATGAGCTGCCTCCTGTGGAAGGCTACGACCAGGATTTGCTTTGGGAGATGATCGACAAACCCGGCCCGTCGTCTCGCGAGCCAGCCGCGCGCCATGACCAGTCTTCGGATCGAGCGTCCATTCGTCCCTTGAACTGGGGCTACGACCCCCAGCAGTTCCCCGACAAGCCGATGGGTGTATTTGCCAGCAGCAACCTCCCGCCAAGCGAGGAGGTCCTCACCAACGATGAGCGTGACACAGCTGGGTTGCGGCCAGCGAAGAGGCCGAGGACCCTGGACAATCCAGACGGCCTTGCCATTGAGCGGCAGCTGAGCGAGATCGCCAATTCAGGCGGTCGCCTGCTGTCGTCGGCGGATCCCGTCCATCAACTGGGTGCATTGCCATCGCAGACGCAGGACATCGTCCAGGTCGGACGGCAAGAACCTGCCGGGTTCGCTTCAACCTGGTCGCCGCAGATGCCGCTCAACTTTGATTGGAGTATGTGGCCGAACCCGGAAGCAGCGCCAGCGCCCGCTGCCAGCGCCCCCCCAGACACCTACCGGGATTTTCCATTGGTTGATCTGACTGCGGCCACGCCGTCTGAATCACGCGACGATGATAATTCCGTGCCGGTGTTTGCAAGCAAATCCTCCGATGCTCAGGTCGGGGCTTTGGGTCCGACCGCCCCGTCTCACGGCCGCGGGCTGGTGCTCCAGGACATGGAATGGCTGGGCGACGAGCATGTCCTGAGGGACTACCAGCTCCTGACGCAAGAGTTGCAGGGGAACAATCCGGGTCTGGCCGCCCGGACGCGGTTCGTGGATCCCCTCATAATCCTTGGCAGCCTGCGCTTGGGCACCGAGAGCGACATGCTACGCGCATTCCAGCGCATCGTTCATGATCACAATGGCGACGACACGGCCGACTTCCTGTTCCTGCCAGTGAACGATGCCAGTGCCAATCGCCGCGGCAGCCATTGGTCGCTGCTGTTCGTTGATCGCCGCGAGCGGGAACGGCCGGTTGCCTATCACTACGACTCGAACGGGAGATACAACGAGGCGCCCGCAGGACAACTCGCAGCGAGGCTGGGCGCGCGCTTGGAGTCACCCCGCATCACCCAACAGCGAAACGGTCATGATTGCGGCGTCTTTGTGGTGGACGGCACGCGCGAGCTGGTTAGGCGATTGGCGCAACCAGGGCAGCCAGTCCAGCTGGACCTCGAAGGGCTCCTTGCCGATCGGCAGGCACTGCAAAACCGACTGAGGGGATGAAGCTTCGCCATGGCGGGATAGCTTAAATTTAGACTGGAGCACCTCACGCCCACGGCCTGGGGCTCAGGTCCGAGAGGCGTGGGAGGCGCACGCCCTGCGAAGGAGCACTCCACCTGACGTGAAAAAGCAGCTGACTCATTTCTTGTGCGAGGAGAAGCAGTATTTGTCTCGGATCTCGATCTATGGGGTCTTGACGGCGAAGCGCGCGGGCACATGCACCACGCTCGAGGCGCGTTGTCGTGATCAGCTTGTCGACAGCTTTCCCATTTAACATAACAGACAGGGTTGGTCGCACTGGAAGAACATCGGCTGCCGATGCTCACGATGCATGCCTGCCGAGGGCTGTTAAAGGGTAGTTTGTTCCTGATTTCCGGCACGTCAAATCCAGCCCAGCCTCGAAGGCCTATTTTTTGAAGGGAGGGACGGTTGGATTTCGCCTCGACGAAGTGGGAGCAGGTAAAGTCGGACAGCGCGGGCCGGCGAGCGAGTTCACCCGCGGTGCCGTCCGCAGATGCGACGACCTTTGAGCGGCAGCTGAGCGAGATCGCCAGTTCCCGTGGCGGCAGAGCAATGCCGGCGGCCTCGACGTTGCAGCCGGTCCAGTCAGCTGGGGTTTTGATAGGGCACAGCAAGGAGCCTCTCTATTCCGAGGATGCTCGCCTTATTTCGG
>NZ_JBWLUW010000044.1:2500-6159 GCF_057784245.1 Mesorhizobium sp. CNPSo 4671 | reverse complement strand
ATGTTGGTTTTGGGATAGGCTTTGAGTTTTCTGTCCTGCGGCTTTGGCTTTGCCTGCTTGCGGGCCGCTGATGACAGGTTCGAATCGGCGGCCAGCGTCAGCAAAAAGCAAAACGGCCCGCTTGAGGCGGGCCGTTGAATGTTGGTTGCGGGGACAGGATTTGAACCTGTGACCTTCAGGTTATGAGCCTGACGAGCTACCGGGCTGCTCCACCCCGCGTCATATTTCGTCACCGCCAAATGAAAGGGCCGCTTTCGCGGCCCGTGGTCCCTTGGCGGGCCTTGTCGTAGAGAGAAGATTTCACTGACATCCGATTGGATGTGAGTTCAACGTGCGTTTAGCAGACCTGGCAGCGACCTACTCTCCCGCGTCTTGAGACGAAGTACCATCAGCGCTGGAGCGTTTCACGGCCGAGTTCGGAATGGGATCGGGTGCAGCCGCTCCGCCATAACCACCAGGTCGGCAAAACGCACGTTGTTCGAGAAGCTGTTTTCTGTGCCAAGGCGACGTTTGTGGCTTTCGGGCGCAAGCCCGCAAGCGCGACTGCGCGTCGCCGGTTTCCGGCGCCCTCGCGGAGCATAGGCCCGTAAGGGCCGCTCATGCGTGAGCGCTGGTCAGACCATCGTATTTCACGATGGGCATAAGGAATGAGAACGATCAAGCCGATCGAACTATTAGTACCGGTAAGCTTCAAGCGTTGCCGCTCTTCCACACCCGGCCTATCAACGTGGTCGTCTTCCACGGTTCTCAGGGAATACTCGTTTTAAGGTGGGTTTCCCGCTTAGATGCCTTCAGCGGTTATCCCGTCCGGATATAGCTACCCTGCTATGCGGCTGGCGCCACAACAGGTCCACCAGAGATCCGTCCATCCCGGTCCTCTCGTACTAGGGACAGATCCTTTCAATATTCCTACACCCACGGCAGATAGGGACCGAACTGTCTCACGACGTTCTGAACCCAACTCACGTACCGCTTTAAATGGCGAACAGCCATACCCTTGGGACCTGCTCCAGCCCCAGGATGCGATGAGTCGACATCGAGGTGCCAAACAACCCCGTCGATATGGACTCTTGGGGGTCATCAGCCTGTTATCCCCGGCGTACCTTTTATCCGTTGAGCGATGGCCCTTCCACGCGGGACCACCGGATCACTATGACCGACTTTCGTCTCTGCTCGACTTGTCAGTCTCGCAGTCAGGCAGGCTTATGCCATTGCACTCAGCGAACGATTTCCGACCGTTCTGAGCCCACCATCGCGCGCCTCCGTTACTCTTTAGGAGGCGACCGCCCCAGTCAAACTACCCACCATACATTGTCCCGGACCCGGATAACGGGCCGCGGTTAGACATCCATAGTAATAAGGGTGGTATTTCAAGGGTGGCTCCACCTGAGCTGGCGCCCAGGCTTCAAAGCCTACCACCTATCCTACACATGCCACTACGAATGCCAATGTAAAGCTATAGTAAAGGTGCACGGGGTCTTTCCGTCTAACCGCAGGAACCCCGCATCTTCACGGGGAATTCAATTTCACTGAGTCTATGCTGGAGACAGCGGGGAAGTCGTTACGCCATTCGTGCAGGTCGGAACTTACCCGACAAGGAATTTCGCTACCTTAGGACCGTTATAGTTACGGCCGCCGTTTACTGGGGCTTCGATTCAGAGCTTGCACCCCTCCTCTTAACCTTCCAGCACCGGGCAGGCGTCAGACCCTATACGTCGTCTTGCGACTTCGCAGAGCCCTGTGTTTTTGATAAACAGTCGCTACCCCCTGGTCTGTGCCACCCTCCTCCACTTGCGTGGAAAAGGGTCACGCTTCTTCCGAAGTTACGCGTGCAATTTGCCGAGTTCCTTCAGCATAGTTCTCTCAAGCGCCTTGGTATACTCTACCAGACCACCAGTGTCGGTTTCGGGTACGGTTTATAAGGAGGAGCTATTTCCTGGAACCACGCAGCAGCCCGTTCAATCCGATAAGATTGGACTACCTCAATGATCCGTCACTACCTCCAAGCCCACGAATATTAACGTGGTTCCCATCGACTACGCGTTTCCGCCTCGTCTTAGGGGCCGGCTAACCCTGCTCAGATTAGCTTTAAGCAGGAACCCTTGGTCTTTCGGCGGGGGAGTCTCTCACTCCCCTTACGTTACTCATGTCAGCATTCGCACTTCTGATACCTCCACCACCCCTCACGGGTATGGCTTCATCAGCTTACAGAACGCTCCGCTACCGCTTGGCCCTTGCGGACCAAACCCTAAGCTTCGGTGTATGGCTTTAGCCCCGTTACATTTTCGGCGCAAAGACCCTTATTTAGACCAGTGAGCTGTTACGCTTTCTTTAAATGATGGCTGCTTCTAAGCCAACATCCTGGTTGTTTTGGGATCCTCACATCCTTTCCCACTTAGCCATAACTTGGGGACCTTAGCTGTAGGTCAGGGTTGTTTCCCTTTTCACGACGGACGTTAGCACCCGCCGTGTGTCTGCCGACTAGTACTCCCAGGTATTCGGAGTTTGGTTAGGTTTGGTAATCCGGTGAGGACCCCTAGCCCATCCAGTGCTCTACCCCCTGGGGTATTCGGTCGACGCTCTACCTAAATAGATTTCGCGGAGAACCAGCTATTTCCGAGTTTGATTGGCCTTTCACCCCTAGCCACAAGTCATCCCGAACTATTGCAACAGTTATGGGTTCGGTCCTCCAGTAAGTGTTACCTTACCTTCAACCTGCTCATGGCTAGATCACTCGGTTTCGGGTCTAATGCGACGAACTGAACGCCCTGTTCAGACTCGCTTTCGCTGCGCCTACACCTAGCGGTTTAAGCTTGCTCGTCACACTAAGTCGCTGACCCATTATACAAAAGGTACGTGGTCACCCTTGCGGGCTCCCACTGTTTGTAGGCAATCGGTTTCAGGTACTCTTTCACTCCCCTTGTCGGGGTGCTTTTCACCTTTCCCTCACGGTACTAGTTCGCTATCGGTCATGCACGAGTACTTAGGCTTGGAGGGTGGTCCCCCCAATTTCAGACAGGATTTCACGTGTCCCGCCTTACTCGAGGGCGATTGATTGCATTACGCGTACGGGGCTGTCACCCACTATGGCCCTACTTTCCAGAAGGTTCCGCTTGTCTCTCAATCGCCACTGGCCTGGTCCGGGTTCGCTCGCCACTACTTCCGGAGTCTCGGTTGATGTCCTTTCCTACGGGTACTTAGATGTTTCAGTTCCCCGCGTTCGCCACTTTACCCCTATGGTATTCAGGGTAAGTTACCTATAACAGATACTTGGAAACCACAGCAGCAGGTCACCCTGCTGCTCTGATTTTCCAAGTACCTTAGGTGGGTTTCCCCATTCGGAAATCTACGGATCAAAGGGTATTCGCACCTCCCCGTAGCTTATCGCAGCGTATCACGTCCTTCATCGCCTGTGCATGCCAAGGCATCCACCAATTGCCCTTAAGACACTTGATCGTTCTCATTGCCAATGCCCATCCGCGCAATCCCGAAGGGATTGTCGCCTGGGCCAAATCCTGTGCGGGATTTGACCCGATGTCATTGGCACAAAAAGACCAGCTTCTCGAGATCGGTTCGAGGGCGCGGTTAGGCAAACCCATCATATGCAAGGGATTGAGCGTCCCTTGCGACAAATCACGACCCTTTCGGCTCATGAAGTT
>NZ_JBWLUW010000043.1:0-7871 GCF_057784245.1 Mesorhizobium sp. CNPSo 4671 | reverse complement strand
CGGCAACTACGGCGAGATGTACGACCGCAACCTGGGCCCGAAGACGCCCTATTATATCGACCGAACTGGCACCCCCAATGCCTCATGGGTTAACGGCGGGCTCCTGTACTCGCCTCCTTGGGAGTAGGCGGAGTTCGGCGTCGATCAACATGTCAGCGGTAGGCTTAGCAAGTGGCGACGCTACCCAAAACGTTGATCGACGCCGAAGTTGGTTCGACCTGGCGCAGTACTTGATCTGAGGAACTTGAATGCCTGACCTCCGCCATAAAATCCGCGAATGCGTTGAGCAGACCCCCTTTGTGGATACTCACGAGCATTTGATCGAAGAGCGACAGCGCGTCGAGGGAGTAGTACACCCGAGATTTTTCCAGTCAAACGATTGGTCTTATCTCTTCCAAGACTATGCTGCGGAGGACCTTGTCGTCTGCGGTATGCCACAGAAAGACTTTCAAAGCTTCTTAAACCCTAGCCTCAGGAGCGAAGAAAAATATCTCCTAGTGGCACCGTACTGGGAACGGATAAGGAATACGGGTTACGGACTGGCGCTTCGTCACACTTTTCGTGGTCTTTACGGCGAAATCGACCTTACAAGCGATACGTTTCCGCAGATTGCGGAAAAGTACCACGAGTTCGTTAGGCCTGGCTTTTACACGGATATTCTGAGGCGTTCGAATATAGAATTTTGCCACGTAAACGCGTTGCAAAGTTCGTTCATGGAGAGTGCTACACCTAATATCCTTGCGCAAGACCTCAGCATTCTAAGTCTTTGTCGGTGCAGTGCCGCGGATTTCGTGCGAATCGAGGAAGAAACGGGATTACGCCCGAACTCGCTCGACGAATGGCTTTCGATTATCGATGACTATTTCCGAAGGTACGGGTCCAAGGCCGTGGCGGTGAAGTGCCAGATTGCGTACACTCGTGCCTTAGATTTCGCTCCAGTCACTAAAAGTCTTGCCGCTCGCCTTTTCCCGAACCAAGCGGATCTTATTGGGGCTCGCCATTCGCTTGGCGCAGATGATCTGAAAGCAGTGCAAGATTTTCTCTTTCGATATTGCATAGGTAAGGCTGAAGAGTATGGCTTGCCGGTGAAGTTGCACACGGGATATTTGGCTTCAGTCGGCGTCATGCAAGTTGACCGCGTCCGACGCAATGCATCTGACCTCTGTCGCTTGTTGCAGGACTATCCGGACGTAAACTTCGTGTTGATGCATATTGGGTACCCGTATGAACATGAGTTTATTGCGCTTGCGAAGCAATACCCAAATGCGTACATCGATATGTGCTGGGCATGGATGCTAAATCCTGTCGCGAGCACCCGCTTTTTGACCGAATTTTTGGTCGCGGTACCATCGAACAAGATCTTTACGTTTGGTGGCGACCTTGTAGCCGCCGAACCCATTTACGGGCATGCTATTTTGGCACGACGCGGTATCGTCGAGGCTGTGCACCAACTCGTCGCGAGCGGGTGGCTCGCTGCCGAGGACATGCCGACGCTGATCGAACAAATCATGCGAGGGAATGCGCACCACTTCTTTCCGAACAACCCTTGTGGTGTGGATGCGTGAACTGCAGGCGCTAGCCCCTCTTATGCACGACGATGGGCTTTGAGGCTGGCGGATGTGGCTTAAGCAATTGATTTGGCGTAGGAGTCGGTTGCTTAGGCCAACCCTCCCACCGCATCTCGCGAGCCACACCCCGCCATGACCGAGAATACGTTGCTGCCGCTGTCTTTTCCAGCCGTCGGACGCTAGAAGATCACAGCTGCGTTTGACGGCGTCCGCATCACCTCGGGTGGCGGCGTCATGCTTCTGGCCGCAGCCGAGCGTCGCTTGCAATTGGCCGACAGGCTGGCCGCGGTGATCCACGATCGGCGCGATCCAGAGCGGGTGACGCACGGCATGGCCGACGTTCTGCGCGCCCGCATTCTTTGCGATCGCGTGCGGCTACGAGGACGCCAATGATCTCGACCGACTGCGTACCGACCCGGCCTTCAAGCTCGCCTGCGGGATTGACCTGTGCTCGCAGCCGACCTGCTCGCGGCTGGAGAACCTGCCTGACCTGCGCACCGTCATCCGGCTCAGCTGGGTGCTGGTCGATCTCTGGCTGTCGAGCTATGCCGCGCCGCCCGCAAGCGTCACGCTTGTCGACATCGACGACACGGTGGATGTCGTTCACGGCCATCAGCAGCTCTCGCTCTTCAACGCCCACTACGACGAGCGTTGCTTCCTGCCGATCCACATCTACGACGCCGCGACAGGACGCACGGTCGCCATGATCCTGCGTCCTGGCAAGACCCCGGCGGGCAAGGAGATCCGCGGCCATATGCGCCGTCTCGTACGCCGCATCCGCGCCCGCTGGCCGACCACCCGCATCCTGATCCGTGGCGACAGCCATTACGGCTGGGCGCAAGTCATGGCCTGGTGCGAGAACAATGCGATCGACCACCTCTTCGGCGTACCCGGCAACAAGGTTCTGCAGCGGCTCGTCGACGAGAGCGCCGACGACATCCGCACCCGCCGCGCGCTCGAGCGCAAGCCTGTGCTGCGCGGCTATGCCGAGACCGCTACAGGGCGAAGTCCTGGCAGGCCGAACGCCGCAGCGCTCGCATCGAGGCAACCACCCTCGGCCTCGACATCCGCTTCGTCGTTGCCAATCTCGACAAAGGCTCCGCCGAGCACATCTACGACGTTCTCTACTGCACCCGCGGCCAGGCCGAGAACCTGATCAAGATGCACAAGAGCCAGCTCGCCTCCGACCGCACCTCCTGCCGCTCACCGATTGCCAACCAGGTCCGTCTTGTCCTGCACACCGCCGCATACTGGTTGATGCTCACCCTGCGCGGGGCGGCGCCCACGACCCATCATATGCGCAACGCCGAGTTCGCTACGCTGCGGCTCAGGCTGCTCAAGCTCGGCGCCCGCGTCATCGAAACCGTCTCTCGCATCCGCCTGGCCTTCGCCGCCGCCTGTCCCGAGGCAAGTCTGTTCAGGGCGATCGCCAGCAATCTGCTACCGGCAGGACCATGACCGCCGGCGCAGCAGACCCCGCCGAAACCACACAGCCTCCACCCTCCAGCGCGTTCACAAGTCCAGACACAGCCGCGGTGAAAAGGACGCCGAGCCGCCACCTGTCCGCCGCTCAGCGGAAAACAAACCCAGATCCGTCATGAATAAGCCGGGCTAGGGCGTGTCGAAGGATGACATGAAGATTTGAAAAGAGCGGTCGATCTCCGCCTGCCTAGAACGGCGGGACTCGCCGCGGTTCCTCGCGCTCGCAAGGTCGATCAACGCGCGTTTCTCGGCACAAGTGCGTGGCTTCCGCTGCCGTACGCGCCCAAGGCTCCCGTTGAAAATCTTCTGCCGCCGCCGCAGCTTTGACTGGGCAACGACTGTCTCCCTTGAGATCTAACGTCATGGGGCCAAGAGCTCCGTATCGCAATGTGCCTGTGGGCGTCACCACCGAAAACCCGCGGATCACCAAGGGTCCACAATGAAATCAAACTAGAACTTTCGAGCGCGAGTACAGAAGGATCGACAGTCGTCCATTTGAGGCCCAATACGACCCAAGATCTACAGTTAATCTGGAAGGAACGCAACGCACGTGGAAATTCGGAGAGAGGGGAGATTATCGGATCGGTCAGCCCGTTCTGGGCTGGCACCCCCCCGGACGGCATCGCAGTATTGTGAAACGCGTTTGATGTCAGTGTTTGAGCACGCGCGATAGGAACGTCCGGGTGCGCTCGCTATTCGGTTTGTCGAAGATCTGCGCGGGCGGCCCCGCCTCCACGATCGCACCATTATCCATATAGATAACGCGGTCGGCAACTTCGCGGGCGAAAGCCATCTCATGCGTGACAATCATCATTGTCATGCCATCAGTGCGGAGCTCGCGCATGACGTCCAGCACCTCGCCGACCAATTCTGGATCGAGTGCCGAAGTGGGTTCATCGAATAGCATAACGTGCGGCTCCATCGCCAGCGAACGGGCAATCGCGACGCGCTGCTGCTGGCCGCCCGACAGCTTGCCGGGATATTTTTGCGCCTGATCTCGCAGCCCGACACGTTCGAGCAGACGCATTGCGATAGACTGCGCCTCGTCGCGCGACTTGCCGCGGACGCGCATCGGAGCAAGTGCGATGTTTTCCATCACCGTCTTGTGCGGAAATAGGTTGAACTGCTGGAAGACCATTCCTACGCCGCGCCTGATTTGATGGAGGGCCTTCTCGCCCCCCCCGAATTCCAAGTCCTTGATCGTTGGCATTGAAAATCCGTCAACCACCAAGGAACCGCTCTCATGCGTCTCCAGCCCATTGACGCAGCGAATCAGTGTGGACTTGCCCGAGCCGCTGGCGCCGATCAGAACCAGCACCTCACCGGCCGCCACCGACAAGGTCACGTCGCGCAATGCCTGGAACGAACCATAAAACTTGTTTACCTTGTCAAAGGCTACCATCGCCGGCTCAGACTCATCGGACCGTATTATCATCAACGCGTACTCCTATGCATATGGGCCTCCATCCGGCGCGATCCAAAAGTAATTGCCGAGCCGATAACGAAATATACAGCGAACATGAATACGTAGACTTCATTTGTCTGACCACTGGCATTTGGATCTGCTAATATCAATTGTCCGGCGCGCAGGAAGTCCATCAGTCCGATGATAAACACAAGCGTCGCGCCGTTGAAAACGTCGAGCACGTTACCGACCAGCGCCGGCTGGACTACCCGGAGAGCCTGCGGCAGAACTATTTCAGTCGCAATCGTCCAGGCCGACATGCCCAATGAGCGAGCCGCTTCCTCCTGACCGCGCGGCACGGCTTGAAACCCGCTGCGCACATATTCGGCCACATAAGCGGCATTGAAGATGGTGTATCCGACCATGCCGCGGGCAAGCGAGGATATCGAAATTTCCGGCATGAACAGCGGCGCGGTGATCCAGATCCAGTAGACGACGAGGATCAGCGGCACCGACCGCATCACCTCGATGTAGCCAGTGCAGCAGGCCCTCAGACTGGGATTTTTGCTGGAGCGGCCGAACGCGAGCACAATGCCGAGCGGCAGAGACGCCGTTGAAACGACGACCGTGAGCATGATGCTGAGCAGAAGTCCACCCCAGCGGTCAAGCCCGGGCGGAGCCAGGACCAATACTGCAGCCGCGCAGGCAGTCAGCCATATAGCTACACCAAATCGGCGCGACCAAGGCAGTTGGATGGAGCCGACCGCAGTGCACAGAATGGCAAGCGTCAACCAGGCACGCCATGTTTGCTCCACCGGATACATCCCGAATAGCAGCAACCGAAGGCTCTCGTAAATCCTTGCCCAGTGTGCCTCCCAGATGACCCAATGCAGCAAGACCACTGAAAGCCAGCCAAGCGCTGCGGCGATGAGTATCGAAAGAATGGAATCAATAGGGTTCGCAAAAAGGTTGCGGCTGGCCCAGCTATGCAATGTCGTGACCATCAGGCTCTCTCCAGGGCGAACCGTCTATTTACAACGTTCGTCAACGCGCTGATTGCCCAACTGAGGAGCAGGTAAACCCCCATGACGACAATGACGGTCTCGAAATCCCGGCCAGTCTGGTTGGCCACAGTGCCGCTAACGCTAAACAAGTCCGGAAAGCCTATCGCAATTCCGATGGACGTATCCTTTGTGAGGCTGATATAGCGGTTGGTGAGAGAAGGTATGATAATTCGGAATACTTGTGGAAGGACGATGTCTCTGATCGTATCGCGCCGCGACAAACCCAGTGCCGCCGCCGCTTCCCACTGCCCCTTAGACAAGCCTTCGATTGCACCACGAACGATCTCAGAGATGTAGCCTGCGCTGTTTACCATGATGGCAATCAGGATAGCTGACATTTCTGGCGTGAAGTGCAATCCGCCGGTCGCGCCGAAACGTCCAAGCACCGGCAAATCAAGATCAATACGCAAACCTGTCGCGTAACTCGCACCAACGAAACATAGTCCGGCGCCCAATAGCGCGATGCGCCACCGCGCAGGGAAGCGGCGCAGGCACGCTGTCGCCAGGAAAGCGATTGCGACGGCGACCAATAGAACTGACGCGGGCCCCGAGCTCTCGGCTACGTGTGGTAGCGGCAAAAAGATTCCGGATTGCTCTGCAACAAACCATCTATGGACGGTTGTTGTGCTCGCGGCCGAAGGCAACTGCAGCAACACCGCAAAATACCAGAACATCAGCTGGATCAGTATGGGCGTGTTCCGGATGAATTCGCCAATCGCGAAGGCCAGATTCCGAACTAGCCAATTGGTCGACAAACGAAAAACGCCTAAAACAACTCCAATCATTGTCGAGGATGCGATGGCCAGAAGGGCAACTTTGACCGTGTTGAAGAGGCCCGCTTCCAGCATCTCCAGATTGGATGATGCGGCGTCCACAGTATCGAAAATTGGCGCCCACCCGCTCCAGATGGGCGCCAACCCCTCGCTTATGCTGAATCGGGAAGGTGCAGACAAATAAGCAAAACTGAAGTCGATGCCACGGCTTGCTAGGTTTTGTTGGATCGCCCACCCCCCTAGTATTACAAACCCAACAACGGCCGCTACTATGGCACCATGAGTCAGCTTGTATCGCACCCAAGCAACGTATCGCTTAGCCGATGGCGTTGCGCGCGAGGATCGTTGATCGACGCCGAACTCCGCCTACTCCCAAGGAGGCGAGTACAGGAGCCCGCCGTTAACCCATGAGGCATTGGGGGTGCCAGTTCGGTCGATATAATAGGGCGTCTTCGGGCCCAGGTTGCGGTCGTACATCTCGCCGTAGTTGCCGACGGCTTTGATCATATCGGCCACAAAGCTATTGGATACGTTGAAGTCCGTGCCGAAACCGCTCTCCGCGCCGAGAAACTTTCGGATGACCGGATCGGATGATTTTTTCATCTCCTCCACGTTGGCAGCCGTGATACCCCACTCCTCCGCCTGAAACAGCCCGAAGACAGTCCATCTCAACAGGTTGCGCCATTTCGAGTCATTCGCAGCGACGAAGCCGGCAAATGGCGATTTGCCGGTTCCTTCCCGGAGGATTTTGTAGTCTTCGGGTTTGGGGGAGCTGCCGCGCCAACCGGCTAGGGCAGTTTTGTCCGTTGCCATCGCGTTGCACCGGCCGCTG
Source organism: Mesorhizobium sp. CNPSo 4671 (assembly GCF_057784245.1). NCBI lineage: Bacteria > Pseudomonadati > Pseudomonadota > Alphaproteobacteria > Hyphomicrobiales > Phyllobacteriaceae > Mesorhizobium > Mesorhizobium sp. CNPSo 4671. The sequence continues at coordinate 747 of NZ_JBWLUW010000043.1, read as the reverse complement.
CCCAAAGCCGCAAACACCTTGTCGTCGGAATCGAACGTCAAAACCTTGATGTTCGTTATGTTCTGAGACTTGAATAGGTTCGCAAGGGCAACCTCTGTAGCGGTTCCCTGTGTCGTGCAAATCGTTCCACCGGCAAGATCCTTAACCGTCTCAACGCCGGATGACGTCTTTACCATAAACCCGCCGGCATCGTAAAAGTAGAGCGGCAGAAAATCGACTGCGATCGCCGATTCTCGAACAGGATAAATAGTGGTAGAAAAATAGCCGACGTCTGCCTGCCCCGTCGTCACCGTGTTGAAACGGCTCTTGCCAGTAACAGTTACAAACTTGACTTTGTCCGGATCGCCCAGAACGGCAGCTGCCGTAGCACGGCATAAGTCAACGTCCAATCCTTCCAGCTTTGACGTCTTGGGATTAAGATAGCTGAAGCCCGGGATGCCATCGCCGGTCGCGCAGTTGAGCACGCCGCGCTGCTTGACGTCATCGAGCACAGAGGCTCGGGCAGATGGTGTCGCCGCAACAGCAAGTGCAAGTGCAGCGCAGAAGTAACCCATAGTTGATATTACACGCATGGCCTCTAGTTCCCCTGATTATTGTTAACATTCTTGGTGCCTTGTGCCTGGAGGAAGGTCCAAGGGAGCTTCAGGAAAGCACGGCCTCTTTTGAGTGTACAGAATATTTCAGCATTTCGCAGATAGGCACCGTCGATTGCTGCGATAGTTCCGACCTATTTGTCTTCCTCGGTTA
>NZ_JBWLUW010000042.1:0-7036 GCF_057784245.1 Mesorhizobium sp. CNPSo 4671 | reverse complement strand
GCGCCGGAGCCGACGGCGATGATCTCGCCTTCCTGCGGCTTTTCCTTCGCCGTATCCGGGATGATGATCCCGCCGGCGGTCTTGGATTCGGATTCGACCCGCCGAACGACCACGCGGTCATGAAGCGGGCGGAACTTCGACTTTGCCATGTTTTGGATGTCCCTGGTGCGGAGATTGAAAGGTTGTCCGTTGCCGGAGCGTTGTTAGCACTCACGGGTGCCGAGTGCTAAAGCGGCTGTGAGATAGGCTGTCGGCTCGGGCTAGTCAAGAAGGAAGAGGGGCACGGGCGAAGAGCAAAATCGCGTGGCCCTGAGACCGCAAGAGGCCCTCGCTGTTCGTGACCGCCTGTGTCGGGCTTTAACACGCAAGCAAGTCGCAACGGGCTTGCAAATACCGCAGGGCTTGGCCACAACGCGCTTGCCAGATGACCTAGGGTGAGGGCGCAAGCAAGGAGTGGATATGGTTTTCCGACTGAAGGAGCTGCTCGGCAAGAGGTTTGATGAAGAAGTGCAATTCTTCAAAGGCTGGCAGAAGGACAAGAAGGGCGTAGGAGCCCTCATCCCCACTCGATTTATGCGGCGCGCCGGATGGCAAGCGTCATCAACCCGCGGTCCGGAATGCCGGTCCTGGAGCTTGGTGCGGGAACCGGCGTCATCACGAAGGCAATCCTGGAGAGGGGCATCAAACCGCATCAGTTGGTGTCGGTCGAATACTCCAGGAATTTCTACAACGGCCTGGTGCAACGCTTCCCGGGCGTGGACTTCAGATTGGGCAACGCATTTGCGCTGAATGAAGTTTTGGGCGAGCGCAAAGGTGAACAGTTCGATTGTGTGCTCAGTGCAGTCCCGCTGTTGAGCTTTCCTATGGAACAGCGCGTTGCCCTGATAGAGGACCTGCTTGCCCGCATTCCTGCCGGACGGCCGGTGATTCAGATCACCTATGGGCCTCTGTCGCCGGTGATAAAGATGCCCGACCGCTACGTGGTTTCCCACTATGACTTCGTCGTCCGCAACATACCGCCGGCACAGCTCTGGACCTATCGACGAGCAGTCTAGCCACATCCCTGCATGCGAAGGACTGAGCTGACCTGCATGCAATCAGGCCCCATGTGAAATTGCCATCAGTGCGATCGATGTTTGCTGGGTCTAGGCTCGATCGGCTCTCGAAAGGAAGCCTACCTCCCCGGCTGATCGGAAACAGGTAGATCAGCTGCTGGCGGGATTTTTTCGGAAAAGAGGAAGGTCGCTGGATCAAGTTTCAACACCTTGGCGATCGCGGCAATCGTGTCCACGCTGACGTTGCCGCTCGCACGTTCCAGTTTCGTGAATGTCGCCTCCGCCACGCCGATGAGTTTGGCCATCTCATAGCGGTGCAAAGTACGTCGTTGTCGCTCAAAATCGATGATGTGCGAAAGCCGCTTGCGGATCGCATTTTCGTCCAACCGATGCGCCCATTCCGGAACTTTCTTACCGCCGGAGAGCAGTCCTGCAACAGACACTTCCAAGCCGTCTGCCATGATCTGCAGCGTCGTCAATGTGACATTATTTTTCTGACGCACAGTCTGAATATAGGTTCGGTAGGCGAGTTTCTCGCCGTCGGCGGTCCGAAACAGCTCGGCCATGTGCATATGGGATAGGCCGCGTCTGGCTCTCTCCCGCTCAAGCGTCAGAGCAACGTTGACGCGCAGCGGGTTGTTGACCACGCCTCCGTCATCTCGTTTCATAAATCGATGTACTCGCACAAACCTGCCTTTTTTGACCTGTCCTTTTTCGCGCGGATCATCCATAGTAAACTGTCAAATCTGCAGCGAGGAAAAGGCTATGACCATACTCAAATTTCTACTGGGGGGTGCCGTCGCTATCGCGGGCGCAGCAGCTCTATCATCCCAATCAAAAGCGTCGGAATGGGGCTGTCAGGTCCTCCTATGTCTGTCCGGCGACTGGCAAGGCACCCCCTCGTGCCACCCGCCAATTTACAAGTTGATTGCGGCGATGGAAGTAATTGGCCGACCTGTCCGCAAGCCAACTCCAGCGCGGCGAGATTTGAGAAGTATGAGGATCGTACGTCTGGCTGGCAAGCAGTTGGCAGCTCCGAATCCGATCGGCCGGGCTTAGGTCAAGAACGAAACATCTGCCGCATCGCGGCCGATAGGCTCTCGTTGTCCGTCGTTTTCAAAACCAACGCCCTCGGTGGGCGTAATGGAGACGGATTACGTCGGGTCGAAATCGAAATCGACGGTAAGGTGGTGACGGCAACAATCCAGACCGCGGGGAATGATCGAGGGCATGCCCTTGGTAATGGCCCCACCTACTACGCTATCTCTCGACCGATGCGCGGAAAGCCCTGGTTCATCGAGTATGATGACGCGAACGGCTTGCGCCAGAAAAGCTGGTTCAATCTCACCATGCCATGAGCCTGGCGATCACGCAGGACCATGTACTATGGGGTTGCAATTCAGGGAGGTTTGTAGTGTTCAAGGCGCTTCTCGTGTCCACGGTAATTTTGAACACAGGCGCAGCGTTGACCGCGGCGGCTGGTCAGAGCGAGAAGCCGCGCTCAAGCGTGGACAATCCTATGTGGCCCGCATCACTGAAATGGGATTGCAAGACCGCCGCCAAGATCGTGTGTGAGCGTGATGGCAGTGGCTCAGTGGCTGAGGACCACACTGGATTTGTGCTGAACTACGGCAGCAACGAAGCCGAGTTCCCAGCTGGCAATGTCAGAATCAAGCGCCACTATCAACAGACCAATGCAGGCAAGCCCTTTGCAGCAGGAAGTTAAAGTCGAACTGGCCGACAATCGCGTACTCTGGCTGACCGCCGTGGATGCCAGCCGCACTTATTCCGAAGCGTGGGTCGGCGCACTGAGCGAGTTGAAGGGTGGCGCGGTACTGATGGAATCCGAGGGTGTCTATTGCATGCCGCGTAAGTGAGTGCGCCGAGAGGGCAGGGGAGCGAGGCCGGTAATGGTCTGACTTGGGACTTGGGACGTCGGCGCCCGGCGGTTCAGAAAAGGTCAGGGGAAGCGGCGAAGGGATTTCGTGGACCATCGGTCGGCAGCGAAGCGGGCATACAACGGCTTGGGGGGCACCTTGGTGGACGATAGGGTGCGATGCGTGTGTCTTCGGATATAGGTCGCTCTCTCACGATTTTTACCTACCACAACTGTAAATGCGGAAACCCTTCGCGGTTGTGTGCCGCCAGTATCGTGTTGTGCATTAGCGTCATGATCGTCATCGGCCCAACGCCTCCGGGCACTGGTGTAATGGCTCTCGCCCTTTCGAAAGCGGCTGCGAAGTCCACATCACCAACAAGCCGCTTCTTGCCGTCCAAAACCGCTCTCGTGGTTCCTACATCGATCACCGTTGCTCCCGGCCTGATCCAGTCTCCCTCGATCATTTCGGCTTGTCCCGCTGCCGCCACTACGATATCGGCCTGTCGCACCTTGTCAGCCAAGCTCCGCGTTCGAGAATGCGCCATTGTTACAGTGCAGTTCGCTCCTAACAATAGCTGTCCCATCGGTTTGCCCACGAGGATCGAGCGGCCGATAACAATTGCATCAAGTCCCGTCAGGTCGCCCAACTGGTCCCGCAAAAGCATGAGGCACCCGAGCGGCGTACAGGGTATCAGGCCTGGTCGCCCGGCGGCCAGACGACCTGCGCTTTCGGGGTGAAGACCATCGACATCCTTGTCGGGATCGATCGCACGGATGACAGTTAGCTCATCAATGTGAGCCGGAAGAGGCAACTGTACGAGGATGCCGTCTACTGCATCGTCCGCATTCAATTCTTCGATCAGCCGCAAGATTTTGTCCTGGCGCGTCTCCTCCGGTAGGATGTGTTGGAAGCCGGCCATGCCCAGTTCCCGCGTCTTGCGGCCCTTGCTGCGGACGTAAATTTCGCTTGCCGGATCGCTGCCGACAAGCACGACCGCCAAGCCCGGCGGGCGCCCAGCCTTTTCCATGAAGGCTGGCAGAGCGGCAGTTATCCGTGCGGCAAGACGATCGGCATAGGCTTTTCCATCGATGATGCTGGCTCGCATGTGGGCTCCTTCACAAAGAAAGTCATCAGATTGTTCAATCTGTTCCCCAGCTCCGCGCAGTCGACTCGGAATTCCGCTTGAGGACTTCCTCGATGCGTTCGGGATGCGCGCCAAAGCCTTGCGCGGCGCGGCGCACCCGTTCGGCTTGTGCTTGACCGCATGACCGAGTTCGCTCTGGGTCGCGGAAAGGGCAGTCTCGACCTCTTCGCCCCAATGGCGACGGGCGGTCCGGATACTTGCCCCGCACCTCAGTTCCTGTAGACCAACCCTCGCGGATCAATATCCGGGACGCGGCCGGCGACTAGGTCGGCGAGGAATTTTCCCGATCCGCAGGCCATGGTCCAGCCGACATGGCCGTGGCCGGTGTCGAGATAGAGGTTTTTGTAACGCGCCCGGCCGATGACCGGCACTGAGTTCGGCATCATCGGCCGCAGTCCGGCCCAGAGTTCGGCTTTCTTCTTATCGAAGGCGCCTGGGAACAGCTCCTTGCCGGTCCTGAACATGGGGACGAAGTCGCGCGGCTGGAACGTGCGGTCGAAGCCGGTAAATTCGGCGGTCGAGGCGAGGCGCAGGCGGTTGCCCAGCCTGGAATAGGCGATCAGCTGGTCTTCGTCGACGCCGCCCATGGTTGGCCCCTTGCTCTCATCCTCCAGGGGTATGGTCGCGGTGTAACCCTTCACCGGATAGACGGGCAGATCGATGCCATAGCGGCGACCAAGCAGGCCGCTTTCCGGGCCCATCGAGATGACCACGGCATCGCCGGCAACCGGTCCGGCCGAGGTCATCACCGCGCGCACACGGTCGCCCACGATATCGAGGCCCTCGACGGTCGTGCCGAAGAGGAATTTGACGCCGAGCTTCTCGGCCGAATAAGCGGCAAGCCTTTCCACGAACTGCCGGGAATCACCGGTCTGGTCGATCGGCGAATAGACACCGCCGGCGATCTTGTCCTTTGCGCCGGCGAGGCCAGGCTCCAGCTCGATCAGCCGGTCGCGGCCGACGATCTCGATCGGCAGGCCATGCTCGGCCAGATAGCGATAATTGTCGGTGCCGGTGTCGAGACTGTGCTGAGAGCGGAAGAAGTAGAGGATGCCTTTCTTGCGCTCGTCATAGCCGATCCCCGTATCGGCGGAGATGGCGTTGATGCACTCGCGCGAATAGAGCGCCAGGCGCAGCTTGACCTGGCTGTTGGCGCGCAGCCGGGCCACCGTGCACTGGCGCAGGAAACGCAGGCTCCAGGTGAGGAAATAGGGATCGAAGCGCAGCCGCACCTTGATGCCGAGATCATGGTTCCAGAGCCCGCGCAGGAAGGTCTTCAGCGCCGCCGGTGAGGCCCAGGCGGTGGCGTCGCCCGGCGACACCAGGCCGGCATTGGACTGGCTGGTGCCGCGCGCAGGCGCCGGATGGCGCTCGATGACGGTGACCTCATGGCCATCGGCGGCCAAATAGTAGGCGGCCGCCGTTCCGACAACGCCGGCCCCAAGCACCACAACCTTCATGCCATTCCCCCGAAGAAATCTTCCGCCGCATTATCGGCACATGCCGCTACGGACTTACCGTCGACGATATGGGCCAAAGGGCTACCCCATCCGTTCTGACGCAAAGCTGCCGGGGCTTGCCGGGAAGACGACGGTGCGATTGCCGTTGATGAAAGAGCGGTGATGAATATGCGCATGGACAGCGCGCGCCAGCACCTGGCTCTCCACATCGCGGCCCAGCGAGACGTAATCTTCTGGGCTTTGTGCATGTGTGACGCGAACTGTGTCTTGCTCGATAATCGGCCCCTCGTCGAGATCGGCTGTGACGTAATGCGCCGTGGCACCGATCAGCTTCACCCCACGCTCGTAAGCCTGTTTGTATGGGTTGGCACCCTTGAAGCTCGGCAGGAAAGAATGGTGGATGTTGATGATCTGGCCAGACATCCGCTTGCAAAGAGCATCCGACAGAACCTGCATGTAGCGGGCAAGCACGATCAACTCGGTTGCGGTCTGTTCGACAACTTCGATGAGTTGAGCCTCTGCCTGCGGCTTGTTTTGCCTGGTTACCTTTATGTGATGGAAGGGTATGTCGTGATTGACGACCACCTTCTGGTAATCGAAGTGGTTGGAGACGACCCCCACGACGTCGATTGGCAGAGCGCCGATCTTCCATCGGTAGAGCAGATCGTTCAGACAATGGCCGAAGCGAGACACCATCAGCAGGACCTTCATCCTGCTTTCGCCGTCAAACAGCTCCGACTTCATTTCAAATTTATCCGCGATCGGCTTGAAGCTCTCCTTCAATTGCGGCGCCAGGACACCTTCTTCCGAGATGAAGCCCACTCGCATGAAGAATTTTCCGGTGTCTAGGTCGTCGAACTGCGAGCTGTCAACGATATTGCAGCCTTGATCTGATAGAAAAGTCGAGATCGCAGCTACAATACCACGCGTTGACTTGCAAGATACGGTAAGTACGTACGGAGTCATATTGTAGTCCGCTCTGAGTTTGGCCTTGTTTAGGGCAGTTTGCCGCGTTGCAGGGAACATGTCCGAGTGTCCGCGCTCTGTGCACGCTGATCCTGTGCCGCTTACCGTGTGGGCACTGCCAGGGATGACAGCTGGAGGAACATTTGCCCCACTGGTTAGGTGGGGTATAGCGGGAACGTTTGCGCCAGGGTCGACACTCGTTCGGCAATGTCTACGTCGATTTCCAGCCCTTGGCCTGGATTCGCTGCAAGTCGATCTAAAACGTTGGCAATGATCTCTGCTAGTTCAGATGCTTCCGGATCAGCCATTCCACGAGCTGCAATTGCGGACGTTCCCATCCGGAGCCCCGAGGTGACATTCGGTGGCTCCCTGTCTTGCGGCACAAGATTGCGGTTCGTTGTCACGCCATGAGCTTCTAATGCCTTCTGCGCGACATCGCCCGTCAGCCCACGCGTTCTGAGGTCAACCATCGTGAATGGCGTATCTGTCCCCCCTGTGACGATTTTGAACCCACGTGCGCTCAAGCCGCCC
>NZ_JBWLUW010000041.1:0-8573 GCF_057784245.1 Mesorhizobium sp. CNPSo 4671 | reverse complement strand
AGCTTGTTCTGGTTGAGCGCGGCAATGGTGCCGAGCACGCTGCCAAGCAGCAGCGCCAGGATCAGCGCCGAGGCACCGAGCTGGACGGAAATGGGCAGGCCCTTGGCGAACAGTTCGGTGACGGTGAAGTCCGGCATGTTGTAGCTCGGGCCGAAATTGCCGCGCAAGAGATTGCCGAGATAGTGGACATATTGCAGCCAGAGCGGATCGTTGAGGCCGAACTGGGCTTCAAGGTTGGCCTTGATCTCGGGGCTCAGCCCCCGCTCCTGGTTGAATGGCCCGCCTGGCGCGACGCGCATCAGGAAGAACGCCATCGTCACGATAACGAACAGCGTCGGTATGGCGGTCAAAAGCCGCCGGAGAATATATCGCAGCATCAGCGCCCCGTTTGATCCATCTCGTCGAACCTATGGCCATCTTGGTCGATAGCGCGCCACAACGAGTATTTCCTGCCGGCCATGGTGATGACGACCTCGTCCAGGTCCAGCCTTCTTTTCGGAGGCGCAAGCGGCGAGCGTGACACGCACCGAATTTCATGCCCACCCGCGTTTGTCTCAGACGAAACCCGCAAACCACGCTTCCGCATTCCCGGCAGCATTTCCTCGAGCAAACGCAGGCTCAAGGGAACCCTGTAGAGCCGGACTGCATGAGCGATGATCTGCGGCAGGAATGATGGCCCTTGTAGCTGATGGTCGCGGTGTTGCGTGGGTTACTTTGATAACGCCTTGGCATGTCTTTCTCCTGTGTGTGTCTGCCAGGCGAGCGGGCGGGTACGGAAGTGGTCGCGCTATTGTTGCGGACATACTCGTCGAACCTGACAAAAATCTGACTTATATGCCCAGACAAACAGATGCGCTGGGGGTTGCTGCTGATCGTTGGCACGCATGCCGTGCTGCGATAGGCCCGACGCAGCAATGGTATGCAGACCGCGTCGCTTGCTGCGCCGATCGAACACTCCGGCAAACCACCGCCTGACCGGGGCCGAACTTGAGCGTTCATAGCTTGTGAGTGTGAGATTGAAGTGATGGGAAAAAGGTCATCGACCTCGGAGCGAGGCAAACCCGACTGCCTCGGAGGGCCTTTCGAGCCCGTATCATCGATTGGGCACCGATCCGCGGATGCCGATCAAGGCCAGCAGCTGTGGCTACATCAAGAGGCCGGATACATGGATGCACGCGACCCACGTCTCAAAACTGCAAATCCACCTCTTGCTGGCTAAGGGGCGTCCACATCCGGCTTTCATGGCTCCCCGGTCTGGCAATGGGGCGGCGGCGATGCGTGATACGGTCGGCTTGCTGATATTATAAAGCCTTGCTGTCTCGGCGCCGGAATTGCGCCCGACAAGACGTTTCAGCGCTTTCCGGGCGTTTCTTTGCATCGAGTTTCTTGCGGCGGCTGCCGATCCGCCGCTCCTCGACAAACAGACGTTCCAGAAGATTCGTGGTCCCGGTGGCGCGCCGGTAAGTGATCGGCATTGTCAGATGCGCGTCTCCGGCATCAGGCGGTGTAGAGGAAATCCGACGGAGCCCGAGTAACGTTGTCGCATTGCGGTATATAATTTGTGCATCGCAATATAAGCGCGCTGATCGTTAAGATTCTGGTGTCGGGCATCTACCCCCCTCAAATGAGGTGCCGACGCGGAATGCGGCGTGTCTTGCGCTGCATCTCGAGCCCGCTGCCACCTCCTCCCGGCAGCAGGCTTTTCGAACGATGGGACCTAGGGTGCCTTTCGTTGTTGCGGCTGCGGGGTGTGTGGTCGCCCCTGCCAAAGGAACGGGAGATGGACGCGCCGCGGCCAACGTGTGGACCCTCGATACCGGACAGGGTGACCGCGGGGGCGTGTCGATTTAAAACCAGCGTCGGCAGCGCCAGCGCTTGATGCGCCGATGCTCCTGCTCGCGATCCGATTGTTCAAATACTGGCTCCGGCGCATGCCGATCGGCTTCAGCCCGCGCCCGGAACGATCCTGCAGGCGATTTGTGGTGTCGCAGGATCGCCTCCGGCGAAACGGGCACGGCGGCGGCACCGCACCGGCCGCAATCCCCAGTTCAACATGAAGGCCAAGCCTGAAACCATGGCCGAGTTTGTCGCCATAGCCGACGTCCAGAGCTGGGTGTTCGGCGAAGCGCTGGAGAAGGCGGTCGACCTCCTGCGGGCGAAGTTAGCCACAATTCGTGCGCCACCGGGTGGGAAGGGCAGGGGCAAATCGCCCTTAGGCTGGTCAATTCCCGGTCAGTCGCGCCAGCGGCGCCTATTTCCCCTTTTCCGTGGTCGGTCAACTCGGTCGTGAGCACCAAGACGAACGTTGAGGCTGTCGAGGAACTTGCGTTTCCTAACCAGCTCTAGCGTCAGCCGTTGCGCCGTTTGTCTGGTTGCGCAAAAGAACCAAAGGTACGCGAGCTTACATTCACCTGATCAGCGCAAGTAGGACAGCTGCTCATGGCCCGGGCGCCCCTGGGGCCCTGAAGCTCAGCATGGGACTTGCGGAAATGCACCGTTCATCGTGTTCGACGATGCCGACATAGACGCGGCTGTCCAGGCTGCGATCCTGGTCCAAGGATCGCAACGCAGGTCGAACCCTGCGTTTGTTGTGCCAACCGGCTCTATGTGCAGGCCGGCCCATATGTGACGCCGAACACAAGGTTGAGGGAGCCGACGCCCCTTCTGCAGAACTGCGCTGCCGCTACCAGCGGCGACGGCAGCAATGCGCCGCACCTGCGCCATGATCGGCCCCCCAGCAGGTGATGAATTGTTCCGCCGTTGGACGGCCAAGTTAGAGACCGCATGCAATCTGCAGCGACGGCGGGGCGCCGCGGCGGGGCTCGTCAGCTTCTCGAAAGCTTGCCCAAGTAATGAGCCTCGGTGACTACAACGTGAGGATGGCTGGTCGTAAATAATTTCAATCTATGAGCCTCGAGATCGCTTCTATCGTCACTGCCGAAATCGGCATTGGCAATAGCGTCGGCGAGCCCTCGTTCTCAACATCACTGTAAATCGGATCGCCTATGAAATCTATGCTACCAACCCTGTTCGGGATAATTATGGCTACAACTGCCAATGCTGCCAATGGCAGTCATATATTACAGACCCTTCCCGAGATTGAGCTTGCGCTGACTAGCGGCAAGCAAGTGGATGTTGTTGTCGATCTAAGTTTGTGTACTCCGGCGACCGGCGATACGCCGCCGACCAAGACGCGAGGAGGAATTCGCATAGATGCCTACAGGATCACTTCTGACGGGACCCTTGCTTTTGCGGATCAGCATTTTACGATCGATCCTGACGGTAAGCCCATTCTTCAATTCCTTCGCTACCGAATCCGGTTGGACGGTCACGCCGAATTCACCATGGTCGTATTCAACATGCCAAGCTATGAGAGAAAAGGTACAAGCTTGGCCTACAAGTGCGCGATCAGTCGCGGGTTGAGTTTCTTCGCTCCACAGTGATCGCAGGGGGCTATGTCGGGTGCGCCTTGAGACCGGCGGTGGCACTGTAAAGTTATCAGGATTGATGCGGCAATAGTTCGCCGGAAACAGGTCGGCCTATTAGAAGCAGTGCGCTTCCATGTTGACGGTCCTGCGGACGGATCTGGTCAACGAAATGGCAGGAAACCTCGCATTCGATCCATTTGCCACAACGAGATCCGTGCAAACCGTAGGGCTCGATCCGGGGTCGGGAGCCGCAGCCGAATACATGCTCTCGAATGTCATGCGCTGCGGAACTACCAGCTTCGCGGCCTTGTGAAGCGGCGCGCGTACTACTTTGGTCTGACGACGGAGAAGGTATTGATGAATACAGGACAGGCACAGTCGAGCGCAGGCTCTTCCTCGGCGCCTTCTGCAGACGGCGAGCAGGAAGGTTACAGCGGCGGCTTAAGACGAGCCGTGGCGGATTGGGTCGAATTCTTTACGGGGTATCGGACCCCCACCTCCGCGCGCGCGCAGATCCTGGACAACTGGGTTGTCGAAGAGGGGCAGGGCGATGCCGAAAATCGGCAACAGGGGCGCGCACGAATTAGGGTTTCGGACAATACGGGCTCGCATTCGCTAGATTTGTCCTCCCTCTCCCTGACAGCTTTGCCCGCCGTCCTGCCGCCAAGGTTGCTGGAACTGCGCGCCAGTCACAATGAGCTAAACAACCTGCCCACTGGGCTTCCACTTGGTCTTCAGCGTCTTTTCATTAGCCACAACCGATTGACCAGTTTGCCGGACGCTTTTCCCGCGACTCTCTCTCAGCTCGAGGTGGCCGATAACAGCTTGACCAGTCTGCCGGCCAACCTTCCAGCTGGGCTCCAGATGCTGAACGCAAACGGCAACAGATTAGGCAGTCTGCCAGACGCTCTCCCCAGCAGGCTCACCTCGCTCTCGGTTAGTGGCAATCAGCTGACCAACCTTCCCGAGTCCCTCCCATCGGGGCTCATTGAACTCGATGTCAGCAGCAATCAGTTGGCCAACCTCCCCGACCGTCTTCCGAGCATGCTCCAGTCGCTCAATCTTAGCGGCAACCGGCTGACAAGCCTGCCTGAGGATCTTCTTGAGGGTCTCGTGCCGCATCTCAGTCTCAGCTACCCGAACTTGGAGAACCTCGAAATCTCGAATAACCCGCTGCCGGACGACGTCCTCGCTCACCTGGTGGCGGCTGAAGCGCCGCAGCCTGCGCAGCAATCCTTATATGAGTCTGCCGCGCACTGGCTCGCGGAGGACACGTCGGCGCTGGCCGAATGGCAGCACTTTGCGGATGAGCCAGGCGCCCAGGATTACGCACAGTTCCTGGATCGGCTACGAGGCACTGTGAACTACGGTAGTGACGAATTTCGGCAGGCAGTGGCTCACGATTTGCGGCAGGCGGCGGCCAATCCGAGATTGCGTGAGCAGTTTTTTGCACAAGCTTCCGAGGCCAACGCGACCTGCGAGGATCGTGTTACCTTGCACTGGAACGGCATGCAGACCGCTCGGCTCAATTCTGACGTCGAGGACGGAGTATATGATAATCGGCTTGGTGAACTGATCCAGCTCGGCCGTGTCGCGTTCCGCTTGGACGCGCTGGACGAGATCGCGCGCGACAGGATCAACGTACTCTTCAGCGAACACCCAAACGTGGACGACATCGAAATCTACCTGGCCTATCAACATCGGCTGCGCGACCCGCTAGAGCTCAGTCACGTCGCCCCTGACATGCGTTTCCTGGCGGTCTCTCACGTAAGTGAGGAGGATGCGGCGCGGGCGCTGGACTTGGTCCGCGAGAGGGAAGCGAACCAGTTCACCGACTACATGGCAACCCGCTGGCAACCTTGGGAGACGGTGCTAAGGCGCATCGCTCCCGACGAACATGAAGCCATGCAAGATCGGCTGGTCGAAGCCATGGGCGAAGAGTTTCAAAGCCGCTTAGATCAGCGAATGGCCGAGCATGGTCTGTTGGGCGACCCGGATGCCGAGCGGGTGCTCGGAGCCCAAGTCCGAAACGAAATCGCTGGCGAGATCAAACGCGAGGTTATGCACCGGGTGCTCGCAGACCGTGGTCTCGAACGATGAGCGTTCCCAAGCCCGCGGGGAAGCATTGAGGCCATTTGCTACATGGAAGACCGGTTGCCACACGCTGCCGCCTCGGTATTTCGAATGCGAGATCCCGCTCAATCTCGCCGCAAATGCGCGAACTTCAACGATCGTCCGGAACGATCGAGCCGGTCCGCACCAACGGCGCCCTTTTAGTTCCAGACGTTTCTCTCCTCGTGCTGGAAAACACCGCTATGAACTTTCGAAGAGTCTTGCCGGGCGCAAACTCGGCGCGTCACTCGCTAAGCCGGCAGCTGCGCTGATAGCACTTGGAGAGAGCCATTTCATCGACGTCCGCGATCGTTGCTTGAAACTGCAGTTCATAGCGTGAGCGCCTCATAGCAGGGAGGACCCGCGCCACGGCCGCACAGGGGTTGCGGAATGCCGGCTTCAACTAGATTTGGCTAGCCAGAGACGGTCATGTCACCTGGCCCTCAAGCATACGAGCCCAACCCTGCGATCACAGGCGGAAGAAGAATCGCGTCGATTGATCCCGCTTGCGGGTTGCCCCTGTTGGTCGTTCGATCGAAAGCTTGGTATGGGGCGGAATTCCCATGTTCAATTCGAGCAGATGTTGATCCAACACCTTGTCCGCCGTCGTCAGGCGATGATTCAGGCGCAGATAATCCATCCAGGTCGGCGTGCGAAAGGTTTCTGTCCAAAGCGATGGATCCTGAAGATCGCGCTGAAGGTTCCAGTGCCGAGCACCGACGCGGCTTTGCACTCGCCGTCGTTCCTGCATCCGGTCCAGGAAAGCTTCGACGTTCGCCTCCGGTATTGCGTACTCGGTCTTGACGACGATCGGGCCGCTTCTCGGCTTCACGTCGAGGGCGAGCTGCGGCGTTTCGAAGCCAAAAGGATCCTGATCAGAATCTTGCCATTGACGGATCGGCATGAGGAAACCGGTGGCCGCGACCATTACGAGCGCACCAGCGGAAACCTCCAGGGCCAAAGTGAGCGAATAGTTCTCAGCCACTGTGCCCCACAGCCAACTGCCGGCCGCGATACCGCCAGACGACAGGGCATAATGGATCGAGAGCGTGCGACCAACGACCCACCTTGGGCTTGACAATTGGATACTCACGTCGAGCCCCGTCCAAGTGACGACCCAGCCCGCGCCGCCGAGCGCCAGCGCAATAGCCGCCACCACCACTGAGGAAGTGAAAGCAAGGGATAGACAACAGGCCGCACAGGCAATGCATGCCAGTGTTGTTAGGCGCTCCTGGGACAGAGACCGCCTCAAGACATTGTTGCAAATGCCGACGCATAACGCACCTGTCCCGAAGCCAGCCATCAAGACACCATAAACGATTGGTCCTCCCCCTAGTTGATCCCTGGCGACGAGAGGCAGGAGCGCGAGTATGGAGATGCTGGTCAGGCCAAAAAGCGCTCCTCGCGCGATAGCCGCCATGATCTCCGCAGACAGGGCCGTGAAGCGCGCTCCGTCATGGATGGCAGTGGTCAATGGCTCGCGCGGGAGAGGAGAAGCGCGCACACCCCATGTGCGGCGCCCTATGGTCCACAGCAGCGCTACATAGGTCAGTGTCGCCACAGCGAAAGCTGTCAGTGGTCCAAAGGAGGCGACGACTACGCCACCTAGCGCCGGGCCAACGCTTCGAACGGCGTTATAGCCAACCGAAATGAGCGTGACCGCGGCTGGCACTTCGCGTTTTCGCAAAATATCGCCGACCGACGCGTGCCAGGCAGGATCGGTGAAGGCGGCGCCTGCTCCGGCCAAACAGCTGAATGCGAGAACCATCCATGGACTGAAAATCCCCAGCGCCGCAAGAACAGTCAGCATCGCAGAGGATAACGCTATAGCGCACCAGCCGGCGAACATGAGATTGCGGCGGCTGTAATTATCTGCCAGGGCCCCGGCGATAATCGACAGGACGAACACGGGCAGCGTGGTCGAAGCCTGAACCAAGGCGACCATGACGTCCGAAGTCGAGATGGTCGCCATCAGCCAACTGATGGCGACAGTTTGAACTAGCCAGCCAAGGCTGGCGACCTGCGTGGCAAGCCAGATCGAACGAAAGGTTGCATTTTCGAGCGGCGCAAATGTCGCCGACGAAGCTGGACTCGCATTTTCACGCGCCACCCTGCTCATTGGGTCGAGCCTTCCTCGGTCTATCGGTCGCGTTAGAGGTGCCCTCCCGGCCCACATTGCCCATGGAGGGATGGCACCATGAGCGCATTTTGTCGGCGCAGCGCAAGATATTTCTTTGCCGCTGGCACGCTGGCGCAAGCGATTGCTTCATCTGGAATTGCCACCAACGCCCTTTCATGGTTCCTGGTCCCTGTCACATCGTCGCCTGGTGCTCGAAAATCCGCGCCATGCTGACCGCCGGTGCTACTGAAACGCGGTCGGGCGCGCCATGACTTTTTCGGCTTTGCAAAACGGGCAGCCATATTGGAAGATGCGATTTCCGCCACGCAATGACTGGCTGCCTACAACCCGGCAGTGGAAAAGTCACGGTATAGTGGTGGCTGGCATGGGGGACGCTGAGGATGGCACTGTGTCGACATTCCAGCGGTAGCCAAACACAGAAGCAGGTCTCGACATTGGCGGCGCAGTCCTCCCACCCATCAGAACCGCACATCGATCGCGAGCGGCCGGTCTCGGCGACCAGCCGAACCGTTCGGTTGGGCAAAGAGTGCTACCAAGGGTCTGTTGCCCCGCAGGAGCGGAGATGACCGGCTTGAGCAGATTTGAGAGGCCAGTCGTTGTTCAGCTTGGCCACCACGGCTCGGAGCGGATCGTGTTCGAAGTCAATGACGCGGCCGATATCTTGCTGCGTGATCTTCAACGTCAGACCGTGAAACGCAAGGCCGCGATGGATGCCTGTCTTAAGTAATGGCGAGCTCGCCATTACTGCAGTAATCAGCAGCAGTTCATAATGAGAAGGAACGCGCCGAACACGTGGTTTTTGCTGGGCCGGTGGTGACGCGTTCCTCGACATTATTTTGCGGAATTACAAGGTGTCGAGCCAGGCGATAACGCTCTGGTCCTCCTTCCACGAC